>NZ_KV837631.1:105826-120415 GCF_001838575.1 Streptococcus sp. HMSC034B03
GATGTTGTAGAAGACACAGCTGCAACTTTGGACGATTTGGAAGGCGAATTTGGACATGATGTGCGCGTGATTGTAGATGGTGTGACCAAACTTGGTAAAGTCAAGTATATGTCTCACGAGGAACAGTTGGCTGAAAACCACCGCAAAATGCTAATGGCGATGTCCAAGGATATCCGTGTCATTTTGGTCAAGCTGGCGGATCGTTTGCACAATATGCGAACGCTCAAGCATCTGCGCAAAGACAAGCAGGAACGTATCTCACGTGAAACCATGGAAATTTATGCTCCGTTGGCTCATCGCTTGGGGATTTCGAGCGTCAAATGGGAATTGGAAGATTTAGCTTTTCGATATTTGAATCCGACAGAGTTTTATAAGATTTCCCACCTGATGAAAGAAAAACGTCGGGAACGTGAGGAGTTAGTGGACGAAGTGGTTCATAAGATTGAAACCTATGCGTCTGAGCGTAATCTTCATGGGGAAATTTACGGTCGTCCAAAACATATTTATTCCATTTATCGCAAAATGCAAGACAAGAAAAAGCGTTTTGATGAAATTTATGACCTGATTGCCATTCGCTGCATTTTAGACACGCAGAGTGATGTGTATGCTATGCTGGGTTACATTCATGAACTTTGGCGCCCCATGCCTGGGCGTTTCAAAGACTATATCGCCAATCGCAAAGCGAACGGTTATCAGTCTATCCACACCACCGTTTATGGACCTAAAGGTCCGATTGAGTTTCAAATTCGGACGAAAGAAATGCACGAAGTGGCTGAATACGGGGTTGCTGCACACTGGGCCTATAAAAAAGGTATTAAAGGGCAGGTTGATAGCAAAGAATCGGCGATTGGGATGAATTGGATTAAGGAGATGATGGAACTCCAAGACCAGTCTAATGATGCACAGGATTTTGTGGATTCTGTCAAAGAAAATTACCTTGCTGAGGAAATCTATGTCTTTACACCGGACGGAGCTGTCCGCTCGTTGCCAAAAGACTCTGGACCGATTGATTTTGCCTATGAAATCCATACTAAAGTTGGTGAAAAGGCGGTTGGTGCCAAGGTCAATGGTCGCATGGTGCCGCTAACTACGAAGCTAAAAACTGGAGATCAAGTTGAGATTATTACCAGTACCAATTCATTTGGTCCAAGTCGTGACTGGATTAATGTTGTAAAAACAAGCAAGGCCCGCAATAAGATTCGTCAATTTTTCAAAAACCAAGACAAGGAATTATCCATTTCTAAAGGGCGCGAACTTTTACAGGCACAATTCCAAGAACATGGCTATGTAGCTAATAAATACATGGACAAAAAGCACATGGAAGAAGTCCTGCAAAAAACGAGCTACAAAACAGAAGAAGCTCTTTTTGCGGCGATTGGTTTTGGTGAGATTGGTGCGATTTCTATTTTTAACCGTTTGACAGAAAAAGAACGCCGTGAGGAAGAGCGTGCTAAAGCGAGAGCTGAAGCAGAAGAGCTTGTCAAGGGCGGAGAAGTGAAGCGTGAGAATAAAGAAACGCTGAAAGTCAAGCATGAGGGCGGCGTCATTATCCAAGGTGCGTCAGGGCTTTTGATACGGATTGCCAAATGTTGCAATCCAGTTCCTGGTGACGAGATTGTCGGGTACATTACCAAAGGGCGTGGCGTGGCGATTCACCGTAAGGACTGTATGAATCTGCGGGCGCAGGAAAATTATGAGCAGCGCTTGATTGATGTCGAATGGGAAGAAAATACCTCTACGAAGGAATACACAGCGCACATTGATATTTATGGTTTGAATCGAGCAGGTCTTTTGAACGATGTGTTACAAGTCTTGTCCAATACAACCAAAAATATCTCCACTGTCAATGCACAGCCAACGAAGGATATGAAATTTGCCAACATCCATGTTTCTTTTGGAATTGCTAATCTATCTATGCTCACAACAGTTGTAGATAAGATTAAGAGCGTGCCTGAAGTTTATTCTGTCAAAAGGACAAATGGCTAGGTGAGGACAGCAGAGCGGAAATGTTTTGCTAGAATTGCATTTTTGCGAATTAATTCACAAAATGTAACGGAAATTAGGAAGTTCAACAATGAAAATAGTGATTCAGCGTGTGAAGCGAGCTTCGGTATCCATTGATACCGAACTTTACAATCAGATTCAGCAAGGACTGCTGTTACTAGTCGGTGTAGCACCAGATGATTCTCAAGAAGATGTAGAATATGCAGCAAGAAAAATTGCCAATATGCGGATTTTTTCAGATAAAGAAGATAAAATGAATTTATCTGTCAAAGATGTGAAAGGAGAAATTCTCTCTATTTCTCAATTTACCCTTTACGCAGATACAAAAAAAGGGAATCGTCCAGCTTTTACAGGCGCTGCTCAACCAGACTTGGCTAGTCAATTGTATGATGATTTTAACGAATTGCTAGGTCGAGAAATACCTGTTAAAACAGGTGTTTTCGCAGCTGATATGCAGGTTGAGTTAGTCAATGACGGACCGGTGACGATTGTGTTAGATACGAAGAATCGTTGAGAAAATGATAAATAAAAACGAGTCTGGACAAAACTGTTCCAGACTTGTTTGCTTTCTAGGATAAAACTCAATACGCATTGAGCAGTCTCCAATGTGTTAATGTTATCAGCTTTGACTTCCTTTTATATTTTTTCCACATAAAGCTGTTGAGCGATAGCAGAGTTGACTTGCAGCTCTTTTCCATTGACCTTGAGCGCATACAGTTGAGCGTAAGGATCGTATTGCTCCAGTATCAGCGTATCTCCCAGATGTAAATCGTGTTTTTCCAAATATTTTAATAGTTCAAATTCATCGTGAACTCGTGCTAAACGATAGGTTCCAGCATTTTCGACTTGATCTAAAGTCAATTGGTATTTTTCGACCAATAATTCACCTTTTGCAGGAATGGTTCCGCCGTGGGGACAGGTTTCTGGGAAATTCAGCATTTTTTCTAAGCGCTCGACAAATAATTCTGAAACGGTGTGTTCTAAGACTTCCGCTTCTTCATGGATTTGATCAGTCGTATATCCCAAATCATGTACGAGAAAAGCCTCGATGAGTCGGTGCTTGCGATATAGCTCAGAAACAAGATGTAAACCAAGATCTGTCAGTAAATAACCACTTGTTTTATCTTTTACAATCAATTTTTCGGCTTTCATCTTTTTAATCATTTCTGTAACAGCTGGGGGAGATACCTGCATTTGGGCGGCAATTTCTTTATTTGTAATTTTTTGAGTATGCGTACCAATCTCATAAATACATTTGAGGTAATCTTCTTTGTTTGGGGTCATGTTGTCCTTTTACTCCTTATCTTACTAGTATATCAAAAATAACTTAAGAATACAGCCGATAACCGCTTGTTTCAGAGAATGAAAGGCTTATTATTCAAGAAGAATTTCAAGTAAAAAGGAACTGGCAATCAATTCCGGCTCCTTTTTCCATTTCTTATTTGCTAAGACCTTCTGAAATCTTATCTAAGTTCCATTTCATCATATCGTAGTAGCTATCTCCTTTTTCACCTTTTTCAGCGATTGAATCAGTGAAAATCTTGGCATAAATTGGAATTTTTGTATCTTTTGAAACAGTCTTCATTGGACGGTCATCAACACTACTTTCAACAAAGAGTGATGGCACTTTTGTTTTACGAAGTTTTTCAACCAATGTTTTGATTTGGTCTGGAGTTCCTTCTTCTTCTGTGTTGATTTCCCAGATGTAAGCAGATGGCACGCCGTAGGCTTTAGAGAAGTATTTGAAGCAACCTTCGCTGGTAACAATCATTTTCTTTTCAGCAGGAATGTTGTTGAATTTTGCTTTTGCTTCCTTGTCCAATGCTTCAAGTTTCGCAGTATAGGCTTTCAGATTCTTTTCGTAAGTTTCTTTGTTTTTAGGGTCTTTTTCAATCAAACGTTTTGCAATATTTTTTGCATAGATAACTCCGTTTTCAAGATTGAGCCAAGCGTGTGGGTCTTCTTTTCCTTTTTCGCTTTGACCTTCAAGATAAATGACCTCAACACCGTCACTTACAGCATAGTAATCTTTGTTTTCTTTCTTTTTCGCGTTTTTAACTAATTTTGTAAACCAAGCATTTCCGCCTGTTTCCAAATTGATACCATTGTAGAAAATCAAATCAGCTTTTGATGTTTTTGTCACATCTTCTGGTAATGGTTCGTATTCATGTGGATCTTTTCCGACAGGAACGATACTGTGCAGATTGATTTTATCACCAGCGATATTTTTGGTAATATCAGCGATGATCGAGTTGGTAGCAACAACATTCAATTTTGAAGATTTGTTGGTAGAAGTTCCTTTTTGACCAGCGCAGGCAAAGAGTCCTACGACAGCCAAAAACAGAACGGCGATAAAACCTAATTTTTTCATATAAGGTTCTCCTTTAATAAATGAAATACTAATTTTATTTTAGCTTGGGTTTGTTTTTAAGTTTGTTAAATCGTTGTTTTGGAGCGATAAAGAAACTAATGGCAAAGATAATGGCAGATGTCAGTACAATACTTGAGCCGGCCGCAACATTAAAGGTATAGCCAATGAAGAGTCCTAAGACAGATGCAATTGCCCCCAAGCTAGAAGACAAGATAATCATTGTTTTAAGACTGTTAGCGTAAAGATAAGCAGTAGCAGCAGGTGTAATCAGCATAGCAACAATCAAAATCGTTCCCACACTTTGCATAGCTGTAACTGCAACCAACGTCAAGAGAATCATCAAGAGATAATGATAAAAATTGACTGGCATCCCCATCGCTTTTGCCAGAAGTGGATCGAAAGATGTAATCAATAACTCTTTGAAGAATAGTCCAATAATAATTAGAACAGCGATTCCTACACCAATTGTAATCCACATATCAATGTCTTGCACAGCTAAGATATTCCCAAAAAGAATATGGAAAAGGTCAGTTGAACTATTCGCAACCCCGATCAAGATGACTCCAAGAGCTAAAAAGGAGCTAAAAGTTATTCCAATGGCAGTATCACTTTTAATAATTGAATTTCCTCTAATATAAGTAATAATAACCGAGGCTAAAAGTCCAAAAACAATGGCTCCGATAAAGAAGTTGATTCCTAAAATAAAGGAGAGCGCAACTCCCGGTAAGACCGCATGTGAAATGGCATCGCCCATCAAAGACATGCCTCTTAGAATAATGAAGCAACCAACTGCTCCAGCAACAATCCCGATGACAATGGCTGTAATCAGTGCATTTTGTAGAAAATGGAAATTTTGTAGTCCATCAATAAATTCTGAAAACATATTAGAGACCTCCATTCACAAAAAGCTGAGAGCCATAGGCTTTTTTCAAGTTTTCTTCTGTGAAAGTTGATGAAGTTTCCCCAATGGCAATGAGTTCTTTATTCAAAATTAAAACTTGATCAAAGTAATGTGGGACTTTTCCTAAGTCATGGTGGACGATGAGAATCGTTTTTCCTTGTTCTTTTAGATTGCGTAGCGTTGTCATGATAATTTCTTCGCTGATTGAATCAATCCCGACAAATGGTTCATCTAGAAAGATACAGTCTGCTTCTTGTACCAGACAGCGCGCAATCAAGACCCGTTGAAATTGCCCTCCTGATAATTGGCTGATTTGGCGTTCAGCATAATCCTCTAAGCCGACAATGCGCAGCGCATTTGTCACCTTGTCCCAGTCTGTGCTTTTTAGTCTGTGGAAGAGTTTCACTTTTGGATACAGTCCAAGCGATACACATTCTTTTACTTTGATAGGAAAGTTGTAGTCAATGTGAATTTTTTGTTCCACATAAGCTACGTGACTGAGCACTTTTGAGAATTCTTTATCATCAAGATAAGTTTGTCCAGCGTGGTCAATGATACCCAACATTCCTTTTAAAAGAGTGGATTTACCAGCTCCGTTGGGGCCAATAACTCCCATGATAGTTGGGCCTTGGATTTCCAAAGAAATCTGATTGAGAGCAAGTGTTTCCTGATAAGAGACACTTAAATTTTCGATACGTATCATTTTTATACCTCCTACTGTTAATATACATTAAAATAAAAATTAAGTCAAGTTAATTTTTAGAATTTTTAAGAAAAATCAGAAGTAAAGTTTGCCAGAAAATCTCTTTTGATTAAAGTTTGATTATTCAGAACTTTTTTGATAGGATTAAGATAAAACAATGAAAGCGAGAACAAGATGACACGTTTACAAGATGATTTTTTTGACTATGTCAATGGTGAATGGGAAAAAACAGCAGTTATTCCTGATGATAAGCCTGTGACAGGTGGATTTATGGATCTGGATCAAGATATTGAAAAATTGATGCTGGCTACAACTGATAAATGGTTAGCAGGTCAAGATGTGCCGGATGATCCAATTTTGCAAAATTTTGTGAAATACCATCGTTTGGTGGCAGATTTTGACGGACGGGAACAAGCAGGAGTTGCTCCAGCGATGCCGCTTGTGAAAGAATATAAAGCGCTTGGCTCTTTTAAGGAATTTGCAGATAAGATTGCTGAATATGAAATGGCTGGAAAGCCAAATTTCTTTACTTTTGATGTTGCTCCAGACTTTATGAATGCGCAAATGAATGTTCTCTGGGCTGATGCACCTGGGATCATTTTGCCAGATACAACCTACTATGAAGAAGGAAATGAAAAGGGCAAGGAATTGCTGGCAATCTGGCGGAAAATGCAGGAAGAATTGTTGCCTAAATTTGGCTTTTCGGCAGAGGAAACAAAAGATATTTTGGATAAATATCTGGAATTGGATGCTAAATTAGCCAAGTATGTCCTTTCTAATGAAGAAAGTTCAGAATATGTGAAATTGTATCATCCTTACGATTGGGCAGATTTTACGAAGCTAGCTCCAGAATTGCCGCTTGACGCGATTTTTACAGAGATTTTGGGACAAGTCCCAGACAAAGTGATTGTTCCTCAAGAGCGCTTCTGGAAAGAATTTGCAGCAGAATGTTATTCAGAAAAGAATTGGGAGCATTTGCATGCGGCACTGAAGTTATTCTCTACTGGAGCATGGACTTCTTTGCTCACTGAAGAAATTCGTGTCCTTTCAGGTACCTATGCACGCGCTATCTCAGGTGTCCCAGAACCCCGTCCGAAAGAAAAGGCAGCTTACCAGCTAGCGCAAGGTCCGTATAACCAAGCACTTGGTTTGTGGTATGCGGGAGAAAAATTCTCACCTGAAGCCAAAGCTGATGTAGAGCATAAAGTTGCTGCTATGATTGATGTTTATAAGTCGCGTCTGGAAAAGGCAGATTGGCTTGCTAAGGAAACACGTGATAAAGCGATTGTCAAGCTCAACGTCATTACACCGCATATCGGCTATCCAGAGAAATTGCCAGAAACCTATGCTAAAAAAGTGATTGATGAGAAATTGAGTTTGGTGGGGAATGCTCAAAACTTAGCAAAAATTTCTATTGCGCATACATGGAGCAAGTGGAATAAGGAAGTGGATCGCAGTGAATGGCACATGCCAGCCCATATGGTCAACGCGTATTATGACCCACAGCAAAATCAAATTGTGTTCCCAGCAGCCATTCTCCAAGCGCCATTTTATGATTTGCATCAATCTTCATCAGCTAATTATGG
Source organism: Streptococcus sp. HMSC034B03 (assembly GCF_001838575.1). Lineage (NCBI taxonomy): Bacteria > Bacillati > Bacillota > Bacilli > Lactobacillales > Streptococcaceae > Streptococcus > Streptococcus sp. HMSC034B03. The sequence goes on from NZ_KV837631.1 coordinate 113,392, forward strand.
TGGAATCGGTGCGGTAATTGCTCATGAGATTTCTCATGCTTTTGACTCAAATGGAGCTTCATTTGATGAACACGGAAGTTTGAACAATTGGTGGAAGCCAGAAGATTACGAGGCCTTCCAAGCACGTACTCAAAAGGTGATTGAGCAATTTGACGGACAGGATTCTTACGGTGCTAAAGTCAATGGGAAACTAACTGTTTCAGAAAATATTGCAGACCTTGGTGGGATTGCGGCAGCATTGGAAGCAGCTAAGAAAGAAGCAGACTTCTCTGCAGAAGAATTCTTTACTAACTTTGCCCGTATCTGGCGCATGAAAGCTCGTCCAGAATACATGCAAATGCTAGCAAGTGTGGACGTTCATGCTCCCGGAAAACTCCGTACAAATGTACAATTGCCAAACTTTGATGATTTCTTTACGACTTTTGATGTTAAAGAAGGCGATGGCATGTGGCGCAAACCAGAAGACCGCGTGATTATTTGGTAATGGTTCACTTTACTCAAAACCAGTTGGAATGGCCAGCTGGTTTTTTGTTGCCTAGCGTAGAAAGGCTGACTAATTCTTTATCTTATGAATAGATTTCACAAGGAAGGAAAGTTTTCATGGACTGTACAAATTAAAAAAACTGAAAATTTAATTTATTTCTCTGCTTGGGAGTGTTATAATGAATAAATGTAGGATAGAATGAAGAATATGAGGAGAAAGTGATGGCACAAGAGCAAGAAAAAATATCACGGAGCAGAAAGAAAGAGCTGATTGCTCGTTTGAAAGAACAGATCCAGCCTAAAATGAAACTGGTTTATCTATCAGCTTTTTTAGCTTGGCTTCAATTTATCATGCGGATTTTGAGCTTTGCATTGATAGCAAAAGTTTTATCGGATTTATATGAGAGAATACCATTGAACTTTTTGTCGGTTCTTTTTTGGCTGTTCTTCTTTTCTAGCTTAGGTTTTACGCTTTCGCTTCTGGCGAAAAATTTCCAAGGAGTAGCTTCGCAGTTTGCTCGCAATAAACTAAAAGCAGCATTTTTTCAGGCTTTCGTAGATAAAGATGGAGAATTTCAGGATAGTAAGACGGCTGCAGATGTGCTGACAGTAGCGTCACAAGGAATTGACAGTTTAGATACGTATTATTCTTATTATCTCCCCTTAAGTCTACGAACGTATTTGAATTGCTTGACAGTGTTGGTGGTTGTGTTCTTTCTGTTCCCTGCTGGCGGTTTGATTTTTATTCTCTCGCTACCTTTGATTCCTATTTCTGTTGTTCTCATGCAGAAGCGTTCGCGCAGGATTATGAATCGTTACTGGGCTTCTTATATGGACGTTGGTAATCTCTTTTTAGATGATCTTCAAGGGCTGAATACTCTTTATTCTTATCAGGCAGATGCTAAATATGAAAAGGAGTTTGCAGCGCAAGCAGAGGATTTTCGTGATGCAACGATGGAACTTCTAGGATTTCAGCTACAGTCAGTTGGCTATATGGATGCAGTCATGTACTTGGGGATTGGTGTGTCAGGCTTTGTTGCAGCTTCCATGTTACAAGCAGGGCACTTATCACTGTTCGCTATGATTTACTTTGTTTTCATTGCGACTGAGTTTTTCACGCCGATTCGTGAAGCCGGTTATGGAATGCATTTAGTGATGATGAATACCAAAATGGCTGATCGAATTTTTGGTTTTTTGGATTCGATTGAAAAAGAAGCAAAAGAGGAACAGCAGGAATTGACTCCTTTTAGTGAATTGACAGTTAGTGGCTTAGATTTTGCTTTGGCGGATAGAAAATTGTTTGAAGAGCTAAGTTTTAAAATGAAACGTGGACAAATCTTAGCCATTGCAGGAGAAAGCGGTCGTGGGAAAACGACGTTAGCCAAGCTGTTGTTGGGAAAACGACAGGTGGACAGAGGCTCCATTTTCTTAGGAGAAAAAGAAATCAAAAGCCTATCCAAATCAACAATTTATCAGGAAGTCATGTATGTGTCAGCAAACAGTGTTCTTTTAAACGCATCCATTATTGAAAATCTACAGTTGGCAGTAGATTGGTCGCGAGGTGAAATAGAGGGCTGGCTGGCTGAAAATGGCGTTTTAGCGTTTGTAAGAGATTTGCCTCAAGGTCTCGATACTCTTGTGGGAGAAAACGGCAGTCAATTGTCACCGGGGCAACGCCAGCAGATCATTTGTGTGCGGGCTATCTTAGCTAAGCGTTCGCTCTATCTGTTTGATGAAGTGACGTCCAGTGTAGATAAAGACAATGAAGCGGCTATTTATGATTTGTTAACTTTGGTAGCGCAAGACGCACTTGTCATTGAGATTACCCACAAGATGAAACAAGTCGCTAAAGCAAGTCAAGTTCTCTTTATAGGAAAAGAAACAACGGTTTGGGGAACACCGACAGAAGTCTATGAACAGAGTGAAGAATACCGCCAATTGGCAAATACCCAGCAAGAATTGGAGAAATTAACGCATGGAAACTAAAAAACGTTACACAACGCGTGTTATCCTCAGCAGATTTTTTCAGGTGATGAACCATTTGCTCCCTTTTATCGCTCTAGCGGTTTTCTTTGCGGTGTTTGGCTTTGTCACGACGGTGGCAATTCCAACTCTGGTGATTGTATTAGGTTTTCATGCTTTAAATGGTCAGCAGCCTGCTTGGTGGAGTCTGATTTTACTGATTGGACTAGCCCTAGCTCGGGGCGCCTTTCGTTATGGCGAGCATTATTTCGGGCATTTTGTTGCCTTCCATTCTCTGGCGGATTTACGTAAGCTCATTTTTGCGAAGCTTCGTCGTTTGGCACCAGCAAAGTTGGATCGTCAGGACAGCGGCAAATTGCTCAAGATGATTGGTGAAGATATTGAAGCGCTGGAAATCTTTTTTGCACATACGATAGCTCCTATTTGTACAGGGTTCTTGACAGCCTTTTTGATGGGAATGTATTTTGCACATTTCTCGTTTTGGTTTGCTTTAGTGGCTTTAGTGACCTATGGGATTTTAGCTATTATTTTACCGAGAATGTTTGCTCTCAGTTTGCAAGATATTCTGCAGAAGCAAAGTCAGGAACGCTCGAATTATGTTTCTTTTTTCTTGGAAAGTCTGAAAGCTATGAGCGATTTATCTCAATTTGGCAAGAGTCACGAGCGATTTGCAGAATTGACGGGCAGAAGTCAGAATGTGAACCAGTTGGAAAGGAAGGTTGCCCAGAAACAATATCTACAGCAAACGGTAACCTTTTTGGTGGTGGGACTGTCTCTTACAAGCGTTGCTCTTTTGGCATTCTATCAAGTGGAAAATCATCAGTTATCTTGGCAGGAAGCGGTTCTCGTTTTAGTTGCTTTTTCTAGCTCTTTTGCTCCTTTTTTAGAATTAGGACGCTTGCCTTTAGGTTTTAAACGTGCTATGAATGCTGGTCGTACTATTTTTGCTCTTTTAGATGAGGTAGAGCCCGTCCAAACTGGTCAGGAAATAGCTGTCACTTTAGACGATATTTTGATTGAGAATATGGATTTTGCCTACGACAATCGTCAGCAAAAGCTGTTTAATAATTTCTCTGCACATTTAAAAAAAGGGAAGATTATTGGCTTGATTGGTAAGAGTGGTAGTGGTAAATCAACCCTGATGAAGCTTATTATGCGTTGGTATGATAGCAATGCTGGTTCAGTTTTTCTTACTGGTGTAGACTCCAGAGAAGTTAATCGTCAGCATTTGCAGGCTTCATTTACCTATGTACCACAGATAGCTCAGCTTTTTCATCAATCTTTGAGAGAAAATCTTTTACTGGGGAGAAACGACATTAGTGATGAGAGTATCTGGAAGTTGGCAGAAAGATGCCGACTAAAAGAGTGTCTAGAAAGATTGCCGGATGGTTTGGATACAATTATTGACGGTGAGCGTGACTTTTCAGCTGGAGAAAGACAGCGTTTAGAGCTTATGCGGGCACTCTTGAAAAAGGCGGATTGTTATATCTTTGATGAGCCGACTAGCAATCTTGATTCGCTCAACGAAGCGGCGTTTCTATCTATTGTAAAAGAAGAATGCCAAGGGATGATTTTTATGATTTCACACCGTCCGTCAACAGTGGCATTTGTAGATGAAATCTATGAATTGGACGCATCGCAGTTAAAACGACTGCAATAAAAAGGTCAGAATAAATGCTAGGCTTCATATCTGAAGATTTTCCATTTAGCTATGGAGTTAAAACTTCTCAATAAAATGAGCTAGAAAACAAATCCAGTTAGTAAAGTATTCTTTTTTGATTATGTTCCCTCTTTCCCTAATTATGCCTTTTAAAATCGCCTAAAAATGGTATAATAATAACATCACAAAATTGGAGTGAATCAATGACTTTTTATAATCACAAATCAATTGAAAAAAAATGGCAAAATTATTGGGCGGAAAATCATACGTTTAAAACAGGAACAGACGCTGACAAACCAAATTTTTATGCGTTGGATATGTTCCCTTACCCGTCTGGTGCTGGTCTTCACGTAGGACACCCAGAAGGCTACACGGCGACTGATATTCTTAGTCGTTTCAAACGTGCGCAAGGCTACAACGTTCTTCACCCAATGGGCTGGGATGCCTTTGGGCTGCCTGCCGAGCAATACGCAATGGATACAGGTAATGACCCAGCTGAGTTTACGGCAGAAAATATTGCCAACTTCAAACGCCAAATCAATGCACTGGGCTTCTCTTATGACTGGGACCGTGAAGTGAACACAACGGATCCTAACTACTACAAATGGACTCAGTGGATTTTCACAAAATTATATGAAAAAGGGTTGGCATACGAAGCTGAAGTGCCAGTTAACTGGGTTGAAGAACTAGGTACAGCCATCGCTAACGAAGAAGTACTTCCTGACGGAACATCTGAACGTGGTGGTTACCCAGTTGTCCGCAAACCCATGCGCCAATGGATGCTGAAAATCACAGCTTACGCTGAACGTTTGCTGGAAGATTTAGAAGACCTTGATTGGCCTGAATCTATCAAAGATATGCAGCGTAACTGGATTGGTAAATCAACTGGTGCCAATGTTACCTTTAAAATTAAGGATACTGATAAAGATTTCACTGTCTTTACCACTCGCCCAGATACCCTCTTTGGTGCGACTTATGCTGTTTTAGCGCCTGAACACCCACTTGTTGATGTGATTACAACACCAGAACAAGCGCAAGCTGTTGCTGACTACAAACATCAAGCAAGCCTTAAATCTGACCTTGCTCGTACAGACCTTGCTAAAGAAAAAACAGGTGTCTGGACTGGTAGCTATGCCATTAATCCAGTAAATGGCAAGGAAATCCCAATCTGGATTGCAGACTATGTTCTTGTAAGCTACGGTACTGGTGCTATCATGGCGGTTCCTGCTCACGATACACGTGACTGGGAATTCGCAAAACAATTCGATTTGGAAATCATTCCAGTTCTTGAAGGCGGAAATGTTGAGGAAGGAGCTTTCACAGAAGACGGACTTCACATCAACTCTGGTTTCCTAGATGGACTTGATAAAGCACAAGCTATCGATAAAATGGTTGACTGGCTGGAAGCAGAAGGTGTCGGAAACAAAAAAGTAACTTACCGTCTGCGTGACTGGCTTTTCTCACGTCAACGTTATTGGGGTGAACCAATCCCAATCATCCACTGGGAAGACGGCACAACAACAGCTGTTCCAGAAGAGCAATTGCCGCTTGTATTGCCAGTAACCAAAGACATCAAACCTTCAGGTACAGGTGAAAGCCCACTTGCCAACTTGACCGATTGGCTGGAAGTGACGCGTGAAGATGGGATGAAAGGTCGCCGTGAAACAAACACAATGCCACAATGGGCAGGCTCTAGCTGGTATTATCTTCGCTATATCGACCCACACAACGATGAAAAATTAGCTGATGAAGAATTGCTCAAGGCTTGGCTGCCGGTTGACATTTACATTGGTGGTGCAGAACATGCAGTGCTTCACCTTCTTTATGCTCGTTTCTGGCACAAATTCCTTTATGATTTAGGTGCCGTTCCAACCAAAGAACCATTCCAAAAACTCTTTAACCAAGGGATGATTTTAGGAACAAGCTACCGCGACCACCGTGGTGCGCTTGTGGCAACTGATAAAGTTGAAAAACGTGATGGTTCATTCTTCCACATTGAAACTGGTGAAGAACTTGAGCAAGCACCAGCGAAAATGTCTAAATCACTAAAAAACGTTGTGAACCCTGACGATGTGGTTGAACGTTATGGTGCAGACACACTTCGAGTGTACGAAATGTTCATGGGACCACTTGATGCCTCAATCGCATGGTCTGAAGAAGGTCTTGAAGGCTCACGTAAATTCCTCGACCGCGTCTATCGCTTGTTGACAACAAAAGAAATTGTTGCAGAAAACAGTGGCGCACTTGATAAAGTCTACAACCAGACAGTCAAGGCAGTGACCGAGCAGCTTGAGGAACTCAAGTTTAACACAGCCATTGCTCAATTGATGGTATTCGTCAACGCTGCCAATAAAGAAGACAAACTCTTTGTTGGCTACGCTAAAGGCTTTGTACAATTGTTAGCACCATTTGCACCACACCTTTCTGAAGAATTGTGGCAAACATTGACACAATCAGGTGAATCAATTTCATACGTTCCTTGGCCAACATGGGATGAAGCAAAACTCGTTGAAGATGAGGTTGAAATTGTCGTGCAAATCAAGGGCAAGGTTCGTGCGAAACTTGTGATCGCAAAAGACTCAAGCCGTGAAGAGCTTGAAAAGCTTGCCCTTACCAATGAAAAAATCCAGTCTGAAATCGCTGAAAAACAAGTGGTTAAGGTGATTGTAGTCCCTAACAAACTTGTTAATATTGTTGTCAAGTAATAGGTTCTGTTAGCCTTATCTGCAACCTCCAATAACGTTTCAAGCTGTTGGAGCTACCTAAATTGGTGAATATTGTTGCGAAATAAAAGAAAAATGAGGATTCTGATAACATTTGGAATCCTTTTTGCTGCCTTAAACTAAAAAAGCTTAAACTTAAAAACAAGAAAAGTAAAAAAAGATGAAAAAAGGTATT
>NZ_KV837632.1:0-56794 GCF_001838575.1 Streptococcus sp. HMSC034B03
CTAAATGTGTCTACTTTTATAAGTATAATGCATAATAGTAAAAATGTGGAGGAGAATATGGAAAAGAGTACAGAAACTATTGAAGCTATTTTAGAGGCATATCAACAAGCTGATGATGATGCAACAGAAATTTTATCTTATATTTAATTCTATTTCTAAACCAGTGGAACTAAAAGAATCATCCTTACCCTCATTGGTTAAAAATCTCGAAAATAAGGAATCAGATGTTACAAAAAAATATATGAGTTATGCATCCATAGTCGGGGAACGGTCGCAGCAGCAGTAGGAACTTCGGTTACCACAGGAATGTTTTCCATCGGGCTAGCTACTGGAGGGACAATGGCAGTTGGCGGACTGGGATTAGGAATGATTACTGGATTAAATATTGTATCGATTCCAGCATTGGCATTGCCACTCGCATTAAAAATGTTAAGGAATGCAAAAGTAAAAAGATATCAAAAAGATAACCAAGAATCAATGAGGCAAAAGAAGAAACTTGAAGAAGGAAAAAAGAAACTTACCATTTGGATTTCTAATTTACAACAGCGTGTAACAGAATTAGATGAAATAATACATAAAGATATGAGTAATAAATTCACTGAATACAAAGAAAAAACAAAGAAATTTGCATAAGATATTTCAATACAGATTGATGATTTTCTTAATGTAGATGTAAATAAGAGAATTTTGAAATATAACGAAGTTATTTTGAAGCAGTATAAATTACAAAAAGACTTGGAAGAAAAAGTAGATTTTTTGTTTGATGCATATAATAAAATGCATACTGAAAACCAAGAGTTAGAAAGGCAGATAAATTGTTTAGTTAAACTCTTGAATGCTATAAATTGCCCAGCATCTGTAATCAATAAGGCCTTGAATGAGGAGACATAAATATGATTTCTTATAGAGAAAAAGAGATGATAATGGTCATGAAATTTATGGCTGATCATTCTAGTGATTTTGCAGAACAGCTTATGGATACTCATAAGAAGATGACTGGTAGCGAAGCGGTTGTCGAATCAATTAATATACTTCCTGAGATATAGAATTATGCCTCTTTAGTAGAGTATGTTAACAGCCAAGGGTATGATACGATTTTAAGAATGGAAGATTTGTTATCTGAGGAGGATCTGGCTCAACTTGAGAAAGAATACGATGATAATGAAAGTGAGTTCAAAAGTCAAACAGGTTTGAATAAAACTGATGCTCTTTTTATTCTTATTGCAGTAGTATTGCAAATGATTCGTCAATTCTTACAACCCTCTGTTAATTTTGATTTGTTCAAAAATAAGAAGGATAGACCGTCACACAATACTACCGCTGATGAGGCTAAGAAATCTGTATATGATAAAGACAAAAGCAAGTACTATGAAGAATAAGGCGGAGAGCGACAAAACAAAGGGCTCAAGATATTATCATGCCTCACTTCAAGAAATAGCAGATATAAATCATGTTCCATACGATGTGGTGAGTGGTACAAGAAAATTTAATGTGAAGCTTAGCGGAACGAATCATAGAGCCAAGACATTAGGACATGATCCTTGGTTGGGTTATTTATTTGGAACTTGTAATATTTTAACAAATACTATGTCACTTGGAAAAGACAATGCATTTCGTACATTACATGTAGGAAAGGACACATCGGGTAAGCCAGCTGCTATAGTTGAGGCAAATCCGATAAAGATGTTTGAATATACGGTAAAAAGATATAAAAAATCAAAGGCAACAATAGGTCTAGCATTTATTAAGCAAGCCTACCATATTAAATCTGACGAGTATTCGAAAGAAGGATTAAGCTTACCATTTTTGCAGTTGTTGGTAGATTCGGATATTATCAAGGAATTATGTGAGTCAGGAATAGACTATGCGAAATTGGATTTTTGGGGATCAGTCGGAGTTCAGATAGCATTAGCAGAGATGATTAATTACGTAATTTCTGTTGCTCACAGAATTACGATTATTTGCGAAGAAAATAAAAAGAATAACGAAACGATAACTAAAGATCAGTTACTTCAATCACTAAAGAAAAATGTAACTTTACATGAAGTGAGAACAAGAAAAGTTATTATAATTTCTGAAAGCATAGCGTCTTTGGTAAATGCTGGTATTGTACTTATTACAGTAAAGAGAGGAGCTGGAGATTTGGTGAAAAAGGTTGATATTGGGGGATATATTTCAACTATTTTTCACTTGTTTAATGATATTAGATTTATTACAAAAATAAAAAAAGATTTTATTGCAAAAGCTATTGAAGAAAATTATCAAGACAAATTAGTACAAGTTAAGTAGTTTCTAATATGTCTCCTGTAATATTGCTACTATGATATCAAGCTTTAGCAGGAACCAGACTATGAATTCGAGAAAGTTCATCCTGCAGTCTTGTTTTTACATGCGCATTACGTTGAGTCTGTTGATCTATTATCTAAGCTAGATGTTGCTTATCAGGATATTCTTGCATTAGATGAGAATGATATTCAATTTATTGATTAAAATTTACCTAATCAACAATCACCCACAGAGAGATAAAATCTGTGAAGTTTACATATAAATAACTGTTTTAAACAAAAAACTGCAAGCGTTTTAAAGAAAAATTGGAAAAAGGATTGATAAAAACGAAAAGGTAGTATAGAATGGAATTATTGAGAAATAATATATTAAAAGGAGTCGTTATATGGACTACAAAGAAGTTTATGAACAATGGCTAAACAATGATTTTTTCGATGAAGAAACAAAAGCTGATTTGTTATCTATTAAGGATGATGAAGCTGAAATTGAAGATCGATTTTATAAGGGACTTGAATTTGGAACAGCTGGTCTTCGTGGGAAATTGGGTGCTGGTACCAACCGCATGAATAAATATATGGTAGGAAAAGCAGCACAAGCATTGGCTGAAACACTAAAAGATCATGGTGAAGAGGCTGTTAAAAGAGGTGTTGCAATCAGCTATGATGTTAGATACAAATCAAAAGAATTTGCTGAACTAACATGCTCTATTATGGCTGCACACGGAATCAAAACATATATTTACAATGGCATTCATCCTACGCCAATGTGCTCGTATGCAATTAGAAAATTGCACTGTAAAGCAGGAGTTATGGTAACGGCTAGCCATAATCCACAAGAATACAATGGCTATAAAGCGTATTGGGAAGAAGGTTCACAGATTTTAGATGATATTGCAGGACAAATTGCAGGTCATATGGATGAAATTGTGAATTTTGAAGACATCAAATCCATTCCTTTTGAAGAAGCCTTGGAAAGCGGTCTTGCAAATTATATTGATCCATCTGTCGAAGAAGATTACTACCACGAAGTTCTCAATCTAACAATCAATGAAGATGTTGATAAATCTATCAAGGTTGGCTATACGCCTTTGAATGGTACAGGAAATATTCCGGTTAGAGAAATTTTAAAAAGAAGAGGATTTGAAAATATCTATGTCGTAAAGGAACAAGAATTTCCTGATCCAGATTTTACAACAGTTGGTTATCCCAATCCAGAATTTCCAAAAGCATTTGCCTATTCTGAAAAGCTTGGAAAAGAAAATAATTGTGATATTTTGATTGCCAATGACCCAGACTGCGATCGTGTTGCGCTGGAAGTAAGAAATGCAAACGGTGATTATGTCTTTTTAAACGGAAATAAGATTGGTGCTTTGCTTTCTTATTATATTTTCTCACAACGTTCTGCTCTCAATATTTTACCTGAAAATCCTGTCATGGTGAAATCTATTGTTACAGGTGATTTATCTAGAGCGATTGCGAAGAAATATGGTATTGAAACAGTAGAAACCCTGACTGGATTTAAAAATATTTGTGGCAAAGCCAACGAATATGATCGTACTAAAGAAAAAACGTATGTTTTCGGTTACGAAGAAAGTATCGGTTTCTGTTATGGAACATTTGTTAGAGATAAAGATGCTGTCAGTGCTTCTATGATGATCGTGGAGATGGCTGCTTACTTTAAGAAACAGGGTAAGACTCTGTTAGATGTTTTAAATGATATTTATGCAGAATTTGGTTTCTATAATGAAAGACAAGTTTCTCTTGAGTTAGAAGGTGTAGAAGGTCAAGAGAGAATCGCTCGAATGATGGAAGAATTTAGAGAACATCCGTTGACAACAATTGGAGCAATGGAACTTGAAAAAGTGATTGACTTTAAAGATGGCTATCTTGATTTTCCAAAACAAAACTGCTTGAAATATTACTTTAAAGATGGTTCATGGTATGCACTCAGACCGTCAGGGACCGAACCTAAAATCAAACTATACATCTATTCAATTGGTAAAGACGAAAAGGAAAGTGTTGAAAAACTTGACCTCATCGAAAAGGCTTGCCGAGAAAAAATGGATAGTGTGAAATAAGCACATATAAAAACATGAGGTTCTTCAAAAGAGAACCTCATGTTTTTTGCTTTTTAAAGACTGGTCGAATGTTTTGGCTGTATTTTTTGGTCGGGATAGATATAATTCATGGCGTTGTTGATAGCTGTAGGAGCTTCACCTAGCCCTGTGGCTATCAAGTCAATCTTTCCATCATAGCTACAGCAATCTCCAGCAGCATAGATACCTGCGACAGAAGTTTCTTGTTTGCTATTCACAATAATCTTGTGACGATTGAGCTCTAGTCCCCATTTTTTTAAGTTTCCAACAGATGATTTGAAGCCATAATTGACAAAAAGTTGGTCAAGTGGCAATATTTCTGTCTTATCGCTTTTTACTTTAGTGATTTCAAGATGAGTAAGTTTGTTTCCTTCACCGATAAGCTTGCTTGGAATAAATGGTGTTTTAATCGTGACAGTAGAAGCTTTTAGTTCATTGACACTGTGCTCTAAAGCACGGAAATTATCCCTGCGGTGAATGATGCTGGTCGGTGCAATCTTATCAAAAGCTATTGCCCAATCAACAGCAGAGTCGCCACCGCCTAGAACAATAATATTTTGCCCAGCATATTGATTGATATTTGATACGTGATAGTGAATGTTTTCAAATTGGTCTACATTTTCTAGTTCAAGCGGACGTGGTTTAAAGGCACCACCTCCCATAGCAATCAAAATGGCTTTTGAGATATGTTTCCCTTTGCTAGTTGTTAAGGTAAATAATTCATCGTTTTTTTCAATATCTAATACAGTCTCATTGAGATGTATGCTTGTTTCAAATGTTTTTACTTGATCAATCAAACGCTCAACCAATTCTTCTCCTGTTAGATTGGTAAAACCAGGAACATCCAGAATTTTCTTTTCAGGATAGAGAATAGCTGGCTGTCCACCGAGCTGAGGTAGCGAATCAATCAAATTCACTTTTGCTTGACGCATGTGAGCATAAAAAGCAGCAAAAAGACCCACAGGCCCCCCACCAACAATCGTAATATCAAAAATTTCAGACATGATTTCTCCTTAAAATAGTAACGTATTTCTATTTTATCACAAAATGAGGAAAACGATAGAGAAATTGTGTTAGGACACGTGAATTATGTTACAATAGTTACAGATTATATTATTAAGGAGATATACATGCAAGCAGTTGCACATTTTATTGAAACATTTGTTCCAGAACATTATGATATTTTTTTAGATTTGAATCGGGGGCAAAAAACATTCACAGGTAAGGTCAGCATTAGCGGAGAAGCAAAAGGTGAAAAAATTTCTCTTCATCAGAAGGATTTGACAATCCAGTCCGTTGAGGTAGCTGGCGAAGCTCGTCCTTTCTCTGTAGATAATGAAAATGAAGCAGTTTACGTTGAGCTTGGTCAAGCAGGAGTTGTTGAAGTAACGCTGACTTATACAGGTAAAATTACAGATAATATGACAGGGATTTATCCTTCTTACTATACTGTTGATGGAGTCAAAAAAGAAGTTCTTTCTACTCAATTTGAAAGTCATTTTGCACGTGAAGCCTTTCCAAGTGTAGATGAGCCAGAAGCAAAAGCTACATTTGACCTTTCTTTGAAATTTGACCAAGAAGCAGGAGAAATCGCACTTTCAAACATGCCAGAAGTTGATGTAGAAAATCGAAAAGCAACTGGCATCTGGAAGTTTGCAACGACTCCTCGCATGTCGTCTTATCTTTTGGCGTTCGCGGCTGGTGATTTACAGGGTGTTACAGCAAAAACGAAGAATGGTACCTTGGTCGGCGTGTACTCTACCAAAGCTCACCCTGTTTCAAATTTGGAATTTGCTTTAGATATTGCAGTTCGCTCTATTGATTTTTATGAAGAATACTACGGAGTAAAATATCCGATTCCTCAATCTCTGCATGTAGCTTTGCCAGACTTTTCTGCAGGAGCTATGGAAAATTGGGGCTTGGTCACTTATCGTGAAGTTTATCTTTTAGTAGATGAAAATTCAACTGTTACAAGCCGTCAGCAAGTAGCTCTTGTGATTGCTCACGAATTGGCTCACCAATGGTTTGGTAATTTGGTTACAATGAAATGGTGGGATGACCTTTGGCTCAATGAAAGTTTTGCTAATATGATGGAATATGTCTGTGTGAACGCTATTGAGCCGACTTGGAACATTTTTGAGGACTTCCAAACAAGTGGCGTTCCTCTGGCTCTAAAACGGGATGCGACTGACGGTGTTCAATCTGTCCATGTGGAAGTAAAACATCCAGACGAAATCAATACCTTGTTTGACCCAGCAATTGTCTATGCCAAAGGAAGTCGTCTCATGCACATGCTTCGTCGTTGGTTAGGAGATGAAGCTTTTGCAAAAGGTTTGAATGCTTATTTTGCTAAACACCAATACAGTAATACGATTGGTCGTGACTTGTGGAATGCTCTCGGTGCAGCTTCAGGACGTGATGTGGCAGCCTTTATGGATTCGTGGCTAGAACAACCAGGCTATCCTGTTTTGACAGCGATTGTGGAAAATGACACTCTCAAAATTTCTCAAAAACAATTCTTTATTGGTGAAAAAGAAGAAAAAGGTCGTCTATGGGTTGTACCATTGAATAGTAATTGGACTGGTATTCCAGATACTTTAGAAACCGAAACGCTTGAAATTCCAAATTATGCAGCTCTGGCAGCGCAAAATGAAGGAGCACTTCGTTTCAATACAGAAAATACGGCGCATTACATTACTGATTATCAAGGGGAATTGTTGGATAATATTTTAGCAACTATTACGGACTTGGATAATACAAGTAAGTTGCAAGTGGTGCAAGAACGTCGTTTGTTGGCTGAAGCTGGTTTCGTTTCATTTGCAGACTTGATTCCAGTGGTTAAAAAATTGACCAATGAAAGATCTTATCTTGTAGTATCTGCAGTGAAGTCTGTGCTAACTAGTTTGAAGACTTTTGTGGACGAAGGGACAGAAACAGAGGCAGCCTTTAAAAAATTACTCGTTAAGCTGAATCAAGCTAACTTTGACCGACTTGGTTTTGAAGCGAAAGACGGTGAAACAGATGAAGATGAATTGGTACGTCAAATCGTTGTGGCAAATATGATTGCAGCTGATGATGAACAAGCGAGCCAAAAAGCGAGCCAAATCTTTGAAACCTACCAAGAAAACATGGAAAAACTTCCAGCAGCCACTCGCTTGCAAATTTTGATTAACCAAATCAAACACCATGAGACAAAAGAATTGACCGATCAATATCTATCAACCTACATTACAACGGTTGACGGTAACTTCCAACGTCAATTGGCTTCTGCTCTATCTTATACGAAGAATGAAGCAACTCTAGCGCATCTTTTAGAAGAATGGAAAAATAAAGATGTTGTGAAACCACAGGATTTAGCAATGAGTTGGTATTTTACTTTCTTACAACATGATTTCACACAAGGAACTGTCTGGACCTGGGCGCGTGACAATTGGGATTGGATTAAGGCAGCTCTTGGCGGAGATATGAGCTTTGACAAATTTGTCATTTATCCAGCAAATATCTTTAAAACGCGTGAACGCTTGGCAGAATACAAGGCCTTCTTTGAACCACAATTATCTGATTTGGCAATTAGCCGTAACATCAGCATGGGAATCAAAGAAATTTCCGCTCGTATTGATTTGATTGACAAAGAAAAAGCAGCTGTTGAAGCAGCAATCAAAGCTACAGTATAACAGTATAGAAAAGAAAAGGTTGAATGCGAATTTCAGCCTTTTCTTATTGCATTTTGCTGTTTTATTAAAAAAGTGATAGTTTTTGAAAGAAAATGCTTGACTTTGAAATGAATTGGTGTATAATAAATCTGTAAACGATTGCAGGAAGAGGTGAGGTCTATCTTAAAATCAGAACGCAAACAGGTAATTTTAGAGGAAATCAATCATCATCAAGTTGTTTCTCTGGATAGCTTAGTTCGTTTGTTAAATACGTCTGAATCAACAGTTCGTAGAGATTTAGACGAATTGGAAGATGAAAGAAAGCTGCGCCGGATTCACGGTGGAGCAGAAAGCATTCATTTCCTTCAAGAGGAAGAAAGCAATCAAGAAAAATCTATCAAAAACGTTCAAGATAAATTGCGAATTGCTCAAAAAGCGGCGGAATTGATACAAGAACAGGATGTTATTTTTATTGATGCTGGAACGACAAATGAATTGTTAATCAATGAGCTTTCAAGCAAACATATGACGGTTGTAACCAACTCCATTCACCATGCTACAAAGTTAGTTGAGAAAAACATTCCAACGGTTATTATCGGAGGAGTTGTCAAAAGCTCAACAGATGCTAGTATCGGTGGTGTTGCTTTGAACCAAATCGGTCAGTTGAATTTCAATAAAGCTTTTATTGGTATGAATGGAATTGATGAAAATTTCTATACAACGCCTGATATGGACGAAGGAGCAGTCAAGCGAGCGATTCTTGAAAACGCCAAGCAGACCTACATCTTAGCTGATGCTTCAAAAATCGGTCATTCCTCTTTCGTGAAAGTCGCCCCTATCAAACGTGCTAGCATTATTACGAGTGCATGTGCCAATGAGCAATTGGAAAAGATAAAAGAAAAAACGGAGGTTATTGAAGTATGATTTATACTGTTACGCTTAACCCTTCTATTGACTATATTGTTCGTTTGGATAAGGTCAATGTTGGAAGCGTGAATCGTATGGAAAGCGATGATAAATTTGCTGGTGGCAAAGGCATCAATGTCAGTCGTGTGCTCAAACGTTTGGGAATTGATAACACAGCGACTGGCTTTATAGGTGGTTTTACTGGAAAATTTATTACTGATACCTTGGAAAATGAAGCGATTGCGACTAATTTTGTTCAAGTGTTAGAGGATACGCGTATCAACGTCAAGATTAAAGCAGATGCTGAGACAGAAATCAATGGAACGGGTCCGACCGTCTCACCAGAGCGATTGGCAGCATTAAAAGATATTCTTTCAGGGCTGTCAGAGAAAGATACAGTTGTCTTTGCAGGGTCAAGCAATAAAAATTTAGGAAATATCGTCTACAAAGAGTTAATTAGCCTGACGAGACAAACTGGAGCACAAGTCGTTTGTGATTTCGAGGGACAAACACTTATTGATTCACTGGAATTTCAGCCATTATTGGTCAAACCAAACAATCATGAACTGGGTGATATTTTCGGAGTGAAGCTGGAAAAGCTGGATGAGATTGAGAAATATGCTCGTGAAATTCTAGCCAAGGGAGCCCAACATGTCATTATTTCTATGGCAGGTGACGGTGCCTTGCTGGTGACTCAGGACGGAGCATATTTTGCAAAGCCAATCAAAGGAATCGTAAAAAATTCTGTTGGGGCTGGTGACTCAATGGTTGCAGGCTTTACTGGTGAATTTGTTCGTTCAGGAAATGCTGTTGAAGCTTTTAAGTGGGGAGTAGCTTGCGGAACTGCAACAACCTTCTCTGATGATTTGGCGACAGCCGATTTCATTAATAAAACGTATGAAAAAGTAGAGGTAGAAAAAATATGAAGATTCAGGACTTACTGAGAAAAGATGTAATGTTGCTTGATTTACAAGCGACTGGAAAAACAGCTGCTATTGATGAAATGGTTCATTGTTTAGTTGACCGTGGTTATGTGACAGATTTTGAAACATTCAAAGAAGGAATCTTGGCTCGTGAAGCTTTAACGTCAACAGGCTTGGGCGACGGGATTGCCATGCCACACAGTAAAAATGCGGCAGTCAAAGAAGCAACCGTTCTTTTTGCAAAATCAAACAAAGGTGTGGATTATGAAAGTTTAGACGGGCAACCGACAGATTTGTTCTTCATGATTGCTGCACCAGAAGGAGCGAACGATACTCACTTGGCTGCACTTGCAGAATTGTCACAGTACCTGATGAAAGATGGATTTGCAGACAAACTTCGTCAAGTAACTTCACCAGATGAAGTGATTGCATTATTTGACCAAGCATCTGAAAAAGCAGCAGAACCTACAACGGTAGCACCGGCAACCAAAGATGGTGATTTCCTTGTTGCGGTAACAGCATGTACAACGGGAATTGCACATACTTATATGGCGCAAGAAGCTCTTCAAAAGGTAGCGGCTGAAATGGGAGTTGGTATCAAGGTTGAAACCAACGGTGCTAGTGGTATCGGAAACAAACTGACCGCAGAAGATATTCAAAAAGCAAAAGCGGTTATTATTGCGGCTGATAAAGCTGTGGAAATGGATCGATTTGACGGCAAGCCATTGATTAACCGCCCAGTTGCTGACGGTATTCGTAAGACAGAAGAGTTGATTAACTTGGCATTGTCAGGAAAAGCAGAAGTATATCATGCAGCCAATAAAGCAGCTGCGTCCTCTTCAGCGAATGCAGCAGGCGGTTTCTACAAACACTTAATGAGTGGTGTTAGCCAAATGCTTCCATTCGTTATTGGCGGTGGTATCATGATTGCGGTGGCATTCTTGATTGACCAAGCAATGGGAGTACCAAAAGATCAATTGGCAAATCTCGGTACTTATCATGAGTTGGCAGCTATGTTTAAGAATATTGGTGGCTTGGCCTTTGGCTTTATGCTTCCTGTACTTGCTGGTTATATCGCTTATTCTATTGCTGAAAAACCAGGTTTAGCGCCAGGTTTTGTAGCAGGTAGTATGGCTTCAGCAGGTCTTGCTTTTGGTAAAATTCCATTTGCAGAAGGTGGGAAAGCAACTCTTGCACTTGCTGGTGTACCTTCTGGTTTCCTTGGAGCCCTAGTGGGTGGTTTCCTTGCAGGTTACGTTGTAAACTTCCTTAAAAAAGCCTTGAGTGGTCTTCCAAAATCGCTTGAGGGTATCAAGTCCATTCTACTTTATCCATTGTTGGGAACCTTGCTAACTGGCTTCTTGATGTTGTTGGTGAATATTCCAATGGCAGCTATCAATACTGGCTTGAATAGTTTCCTAGAAGGCTTATCTGGTAGTTCAGCTGTCCTCCTTGGACTCGTTGTAGGTGGTATGATGGCTATTGATATGGGCGGTCCCTTCAACAAAGCGGCTTATATCTTTGGTACAGGAACTCTTGCAGCAACTGTTTCAACAGGTGGTTCAGTTGTAATGGCAGCGGTTATGGCTGGTGGTATGGTTCCACCTCTTGCAGTCTTTGTCGCAACCCTTCTATTCAAAGATAAATTCACTGAAGAAGAACGCAATTCAGGCTTGACAAACATTGTTATGGGACTATCCTTCATCACTGAAGGTGCTATTCCATTTGGTGCTGCTGACCCTGCCCGTGCCATTCCAAGCTTTATGGTTGGTTCAGCTTTAGCAGGCGCACTTGTCGGCATGGCTGGTATTAAACTCATGGCACCGCACGGAGGTATCTTCGTTATTGCACTTACTTCAAATGCCCTTCTCTATATCATCTTCATCTTGATTGGCGCAATTGTAAGTGGTGTGTTATTCGGAGCACTTCGTAAACCATTGAATAAATAATGATGAGTTTCATCGTTCTAGGAGTTGGAGAATAATTCTCTAGCTTCTTTTTTAATCTAAAAGAAACATTGAAAGGAGATGATTTTCATACTGATTAAAATAGTCAGGCGCTGGAAAATATGTTATAATTTTAATAACGCATATTTTGAGGAGAAATGAAATGGAATTACAACGCGAAAAAGAATTTGTCAGTCAATATCACTATGATGCACGTAATTTAGAGTGGGAAAAAGAAAACGGAACCCCAGAAACAAAAGTGGATGTCAATTTTCAATTGTTAAATCAAGATCAAGAAGGACAAGTAACTTCTATCGTTGTAATTGTGAGTTTTATGATTGTCTTTGATGCTTTTGTAATTAGTGGAACAATTTCACAAGTCAACCATATCATGGGACAAATTGTCAATGAGCCAAGTGAATTTGAGCAGGACGAAGTGGAACAACTAGCTCGTCCAAGTTTGTCCGTCTTAAATCGTTTGACCTATGAAGTAACAGAAATCGCCTTGGATTTGCCAGGTATCAATTTGGAGTTTTAATGCATGAAATTAGCCGTAATTACTGATTCGTCAGCATATTTGGATAGCAAAGTCATCGAAAATGAGCATTTATTTGTCTTAGATATTCCCGTTAGTATCGACGGGATTGAGTACATCGAAGGAAAGAATCTTTCTGCTAGCGAATTTTATCAAAAAATGGCAGCCTCTAGTGAATTACCAAAGACTAGCCAACCGAGTATCGCCAGCTTAGTGAACACTCTGTCTTTAGTAGAAGGGCAAGGTTATACTCATGTTATTGGTCTGTTTTTATCGAGTGGCATTTCTGGCTTTTATCAAAATATCCAGTATTTGAAAGATGAATTTCCAAGTTTAGAAATTGCTTTTCCAGATTCAAAAATCACAAGTGCGCCGCTTGGAATGATGGTGGAGCATATTTTAAACTGGGCTGAACAAGGATTAGCGTTTGAGCAAATTCTGAGCAATCTTGACGTTCAAATCAAGGGAATTGGTGCCTTCATCATGGTAGATGACTTAAATCATTTGGTGAAAGGCGGTCGTTTGTCGAATGGCGCTGCAATTCTGGGAAACTTGCTCAGTATCAAACCAATTCTTTACTTTAATGAAGAGGGCGTCATTGAGGTTTATGAAAAGATTCGTACCGAGAAAAAAGCTACGAAACGCCTGATTGAGATTGTCAAAGAGCAAACTGCACAAGGAAATTACCAAGTGATGATTATTCATGGAAATGCACTGGAAAAAGCAGAACATTTACATCAATTATTGTTAGAAGATGGTGTTTCTGGAGAGATTCCGATTGCGACATTTGGTAGTGTGATTGGAACTCACTTGGGTGCTGGAAGTATTGCCTTAGCCTATATTCCGATTATTTAAGGAGGATTCCATGAGTATAAAGGTCATTATTGCTGGTTTCAAAGGAAAAATGGGACAAGCTGCTTATAACATGGTGACAGAAGATCCTGCATTAGAGCTCGTTGGATTGCTTGACCCACTTACTCCAGAAAAAGAAGTAGCTGGTGTTCCCGTTTTTAATCAGAAAGAAGATTTGAGTGGCATAGAAGCGGATGTATGGGTTGATTTTACAACTCCTAAAGTGGCGTATGAAAATACTCGTTTTGCATTAGAGCATGGTTTTGCACCTGTGGTCGGAACGACTGGATTTACATCGGATGAAATCAAAGAGTTAGTTGAGTTTTCTCGTCAAAAAGAGCTAGGAGGCTTGATTGCTCCTAATTTTGCTGTGGGAGCGGTTCTTTTGATGCAATTTGCAACGCAAGCAGCTAAATATTTTCCAGATGTGGAAATCATTGAATTACATCATGATCAGAAAAAGGATGCGCCGAGCGGCACAGCGATTAAAACAGCTGAATTGATCAGCAAGGTTCGCCCCAAGAAGCATCAAGGTGCAATGGACGAAAAAGAGTTATTACAAGGAGCACGTGGTGCAGAAATGGACGGCATGCGCATTCATTCGGTTCGTTTACCAGGATTGGTGGCTCATCAAGAAGTCATCTTTGGCGGTCAAGGTGAAGGACTGACACTTCGTCATGATTCGTACGATCGTAAGTCTTTCATGACGGGGGTGAATTTAGGTATTAAGGAAGTGGTCAAGAAAAAAGAGCTTGTCTACGGATTGGAATATTTGTTATGAGATTAAAAAATCTGCCTTCTGAATTTCAGGAGGCTTTACCAGTATTAAAGAAGATTAAGAATGCCGGTTTTGAGGCGTACTTTGTCGGTGGTTCAGTCCGCGATGCTTTATTGAATCGACCGATTCATGATGTGGATATTGCGAGTTCTAGTTATCCAGAAGAAACCAAACGTATTTTTGAGCGAACGATTGATGTCGGTATTGAGCATGGGACAGTTTTAGTCTTAGAAGATAATCATGAATACGAAGTGACGACTTTTCGGACAGAGGATATCTATGTAGATTATCGCAGACCGAGCCATGTCACGTTTGTTCGTTCTCTCGAAGAAGATTTAAAACGGCGCGATTTCACGATCAATGCTTTGGCTTTGGATGAAGCAAGGAATGTGATTGATTTATTTGAAGGGTTAGCTGATTTAGAAAATCAGATCTTACGTGCTGTAGGAATACCTTCGGAACGTTTCAACGAAGACGCCTTGCGCATTATGCGAGGATTTCGTTTTCAGGCAGCTTTAGGGTTTGATTTGGACACAGATACATTTCAGGCTATGAAACTGTGTGCACCACTATTAGAAAAAATTTCTGTAGAGCGGACTTTCATTGAATTTGACAAACTACTGACAGCGTCTTATTGGCGTAAAGGATTGAAAAGTCTGCTTGCCAGTGGTGCAACAGACTATTTGCCTGACATGCGCAGCAGCCAATCTCAGTTGGAAAAGATGTTTGATGTTAAAGCAGATTTTCAATTTACGAGTTCAGAGCAAGCTTGGGCTACTCTTTTAATGACTCTTCAAGTAAAAAATGTTAAAAAATTCCTCAAGCATTGGAAAACTTCAAATGAATTTCAAAAGCGCGTAGAGCAAATTGTCACGATTTATAATATTCGCCAAAGGCATTTTCTGGATAAGGAAGAATGCTATCGTTTTGAACTGGACCTGATGATACAAGCAGAAGAAATTCGTCAAGCACAGGGATTAGCTGTTGATTTTGAAAAGATTCATTCTACTTATGATTCACTAACGATTCATGATAAACATGAAATTGTCGTCAATGGTGGTCTGTTAATCAAAGAATTTGGCTTTAAGCCGGGTCCTGCTTTAGGACAGCTCTTGACTGAGATCGAGACAGCTATTGTGAATGGTACCTTGGACAACCGTCTGGAGGCTATTTTGGCTTTTGTAGAGGAGAGAAGATGAGTGACTTTATTGTTGAAAAGTTGACTAAAACGGTGGGAGATAAGACTGTTTTTAAAAATATTTCCTTTATTATTCATGGTTTGGATCGGATTGGCTTGATTGGGGTTAATGGAACTGGAAAAACGACCCTTTTGAATGTTCTGTCTGGAAAATCTGGATTTGATGGGGACGTTAATCCTTTTTCAGCTAAATCGGGCTATAAGATTGGCTACTTAACCCAAGAACCGCACTTTGATGACGACAAAACGGTACTAGATACGGTTTTATCAAGCAATCTGCGAGAAATGCAGCTCATTCGTGAGTATGAGTTATTGCTGTCTAACTATGATGAAAGCAATCAATCTCGTTTAGAGAAGATTATGGCTGAAATGGATGCTCTTCAAGCATGGGAAATTGAAAGTCAAGTTAAGACCGTTTTGTCTAAGCTGGGTTTGACCGACTTATCTGCTAAGGTCGGCGACCTGTCAGGTGGTTTGCGACGCCGAGTGCAATTGGCGCAAGTCTTGTTAGGAGACGATGACTTATTGCTCCTTGATGAGCCGACCAACCATTTGGATATTGATAGTATCGAATGGCTGACGAATTTTTTGAAAAATTCCCAAAAGACAGTTCTTTTTATTACCCATGACCGCTATTTTTTAGACCATGTTTCGACGCGGATTTTTGAATTGGACAGCGGAGATTTGCTTGAATATCAAGGAAATTATCAAGATTACGTCCGTTTGAAAGCAGAACAAGACGAGCGAGATGCTGCCTTTCTCCATAAAAAACAACAGCTTTATAAGCAGGAATTGTCCTGGATGCGTCGCCAGCCACAGGCTAGAGCAACCAAGCAGCAAGCTCGAATCAATCGTTTTCAAGATTTGAAAAAGGATTTGTCTGATCAAGCGACTCAGAAAGACTTAGAAATGAATTTCGAAACCAGTCGTATTGGGAAGAAAGTGATTGAATTTAAAGATGTGGGCTTTGCTTATGGTGACAAGAAGATTCTTTCTCATTTCAATTTGTTAGTTCAAAATAAAGATCGGATTGGGATTGTGGGGGATAATGGTGTTGGAAAATCCACCTTGCTCAATCTAATTGCTGGGAAATTAGCACCTCAATCTGGTCAACTGACCATTGGTGAGACAGTTCGTGTGGCTTATTTCTCACAGCAAATTGAAGGGTTGAATGAGTCCAAACGCGTTATCAATTTCTTGCAGGAGGTCGCAGAAGAAGTTAAGACATCTGCGGGGACGACATCAATTGCCGAACTCTTGGAACAATTTCTCTTTCCTCGTTCCACTCATGGAACTTTGATTGAAAAATTATCCGGAGGAGAGAAAAAGCGGCTCTATCTTCTCAAGTTATTATTGGAAAAGCCGAATGTTTTGCTGTTGGATGAGCCGACTAATGACTTAGATATTGCGACATTAACGGTGCTGGAAAACTTTTTGCAAAGCTTTGCCGGCCCAGTTATGACTGTTAGTCACGATCGGTATTTCCTTGATAAAGTAGCAGATAAGATTTTAGCCTTTGAAGAGGGAACTATCAGAGAATACTTCGGGAATTACACGGATTATTTAGATGAAAAAGCTTTTGAGCTAGAGAGCTCTGCCATTTCCCAAAAGTCGGAAAAGGAAAAAGTAGCTAAAGTGCGAGAAGAAAAGAAGCGCTTAAGCTACTTTGAAAAACAGGAGTGGGAGTCTATTGAGGGAGATATAGAGAAGCTTGAGGAGGACATTGCAGCTATTGAGCGGGAAATGCAGGAATATGCTTCGGACTTCGGTCGGCTCGCTGAACTCCAAAAAGAGTTGGATGGCAAAAACGATTTACTTTTGGAGAAATATGAGCGCTATGAATACTTGAGCGAGTTAGTATAGAATTGACTACTGTTTATAATGTGTGTCGAATACAATTGCATTTTTAAACAAGGTCTATTTACAAGTCCTATAAAATTTGGTATAATATCAACTAATTAAATAAGAATCCGCAAGACTAGTAGCTTAGGGGAAGTTTGACAGGGAGAAGAACCAGAGACTGAGAGTTCTTTAGATGAAAACTAGGTAAATTCACTTGCAAAGGGATTTAGAATTAAGGTCTGGAAAACCAGATGAAAACGGATGGTACCGCGTGTCGACGCTCCGCTTATGGAGTCTGATAAGCGGTTTTTTATATTTGGAGGAATTATGTCAACCATTGAAGAACAATTAAATAAGCTTAGAGAAGAAACTCTGGCGTCGCTGAAAAAAATTTCAACTGAAAATGAAAAAGAAATGCAGAATCTGCGTGTTTCTGTCCTTGGAAAGAAAGGCTCTTTAACAGAAATTTTAAAAGGTATGAAAGATGTCTCTGCTGATATGCGGCCGATTATCGGGAAACATGTCAATGAAGCACGAGATGTGTTGACTGCTGCTTTTGAAGAATCTGCAAAATTACTAGAAGAGAAAAAAGTTGCTAATCAGTTGGCGAGTGAGTCAGTAGATGTCACCCTTCCTGGTCGGAAAATTCCTACTGGGAATCGTCATGTTCTTAGCCAAACAAGTGAAGAAATTGAAGATATTTTCATCAGCATGGGCTATCAAGTCGTAGATGGTTTTGAAGTTGAAACAGACTATTACAACTTTGAGCGGATGAATTTACCAAAAGACCACCCAGCACGTGATATGCAGGATACTTTCTACATTACAGAAGAAATTTTGCTGCGTACTCACACCAGTCCTGTTCAAGCTCGTGCTATGGACGCTCATGATTTTTCTAAAGGTCCTCTGAAAATGATCTCGCCAGGGCGTGTGTTCCGACGGGATACGGACGATGCGACGCATTCTCATCAATTTCATCAAATTGAAGGTTTGGTTGTCGGGAAAAATATTTCTATGGCAGACCTTCAAGGAACATTGCAGCTCATTGTGCAAAAAATGTTTGGAGAAGACCGCAGTATTCGTCTGCGTCCGTCTTATTTTCCATTTACAGAGCCGTCTGTTGAGGTGGATGTTTCTTGCTTTAAATGCGGTGGGCAAGGATGCAATGTCTGCAAAAAGACTGGCTGGATTGAAATTATGGGAGCTGGAATGGTACACCCACGCGTCCTTGAAATGAGTGGCATTGATGCTGATGTTTATTCTGGTTTTGCTTTTGGGCTGGGTCAAGAACGGGTGGCTATGTTGCGCTACGGTATCAATGACATTCGTGGCTTCTATCAAGGAGATGTTCGGTTCTCAGAACAATTTAAATAAATGTATGTTAATAAAAGTAAAAGAAGAACAGGTTGAAGTTCTAAGAGCACTAGAAGTGCAGACTTATCTAGAAACTTTTGGCCCTTACATCAAGGCAGAAGACATGCAAGATTATTTTGCGCATGAGCTCTCACTTGAGCGGATTCAGAAGGATTTGGCACTGGTAGAGTCAGAGACCTATTTTGCGTTAGATGAAACAGAGAAGATTGTTGGTTTTCTCAAATTTAACTGGGGGCAGGAACAGACTGAACCAGTAGAGGCAGACTATTCAATGAGGAATGCTTTTGAGGTGCATCGTATCTATGTTTTGAAACCGTATCAAGGACAAGGTTTTGGCAAGGAAATGTTTGAATTTGCCCTGCAGGAAGCTATGAAACGAAAATGTTCATGGGTGTGGCTAGGCGTTTGGGAAAAGAATTTTAAGGCCCAAAACTTTTACTTTAAATATGGTTTTGAGCGTTTTAGTGAGCATGAATATGCGACTGGTGAAACGGTTGATATTGACTGGCTCATTCGGAAAGAATTAAATTAAGCGAAAAAGCACTTGGCTTGGGCACTTGTCCCAGCCTCAAAAAGAAAGGAAATAATATGAGGCAAAATTTTTGAGCAGAAACAGTAGTTCTCAAAGATTTCTATGCACTCATATAGATGAATTATGCTAGTAAGTTATAAATGGTTAAAAGAACTAGTTGACGTAACTGT
Source organism: Streptococcus sp. HMSC034B03 (assembly GCF_001838575.1). Classification (NCBI taxonomy): domain Bacteria; kingdom Bacillati; phylum Bacillota; class Bacilli; order Lactobacillales; family Streptococcaceae; genus Streptococcus; species Streptococcus sp. HMSC034B03. The sequence continues at coordinate 19,091 of NZ_KV837632.1, forward strand.
TCTGAGTGAAGAATTAGCTGAAAAAATGTCAACGACAGGGATTGAAGTAGAAGGGGTTAGCTCTCCTGCTGAGGGGTTGTCAAAAATTGTAGTTGGTGAAGTGGTTAGCTGTGAAGAGGTTCCTGAGACGCACCTACATGTCTGTCAAGTGAATGTTGGCGAAGAAGCGCTTCGACAAATCGTTTGCGGCGCTCCAAATGTACGAACGGGAATCAAGGTTATGGTAGCTCTTCCAGGAGCTCGTATTGCAGATAATTACAAGATTAAAAAGGGAAAAATCCGTGGGTTAGAATCCCTTGGAATGATTTGTTCCCTTGGAGAATTAGGCATTTCGGACTCGGTTGTTCCAAAAGAATTTTCTGACGGTATTCAAATTTTGCCAGAAGAAGCTGTACCGGGGGATTCCGTTTTTCCTTATCTTGACTTGGATGATGAAATTATTGAGCTTTCTATCACGCCGAACCGTGCAGATGCACTTTCAATGCGTGGAGTAGCGTATGAGGTAGCAGCTATCTACGACAAGTCGGTTCATTTTAAAGATTTTCCGTTGTTGGAAACACAAGAGCAAGCTGGAGAACAACTTTCTGTTGCGATTGAAACGGACAAGGCTCCTTTTTATGCAGCACGTATTTTGGAAAATGTAACCATTGCTCCAAGTCCGCAATGGCTTCAAAATCTGCTTATGAATGCAGGGATTCGTCCTATCAACAATGTGGTAGATGTGACAAATTATATTCTACTTTACTTTGGACAACCAATGCACGCCTTTGATTTAGATACTTTTGAGGACAATCAAATTGTGGTGCGTGAAGCGTGTGCGGGCGAAAAATTAGTAACCCTTGATGACGAAGAGCGCGAATTAGAAACGAGCGATCTTGTGATTGCGGTAGCAGATAAGCCAGTCGCTCTTGCTGGTGTCATGGGTGGAGCTGCAACGGAAATTTCTTCTCAATCAAGCCGTGTAGTGCTTGAAGCAGCAGTTTTTGACGGAACTTCCATTCGTAAGACGAGCGGACGTCTCAATCTTCGTTCAGAATCATCCTCTCGTTTTGAAAAAGGAATTAACCTAGCGACAGTAACAGAAGCTCTAGATGCTGCGGCTAGCATGATTGCAGACCTTGCAGGTGCAACGGTACAAGCCGGTATCGTCTCAGCGGGTCAAGTGGACACATCAGATGTTGAAGTTGTTTCAACATTATCAGATGTCAATCGTGTACTTGGAACGGAATTAACCTATACAGATATTGAAGATGTTTTCCGTCGCCTTGGTTTTGGTCTTACTGGCGATGCAGAGAAATTCACGGTCAGCGTACCACGTCGCCGTTGGGACATTCACATTGAAGCAGACCTTTATGAGGAAATTGCGCGTATCTATGGTTATGATAAATTACCAGCAACTCTTCCAAAAGGTGACGGAACAGCTGGCCAATTGACAGAAACCCAAAAACTTCGTCGCAAAGTTCGTACAGTTGCAGAAGGTGCTGGTTTGATAGAAGTTATCACCTATGCTTTGACTACTCCTGAAAAAGCTGTGCAATTTAGCACTAATCCAAGTAACTTGACAGAGCTGATGTGGCCGATGACAGTAGATCGCAGCGTTCTTCGTCAAAATATGGTAGCTGGCATTTTGGATACTGTTACCTATAATGTAGCACGTAAAAATAAGGACTTGGCTCTGTATGAAATCGGAAAAGTCTTCGAGCAAACGGGGAATCCACAGGAAGAATTGCCAACTGAAATCAACAGCTTTGCCTTTGCTTTGACAGGTTTGGTTACTGAAAAGGATTTTCAAACTCCAGCTGTACCAGTTGATTTCTTTTATGCAAAAGGAATTTTGGAAGCACTTTTTGACCGTCTGGGTCTAAAAGTAGAGTACACAGCGACACAAGCATTAGCTGGTATGCACCCAGGTCGTACAGCGACTATTTCACTAGACGGACAAGTCGTTGGTTTTGTCGGTCAAGTTCATCCAGTAACTGCTAAGGATTATAATATCCCAGAAACGTATGTAGCAGAAATCAACTTGACAGCGATTGAACAAGTAATGCAACCAGCAAAACCATTTGTAGAAATTACCAAATTCCCAGCTGTAACACGTGATATAGCACTGCTTCTGAAAGCAGAAATCAGTCACAAAGAAGTCGTTGAAGCTATTGAGGCTGCTGGTGTGAAACGCTTGACAGATATCAAATTATTTGACGTCTTCTCAGGTGAAAAACTGGGACTCGGCATGAAATCAATGGCTTACACCTTAACTTTCCAAAATCCAGAGGATACTCTGGAAGATGAGGAAGTAGCTCGTTATATGGAAAAAATCCAAAAGTCTCTTGAAGTAACGATTGGTGCAGAAGTGCGGTAAGACATGAAAAGCTCCTAAATTGAAGTTTAGGAGTTTTTTCTTGTAGTAATATAATGTATAATAAGGAAAAGTTTTATATCGGAGGAGAAAATGACAGTTTTTACACAACTTTGGAAAGCATTTTCCAATTTACCAGAAGTGATAGCGATTGCCTTAGGCGGATCTCGTAGCGGAGAAACTTATGATGAGACTTCGGACTATGATTTATATATTTACTGCACGAGCATTCCAGATGAAGACAGTCGGAAGTTGATTTTGACCCAATATTGTTCTTATATGGAAATAAGCAATCAATTTTGGGAATTGGAAGACGACTGTACCTTAAATAATGGCATTGATATTGATATTCTTTATCGGAATATTCGTGATTTTGCGCGAGATATTGAAAATGTTGTCGAAAAGCACCAAGCAGGAAATGGCTACACCACTTGCTTTTGGCACAATTTAAAAACCTGCAAGATTCTTTATGATGCTAATGGAGAGTTCGGAAAATTGAAAAAACGGTTTGACATTCCTTTTCCTCAAAAATTAAAAGACAATATCATTTCACGAAATTTTAGTTTGTTAACCGGACATTTGCCGTCCTACGATATGCAGATTTTAAAAGCAGCAAAACGAAAAGACTTTGTCAGTGTCAATCATCGTGTAGCAGCCTTTTTAGAATCCTATTTTGACATCATTTTTGCAGTTAATGAATTGACCCACCCCGGCGAGAAGAGAATGATATCATATGCAGCAGCGCATGCGAACCTTCTTCCTAATCAATTTGAGCAATCTTTAAATACTTTACTAATGAGCATTACTGCTAGCCCTGAAATTCTTGAAAAACAATTAAAAGATATGATTGCAAATTTAGCAGAAATTTTATCATAAAATTCTCTGCAAATTGAATTGTTGAGGACTAAAAAACGGCTTAAGCCGTTTTTTAATGCTTTTGATTTACAACTGTAAAAGTGGTATAATGTCACATATTTTAAAGAACTATTTAAAAGGAGAGAAAAATGAATCGTCAAGTAATGGGTAAAGAGCGTTTGGGAGCTTTTATTGATGCGGTGATTGCTATTATTATGACCATTTTGGTATTGGAACTGGAAAAGCCGAAAACCTTTGATTTACAAGGTCTATGGGAGTTCCGAACTAATTTTTTTGCCTATGGATTGTCCTTTTTCTGGCTTGGGGCTATGTGGACAAACTTTCACTCTTCATCGCAGGTAGTGGAGAAAATTAGTCAAAAAACAGTCTGGACTGCTATAATCATGCTTTTCTTTTCATCATTTTTCCCTTATACAACAAAATTAGTGGCTTCAAATTTTAACAATGCTACTATGCAAGTATTTTATGGAGTCTTTGTTCTGTTGATTTCATTCTCAGTCCTTTGGTATTATCACACATTGGTCGAAGTCAATCAAACAGCAGAAATTGAACAATTGAATATCAGTTGTTTGCATTGGATGAAGTGGGACATTGCAATTAAGATTTTAGGAATCATTCTTTCGTTGACGATTTTCCCAGCTGCAGAAATTTTTTCAGTGCTTATCACTCTTTGTGCACTTGTCATTCCCAATTAATTTAGATTATAAATGAAGAGAGTGTTGTTCCAGCTTTTTTCTAATAAGCCCAAAATTTGAAGATGAAGTAGCTGATTATGAAAAACACTGTTTGTTAATACTGTATGATATAATAAGTCTAGCAAATTATAACTAGGAATAGTGTGGAAGTTCAAGATAACAATGGAACAAAAAGAAACAATTATTGAGCTCTTGAAAAGTAGGTCAATGAAACAACGTGAACTTGCTGAATCTATCTACGGAGAGGAAAATCACACATTGAATATCTTAGATGAATTAAAAAAAACTAGAGACAGAAGAAATTATTATTCGTCATGACGATAGACATACCTATGATTCTTTAGCAGACTCTGCTCTTTCTGTTTTACAGACTTCTCGAAGTACCATGCTTGTGCCTAGACCAACTGTCATGGAAGTTGAAAAGTATTTGCAAGAGTGGGCTAACCTTGAAAGCTATAAATTACAAGAAACTGCATTAGATCGCTTGTTTTTTGAACTATCACCGAAAAATACAGATATTTCAGATATTCTGTTAAAGGTTGCAACACTAAATGACTTTTATAGTACTAATATTTTTTTCAATATTTCCTGTAGCAAAACATATTTTATCACTTGACATTGATGAGAGGTTAAAGAGTGGTGATATTTTTCTAGTAAATGAAATTCAAAATATAACCATAAAAGAAGGTGTGCAGCGAAAATTCTATTCTTTTGCAACTAAGCATTGCTCGCATCACAATCCTTTAGCGTATCCCATATACGATAGTTATGTTGAAAAGGTGTTGAAGTACTTTAGAAAAACAGATTATTTTGCAAAGTTTAAGAATGCTGATTTAAAGGATTACCAGCAATTCAAGAACCTAATTCTGACCTTTAGAAGTTATTACGGACTAGAGCAATTCAATCTTAAACAGATAGACCAATATTTATGGCAGCTGGGAAAAGAATATTTTCCAAATAATTATAAATAGTTTGTATCCCCTAGAAAGGAAAACGACAAAATTGTATTATAAATATCTACTATTTGATCTTGACCATACCTTGTTAGATTTTGATTTGGCGGAGGATTTGGCTTTGACTGCTTTTCTAAAAGAGCAGAGTGTGGCTGATATTCAGGCTTATAAAGACTACTATATTCCTATGAATAAAGCTCTTTGGCGGGACTTGGAACAGGAAAAACTGACCAAATCTGAACTGATTAATACGCGCTTTTCTCGTCTCTTTAACCACTTTGGTATGGATAAGGACGGTGCCGAGTTGGCTCTCCATTACCAGCAGCATATTGCCCAGCAAGGTCAGACCTATACTGGAGCTAGTGAGCTCTTGGATGTTTTGACAGAGGCGGATTATGAACTTTACGCTGCTACCAATGGTATCGGCTTCATTCAGACTGGTCGACTGTCTCACTCGGATATCTCCCCCTATTTTAATCAGATTTTCATCTCTGAGCAACTCCACACGCAAAAACCCGATGCTCTATTTTTTGAAAAAATAGCAGAGCTAATACCAAATTTTGATAAAAATCGAACTCTAATGATTGGAGATTCTTTGACAGCAGACATAGCGGGCGGAAACAATGCAGGCATTGATACGGCTTGGTATAATCCTAAAAGTTTGAGTAATCATACGCAAGCGAAACCGACTTATAATTTTCAGTCCTATCAAGATTTGTTGGATTTGCTGATAAAATAATGAGACAGAGATCATACCACCTCTGTCTTATTATTTTATAGTTTATTTTCATGCTATCCAAGCCATTAGAGTAGAAGCTAGAATGGCTAGAAAAATAATGACTACCATGGCTTTAGGAGTGCCATCTGAAAAAAGAGCGAGGAGCAAGGAAGAAAGAATCCCACTTCCGTATTGGAGAGAGCCAAGGAGAGCGGCTGCTGAACCTGTCATCGAATCCTCTGCGCTATTGAGAGCTGCGGCATTTGAACATGCTGCAACGATACCATTGGTACTAAAAATGAGAAGCATAGGAAAGACGACTGCCCAAAGACTACGAAAATTTCCAATATTAAACAGTAGTAGTAAAAGAGCAAAAGCAAGAGCACAGCTAGTGGCAATGTGCAAGAGATTTCGTAGAGAAAAACGATCAACTAACCGACGATTAAGCATACTGATGATTGAAACCCCGATAATATTGATACCGAAGAAAAACCCGTAATGTTCTGCTTTGTCGCCGTTTTCTTCTCTTCTCTCTTACTCATGAACTTTTCCTATTTTTTAAAAACTTTTTCCATGATAGTTTCTTGTGGTTTAAAACCTTGATGTTCATAAAACCGTAAGGCACCAGCGTTATCATTCCATACATTAAGGGTTAAGTTGTAACAGCCCATTTCTTGGGCAAATTTTTCTGCAAAATGGCAAAGCTGCTCACCAATTTTTTGACCACGAGCATTTTCATCAATACAAAGGTCTTCAATGAAAAGTGTTTTGATAGGTGTCAATACGAGACTGTGTGGTTCTTTAATGATGCAAAAGAGGTGACCCAAGATTTTACCTTCTTCATTTTCATAGACAAAGATTGGTGTATGTTCTTGAGACATCAGTGTTTTCAATTGTTCATCGTTGAATTTGCGACCACTCTCTTGGAAAATGTCTGGTCGGACGTTGTGATGAACAAGCAAGATTTGCTCTAAGAGATTATTGAGTGCTGGAATATCGCTTGGGACTGCTTTTCTAATAGGCATGGTGAGCTCCTTTTGGTGACCGTCGGTTATTTTTTTTTAAAATATAATAGGACTGTTGGTCATTTTTGTCAAGAAGAAAATGAAAAAATCTTTTTGAGCAATGTAAAAAGAACCCACAACACGTGAGTTCTAATAATGGGAGTGAGACAACTTTATCAATTTTTAAAGTAGGGATGATCTTTTAAGCTTTTAAAAATAGGTCTACTGATAAAGCTAATTGCAATCAGTTTTATGAAATCTGGTAAAATGAAGGGGATGACTCCGACTGTAATAGCTTTATCAAGTTGAAAACCTGCTAGAAACATTAAACCAAGTACACCACCGACAAAAACCAAAGCATCTCCGAGTAGATTTGATACGAATATCGTTAAAAAGCTGCTATTTTTGGAAGTTAGACTAGCTGTTATTAGGGCGTAGAACAAATAAAACCAGAGATAACCTGCATTGGGACCGACAAGTGCTTGAAATCCACCGCTTCCTCCTGCAAAAACAGGAAGACCGATAGCGCCTAAGAGAAGATAAAGAGCGACTGCTAATAGAGCTTCTTTTCGATGAAAAATAGTAGCCACTAAGCCAATTGCCATATTTTGCAAAGCAAAAGGAACTGGACCGATAGGAATAGTAATCTGAGCAAAAACGGCTATCAAAGCTGCGCCAATTGCTGGTAAAACGAGTGTAAATGATTTTTTCATAATTGTAACCCTTTATTTTATGATATGGTAACTATTATAAAACAAATAAGAGAAATGTCAAGGGTTAAATAAAAAGGCAAAAGCATAGACTGAATTCACCTTTTTATCAAAATATTTACTTTTTCCGCGATATTGCTTTCCTTTTATGTTTACTGCGAAGGAATAATATCAAAAATGCAATTAGTCCAAAGACATTTAAAAAGATAAGTAAGACAGTTGTCAGAATTGTTTTGGTCTTTTGCATAAAAGTACCTCCTCGTAAAATCGCTTTAATATTATCATAACAAACTGTACCTCTTTATTAACTAAAAAATCACAGGAAAAAGGAATCTTACAAAAATGTAAGATTAGCGGATAAAATGAAAGAATAAGTTATGGAATGAGAAGAAGTTATCGTGTAAACTAAAATAGTCAGAGACGTTGGCAGCCATTCTGACTATTGAGATAAAATTGGAAAAACTCTGGGAGGAAGATATTTATGAGAAGCGTCTCTACGATTAACGCATGGTGACAAACTCTTCTGAACCGGTTGGGTGAATGGCGACAGTCGCATCAAAATCTGCTTTGGTAGCTCCCATTTTGATAGCAACTGCAAAGCCTTGAATCATCTCATCAACTCCATAGCCAATTCCGTGGAGACCAATGATTTTCTCATCTATCCCCATTGTAATGAGCTTGAACTTGGCTTGTTGTCGGTGTTGGGTGACAGCTGAATACATGGAAGCAAAGTTAGAAGTGTAAATATGGATACTTTCTGCTCCGTATTGTTGAATCGCCTGCTCTTCGGTCAAGCCAACTGTACCAATCGCTGGGTGAGAGAAGACAACAGTTGGAATGTTAGAATAATCCATTTTAGCTTCAGTTTTTCCATTAAATAAGCGTTCGGCTAAGGTACGACCTGCTTTGATAGCAACAGGGGTTAATTCTTTTTCGCCTGTAACATCTCCTAGAGCATAAATACCCGATGTTGCTGTATTTTGAAATTCGTCAACTGCTATAAAGCCACGAGAATTTAGGGTAACACCAGCCGCCTCTAAATTCAACCCTTTGGTGTTTGCAGTCCGCCCAGTTGCCCAGATGACGTGTTGAGCGGTGTGGCTCGTTCCGTCCTCGAAGGTAATGCGAATCGCTCCGTTTTCAAGTTTTTCAAGCCTTTCTGGTATTTTGTGCGTATGTAGAGTAGGACCTGATTTCTTCATTTCTTCCACAAGACCATCGATGATATAAGAATCAAAATTGCGGAGAGGACGATCTCGACGAACGAAAAGGTCTGTTTTTACACCCAGAGCATGAAGAAGTCCAGCTAGTTCAACTGCGATATAGCCGGCACCAAGAATGGCAACGGATTGAGGGAGTTTTTCCCATGCAAAAACATCGTCAGAGGTTTCACCGAATTCTGCTCCGGATACTGCTGGAATATGAGGGTGAGCACCAGTTGCGATGACAATATGCTTGGCTTGGATAAGCTCGCCGTTGACTTCAACTGTATGGCGGTCTATGAATTTGGCGCGACCTTCAATCAACTCAACGCCATTTCGATTGAAACTATTATTGTAAGAATTGCGGGCACGATCAATATAGGCTTCGCGATTCTTCCGAAGCGTCTTAAAGTCAAACTGCTGATTATCCGAAGTAAAACCATAGTCTGGTCCATAATCACGAATGGCTTCGGCAATCTGGGCGCCATACCACATGATTTTTTTAGGAACACAGCCGCCGTTGACACAGGTGCCCCCTAATTTCTTTTCTTCAATAACGGCAGCTTTTGCACCGTGTTCTCCAGCGCGATTCATGGTTGCAATTCCTCCGCTACCGCCACCAATAGCAATTATGTCAAATGTTCTCATACGAGTCTCCTTTTATCTGTAATATGAAATTATTGTAACGTTTTTGGAAAATGATTGCAAAAATCTGCTACAAAAATTGATGAAAGGCTTGATTATTTGATTGTATTATTGTATTATATATTTAATACAACACAAAATAACTAGAAAGAAGGTAGATGAATGTTAAAAGAGTAAAGGATTTCTTATAGACGTTATCTTATTTTTAATCGTATGTGTTATAATATAAAAAATAGACCGTTTTCATCAGGAGGAGAAAGAGATGAAAAAATTGAAAAAGTGGCAGTTGTACAGCTTGATTGGTGTAACTGTGGTTGTCGTTTTAGGAGCGATAGGTACGATGTTATTGTTTAATGGTAATAGTACTGCTGATAAAGATAAAGAAGAAACGATTCAAGTGCAGAAAGCAAAAGAAGGGTCAGTTGCTTCATCTGTTTTGCTGTCAGGAAATGTTGCAGCTAACAATGAGCAATATGTCTACTATGACGGGACAAAGGGCGATTTGGATAATGTTCTTGTAAATGTTGGAGATCAAGTTACAGCCGGACAAGCTTTAGTTCAATACAAGAGTGTTGAAGCACAAGCTACATATGATGCTGCTGTTCGTGCTTTAAACAAGATTGATCGCCAAATTTATGATTTGAAAACGTATGGAACAACTGTTGATGTGACGGGTGATGAAGCGGCAGATAATAAAACAACTGCGTCTGCACAACGTTCGGTGGATTCTCAATTAAACGATTTGCAGGACAATCGCGCAGATGCTGTGGACAATATCAATAAAGCACAGGCATTACTAGATGCAACGACTGTCACCAGTACAAATAATGGAACTGTAGTAGAAGTCAATCGTGATGTTTCTAAATCTACGACAGGTACTAATCAAACACTCGTTCATATTGTCAATAACGGCAACCTCCAAGTGAAGGGAGAATTATCTGAGTACAATCTGGCAAATCTTTCAGTCGGACAAGAAGTGACGATTACGTCCAAGGTCTATCCAGATAAGAAATGGACTGGGAAAATCAGCTATATCTCAAATTATCCAAAAGACAGTCAAAATACAGCAGCAGCTGGTGCAGGTACTGCAAATTCAGGAGCAAAATACCCCTATACAGTAGATATTACAAGCGAAATTGGTGATTTGAAGCAAGGATTTTCCGTCAATGTTGAAGTAAAAAACAATACAAGAGGGATTCTCGTGCCGGTCAGCAGCGTTGTTTCTGAAAACAATAAAAACTATGTTTGGACACTAGAAAAAGGAACTGCAAAAAAAGTGCAAGTGACACTAGGAAATGCAGATGCTAAAAATCAAGAAATCTCATCTGGTTTGACAAAAGATAGTAAAGTTATCACCAATCCAACAGATAGCTTGAAAGACGGTCAAGAGGTGAAATCGTATGAAGAAACTCATTGATTTAAAAAATGTTAGCAAAAGTTATCGCAATGGAGATCAGGAGCTTCAAGTTTTGAAAGATGTTCATTTAGAAGTTGAAGAAGGTGAATTTGTTGCGATTATGGGGCCTTCTGGCTCAGGAAAGTCAACCTTGATGAATATCATTGGTATGTTGGATCGCCCAACGAGTGGTGAATATTACTTGGAAGGTGAAGAAGTTGCCAAGCTCAGTGAGAAAAAGCTAGCCAAAGTGCGTAATCAGCAGATTGGCTTCGTTTTCCAACAATTCTTCCTCTTGTCAAAATTAAATGCTCTTCAAAATGTAGAACTTCCTTTGATTTATGCAGGGGTTTCTCAATCCAAACGGAAAGCTTTAGCAGAGCAATATCTTAAAAAAGTTGAGTTAGAAACGCGGATGCACCATTTACCATCAGAACTTTCTGGTGGGCAAAAGCAACGGGTGGCTATTGCGCGTGCCTTGGTCAATCATCCCTCCATTATCTTAGCAGATGAGCCGACGGGAGCCTTGGATACCAAGACGGGTGAGCAAATTATGGAATTGCTGACGGAGCTAAATCGTGAAGGAAAAACCATTATCATGGTCACTCATGAGCCTGAGATTGCAGCCTTTGCAAAACGACAAATTGTTATTCGAGACGGTGTCATCTCATCAGACAGTAAGAAAGGAGAAGCATGATGCAGAATTGGAAATTTGCAATCAACTCCATTATGGGGCATAAAATGCGCTCTTTCTTAACGATGTTGGGCATTATCATTGGTGTTATGTCTGTTGTGGTTATTGTGGCTCTAGGAAGTGGTATGTCCAATGCCTTCACAGATGTTTTGGGTGGTGCACAGCAAGATGTTTCCTTATTTTACTCACACAAGAGAAGTAAAAACGGTGATGGTGTTATGACGTATCAAGAGATGCGTGACGATGCTGAAAGTGGAAATGGTGATGAGACAGTTTCGACAGAAGAAGAGCCTCAAATCCAAGAAGTTTGGGTCAAGCAAGCGGTTAATGATATTAGCGGAATTGACAATTATTATGTTACAAATAACACAACCGCTACAGTAAATTATGGTAAGAAAAAGGCGGACAATATTCCTATAACAGGTATCAATTCCACTTACTTTACGGTAAAGAAATACCAAATCGTTGCAGGACGGACATTGAAATCAAATGATTATCAAACATTTGCAAGAGTTGTATTACTGGATACGAAACTAGCTGATATTCTTTTTGGAGGTGCAGATAAGGCGCTCAATCAGATTGTCCAGCTGGGATCTAATAATTACCGTGTGATTGGGGTTTATAAAGATCCGAATGAAACGCGAAATCGCTTAGCCAATATGAACAACGGAAATTTACTAATGGCTAACACTCAGTTGGCAGCTGAATACAATGTTGCTGAGATTATGAATGTCGTGGTACATGTTAAAAAATTAGATGATGTGCTGAAAGACGGAAGCGCAGCTGCGCGCTTGATGACAAAATTGTCTGGTGTGAGAGAAGGCGAGTACCAGATGTTTGATCAAGCCAGTCAATTGGCTGCGATCCAAAGTCAGGTTGCCATTGTGCAAGTGGTTTTTGGAGCGATTGCCGGGATAGCACTTCTCGTTGGTGGTATCGGTGTCATGAATATTATGCTTGTATCGGTAACAGAACGAACCCGTGAAATCGGTCTTCGGAAAGCCCTTGGAGCCACACGTGGTAATATCTTGATGCAATTTGTCATTGAGTCAATGGTGTTGACAGCGATTGGCGGTTTGATTGGGCTTGCTTTAGCAGCTCTTATCGTGGCATCTATCGGTCATAGTTTGGATGCATTTTTCGGAGCTCCACCTACCATTACGACAGTATCTGCTGTCGGAAGTGTGCTCTTTTCTGCAACTATCGGGATTGTTTTCGGTATTTTGCCGGCTAATAAGGCTTCTAAATTGGATCCGATCGAATCCTTGCGTTATGAATAAAAAAACTGTCTTTTATAGTATGAGAAAGAACGTGTAAAAAAACTCCAACAACTACTCATCTTTTAGTGAGTTACTCGTTGGAGTTTTTATAATATATAAGCTATTAGTGTGATACACGTTTGCGAGCTGCTTTTTTACGGTTTTCTTCGATGAAAGCTGCTTTCTTTTCTTCAGGTTCAATCACTTTTTTCTTGAATGTATAAACTGCACCTGCAACAGCAGCAACAGTACCAGCTACGCCAGTTACAACACCTTTAACAAATCCTTTAGCCATGAGATTTCTCCTTTTCTGAACTTTATTTATGTTATAATATATAGTAACGAAAAATTAAATTTTTTTCAAGGGAAAAGATGAAAACTAAGATAATTGTAATTGTAGGACCAACTGCTGTCGGAAAAACAGCTCTCAGCATAGACCTCGCAAAACGTTTCAATGGTGAGATTATTAGTGGTGATAGTCAGCAAGTTTATAGAAAACTGGACATCGGAACGGCTAAAGTCACTCCAGATGAGCAGGAGGAGATTCCTCATTATTTGATAGATGTACGGGAAGTGACCGAGTCTTATTCGGCTTTTGATTTTGTAAAGGAGTCCGAGGCTGCTATTGAGATGATTGTAGCAAAAGGGAAACTGCCGATTATTGCAGGCGGAACAGGACTTTACATTCAAAGTTTGCTGGAGGGCTATCATCTGGGGGGGTCAGCTTCTCATGAGGATATTTTAGCCTATAGAGCTGAACTAGATACCTTGGCTGATGAGGAATTATTTGGCAAAATAGCAGAGCTTGGATTGGAAATTTCCCAGATTAACCGCAGGCGGGCTATGCGAGCGCTGGAAATTGCTCATTTGGGGAATGAACTTGAAAACAAACAGCCTGACTATGAAGCCCTGCTGATTTGTCTGGACGATGATCGAGAGATTCTCTATGAGCGTGTCAATCAGCGAGTGGATCTAATGCTAAAGGCTGGACTTTTAGAAGAGGCGAAGTGGCTCTATGACAACTATCCACATGTCCAAGCCAGCAAAGGAATTGGCTACAAGGAACTTTTCCCCTACTTTGCCGGAGAGTTGGCCTTGGAGGAAGCTATCAATAAACTTAAACAAAACACTCGCCGCTTTGCTAAACGTCAGCTAACTTGGTTTAGAAATCGCATGAATGCTACTTTTTATCAGGTTTCAGATCCGAATGTCAAAGAACGGATTATGCAGGATATAGAGGAATTTTTGAATGATTGAAACAGAAAAACAGCAGGAACGAGTGATCCTTATTGGAGTGGAATTGCAGGGAATAGAAAATTTCTCCATGTCTATGGAAGAATTAGCCAGTTTAGCCAAGACTGCTGGCGCTCAAGTGGTTTCCTCTTACACTCAGAAACGAGAGAAGTATGATAGCAAGACTTTTGTTGGTGCTGGAAAATTAGAAGAAATCAAGCGTATGGTAGAAGCAGATGATATTTCCACCGTCATTGTCAATAATCGTCTGACACCTCGCCAGAATATCAATTTGGAAGAAATTCTAGGGGTCAAGGTTATTGACCGCATGCAATTAATTTTGGATATTTTTGCTATGCGGGCTAGGAGTCACGAAGGAAAACTTCAAGTTCACTTGGCTCAACTTAAATATCTCTTGCCTCGCTTGGTCGGGCAGGGGATCATGCTCAGCCGTCAGGCTGGGGGAATTGGTTCCCGCGGTCCTGGTGAAAGTCAGTTGGAACTCAATCGTCGTAGTGTTCGCAATCAGATCCACGATATCGAGCGCCAACTCAAAATTGTAGAGAAAAACCGCGCAACTGTACGGGAAAAACGTTTGGATTCTAGTGTTTTTAAAATCGGTCTGATTGGTTACACTAATGCTGGAAAGTCTACCATTATGAATGCCTTGACCAACAAGAGTCAATATGAGGCGGACGAACTTTTTGCTACTTTGGATGCGACAACTAAAAGCGTCAATCTGACAGGCAGATTCAATGTAACATTGACGGATACGGTCGGATTTATTCAAGACTTACCAACCGAGTTAATATCTAGCTTCAAATCCACTTTGGAAGAGAGTAAAAATGTGGACCTTTTAGTTCATGTGATTGACGCCAGCAACCCTAACCACGAAGAACATGAAAAAACGGTCTTGGCTATTATGAATGACTTGGATATGCTAGACATTCCTCGCTTGACCCTCTATAATAAAGCAGACAAAGCAGAGAACTTCACTCCAACCTTAACTCCCTATGTCCTGATTTCGGCGAAAAATGAAAATAGCAGAACAGTTTTGCAGAATGCTCTGTTGAATAAGATGAGAGAACTTTTTGTCCCTTTTCGTATCAGGGTTAGTCCTAGCAAGGCTTATAAGTTACATGAATTGGAAAGTCTGGCAATCATTGATAAGAGAGAGTATCTGGAAGAAAGTGAAATGATTTCTGGCTATATAGCAGAAAAAAATAAATGGAGACTAGAAGAATTTTATGACTGATTATATCAATTTAGCGCTTAAATACGGTGGCTTTACGAGTTTAGACCGTATTTACCTAGAAAAGGTTCTGGACAAGCTGTCCGATTCGCAAAAAATGACTTTTATCACGCCACCGCCAAGTGTTATCAATGCGTATTTTTCGGAACTCTATCAAAAAAAGAGTCCGAAAGCTGCAACAACTTATTTTCTAGAACTAAATAAAGAATTGGCTCTTTTTAACGACCATCCTAGCTTTGAGGAGGAAAAACCTTTTATTCGCCTGAATCTTTCAGGTAAATCTTATGGTTTTTGTTTTGAAAACGAAGATGGAATTGGATTAATGTTTCCAGAAATTCCAGAGGTGATTGAACCGGATTTACTCTTTGAAATTGCTCAGCTTTTCCCTCATTATCTCGTTTATGAAGAGGAAAATGTCATTCGGATGGTGCCAGCAATTCCTGAAGAAGTAGTCCAAAAGCAGCCGCTCTCTGCTCTGACAGATCTTTATAAGCTAGCAGATGGTCGCCTGAAACTGGAAGGGTACAATCAGGAAGAGCTGATTCAGTTGGCTCAAGACTATGCTGGTCAGCTTTATTATCGTTCTCAGAATCGCTCTGCGATGATTTATATTAAGAAAAAATAGAAAGAAAAAGATGCAACTACAATTTTTAGGTACAGGAGCTGGTCAGCCTTCTAAGGCTCGGAATGTTTCTAGTCTGGTTTTGAAACTATTGGATGAAATCAATGAAATTTGGATGTTTGATTGTGGTGAAGGAACCCAGAATCGCATTTTAGAGACGACGATTCGTCCCAGAAAGATTAGAAAGATTTTTATCACTCATTTGCATGGGGATCATATTTTTGGTCTACCGGGCTTTTTATCCACTCGATCATTTCAAGCTAATGAAGAGCAAACAGATATTGAAATATATGGACCGGTCGGTATTAAAAGTTTTGTCATGACGAGTCTTCGTGTGTCAGGGTCGCGCCTGCCTTATCGGATTCATTTTCATGAATTTGACGAAAAACACTTAGGGAAAATTTTAGAAACTGATAAATTTACAGTTTATGCAGAGAAACTAGATCATAGC
This sequence comes from Streptococcus sp. HMSC034B03, assembly GCF_001838575.1. NCBI lineage: Bacteria > Bacillati > Bacillota > Bacilli > Lactobacillales > Streptococcaceae > Streptococcus > Streptococcus sp. HMSC034B03. The sequence continues at coordinate 35,157 of NZ_KV837632.1, forward strand.
ATTTTTTGTGTGGGTTACCGCATTATGCAAAAAGATTTGGAAGGTACGTTGGATGCTGAGAAATTGAAAGTCGCAGGTGTTCCTTTTGGCCCTCTCTTTGGTAAGGTGAAAAATGGAGAAGATGTAGTACTGGAAGATGGGACGAAAATTATAGCAGCAGATTACATTTCAGCTCCACGACCTGGCAAGATTATCACTATTTTGGGGGATACGCGTAAAACGCATGCCAGTGTGCGACTGGCTGTGAATGCAGATGTTTTGGTGCACGAGTCCACTTATGGTAAAGGGGACGAGAAAATCGCCAAGAACCACGGACATTCTACTAATATGCAGGCAGCAGAAGTTGCTAGAGAAGCTGGTGCCAAGCGTCTCCTTCTCAATCATATTAGCGCACGCTTTCTATCAAAAGATATAGGTCAAATGCGCAGAGATGCCAGTTCCATTTTTAAAAACGTTCACTTGGTCAAGGATTTAGAAGAAGTAGAACTATGAATTTTTGGCAAGGATAATTCTTAAAATTTAAAGGAAAGAGGAAATCATGAACATATTATTTGTCAGACATGGGAAAGATTCTGATCAACACAGAGGTGGCTGGAGTCAGCTCGATTTGCTTCCTGAAGGGAAAAGAGAAGCAAAAACGTTAGCAGATTACTTAGTCCAACACAAAGAAGACTATCATTTTACGAAAATGATTACGAGTGATTTAAAAAGAGCTGAGACAACTGCAACAATTTTAGTGGAGGCGCTTCAACTGCCGTTGGAGAAAGAAAGCAGCTTACGAGAAACGAATAATGGTGATTTAGCAGGAATGTTAAATAGTGAAGCTGATCAAAAATTTCCTCGTCTTTATTTTAGAAGTCTTGCAATGGACGAGCATTATCCAAATGGAGAAAGTCCGAGAGAATTTTATCAACGGATAAAAACTTGGTTTCAACGCTTCTTGCAGGAAAATAATAATTCAGATGAGACACAAATTGTGGTCACACATGGTGGAGTGATTAACATTATCTATCATTTAGTGAACCAGATAGAATGGACGAATAAAAGCAATCTATTCCACGTTAAACATTGCAGCATTAGTCTATTGAATACAAAAACGCTTGTTTTTGAGGTTGAAAACCAAACGGATTTTTTAGAAGAAAAATAAGGAGGACACATGCGAACAATTGTTATTACAGGGGCTAGTGGCGGTGTCGCTCAGGAAATGGTGAAGTTGTTGCCAAATGACCAGCTGATTTTAGTGGGACGCAGTCAAGAAAAATTAACAAAACTTTATTCAAATCATACGCATTGCGAATTCGTTGAGTTGGATATTACAGATTACAAAGCTTTAGAAACTTTTACTGAAGAAATTTACCAGAAGTATGCTCAGGTGGATGTTCTAGTCAACAATGCTGGTTACGGGATTTTTGAGGAATTTGACAAGATTAGAAACGAGGATATTCATGCCATGTTTGAGGTCAATACGTTTGCTCTTATGAATCTGTCTCGTCTTTTCGGAGAGCGGATGAAGCAAGCGGGTCATGGGCATATTGTCAATCTTGTTAGTACAGCTGGGCTGATTGCCAGTTCCAAATCCAGTCTTTACTCGGCTACCAAGTTTGCTGGAATTGGCTTTTCTAATGCTTTGCGCTTAGAGCTCATGCCGTACAATGTCTATGTGACCACCGTTAATCCGGGGCCAATTAAGACGGCTTTCTTTGACAAAGCTGATCCTGACGGCAGTTATGTTAAGGCAGTTGATAAGTATATTTTAGAAGCAGATGTCGTCGCTAAGCAAATTGTGGACAATTTTGGGAAAAAGAAGCGGGAGCTGACGATGCCTTTTGCCCTGAAAGCAGCCCACAAACTTTACACACTTTTTCCAAATATTGGTGACAAACTAGCTAGTAAAATGTTTAATTATAAATAGGAGAAATTTATGGATGTGACAGCTTACAAGGCATTTGTAAATCAACCATGGGGCAAGCTTTATTATGAGATTCTCTTTGCTCAGCTAGCCCATATAAAAAATAAGGAAGTACTGGATTTCGGTAGTGGTTTTGGTCTGGTGGCGAATTTTTTAGCACAAAACAATCAGGTAACAGCCATAGAACCAAATGACGAGATGGTTGCAGAGCGGAAGCAGAATTTTCATTATCATCAACTACAAGGCAGCCTAGAATTGTTGAAGGAAATTCCAAGTGCTCGTTTTGACCTTATCATTTGTCACAATGTTCTGGAGTATGTGGATGAACCAGCTCTTTACCTAGCTGAATTTAGCAGAGTGCTAAAAGAAGGCAGACAGATTTCTCTCATCAAGCACAATGAAGTGGGGCGGATTATGCAGACTGTTGTGTTTGCAAATGATACAAATTTAGCATTGGATTTATTATTAAGTAAGTCCTATCAATCACATACAATGGGGCAAGCAACCTATTATGAAATAGCAGACTTATTACAAAAAGTTGACATTGAACTGACTGTTCAGGACTATCAAGGAATCCGAATTTTCTATGGCTTGCAAGATAATGCAGTGAAGACTGCTGATGACTGGCGGGAAAAGATGTTGGAGATAGAGCTTGCAGTTTGCCAACAGTCTCCTTATCGGGACATTGCGGCTTTTCAGCATATTTGGTTGCAAAAAGGAGACAAGAATGATTCGTTACTTTGCAAATAGACAAATTGCTATTGAAGACTTGCTTCCGCTTTACCAATCTGTTAGCTGGACTAACTATACAGAACGAGCAGATATGTTAGAGCAAGCATTTCAGCATTCACTGTTTACTGTATCAGCCTATGATGGGGAACAGTTAGTTGGTCTCCTTCGAGCAGTCGGAGACGGATTTTCTAGTGTTTTCATTCAGGACTTGTTAGTTTTTCCGTCTTATCAGCGCCGAGGTATAGGTCGAGAATTGGTTCGACAAACGCTGGAGACATTTGCAGATGTTTATCAGATTCAGCTAGTAACAGAGCAGTCAGACAAAAATTTAGCCTTTTATCGCTCTTTAGGATTTCGGGAACTGTCGGATTTGAATTGCACGGGTTTGATTTATAGAGGTAAAAGCTATTAGATAAATGCTTGTGTATAAAATTGGAGGTTTGGGCTAGTGAAAGCTAGTCTTTTCGTGTTATAATAGACTTTATATTGCAACAGAAAGATAAAAGCATGATTACATCAAAATATGATTGGCAGATTGCCACAAATTTTTCAGATGAGAGCTTTATTAAAAAAGCTAAAAAACTTGGCTTGGAGGCTTCGGTAGCTAATCTGGTCTACCAGAGAGGAATCCAGACAGAAGAAGCACTGCGAGATTTTCTAGAGCCTAGTTTGGACCAGCTGCATGATCCTTATGAGCTGCATGATATGGATAAGGCAGTGACGCGCATTCGTCAAGCGATTGAAAATTATGAGCAGATCTTGATTTATGGAGATTATGATGCGGATGGCATGACTTCGGCTTCTATTGTTAAAGAAGCACTAGAACAACTTGGAGCAGAGTGTCAGGTCTATTTGCCCAATCGATTTACAGACGGTTATGGCCCTAACGCGAGTGTTTACAAGTATTTTATTGAAAATCAGGGAGTTTCACTCATCGTTACAGTGGATAATGGAGTTGCAGGACATGAAGCAATCGAACTAGCTCAGTCTATGGGAGTGGATGTCATTGTGACGGATCACCATTCTATGCCAGAGGTACTTCCTGATGCTTATGCAATTATTCACCCAGAACATCCGGAAGCTGATTATCCTTTTAAGCATTTAGCTGGTTGCGGTGTAGCTTTTAAGTTAGCGACTGCTCTTTTAGAGGAAGTACAAGTAGAGTTGCTAGATCTAGTCGCTATTGGAACTATTGCAGATATGGTCAGCCTAACAGATGAAAATCGCATTCTGGTCAAATATGGGCTAAGTGTCCTCAAAAACACTCAACGAATCGGCTTGCAGGAGCTTTTTAAGATTGCAGGTATTCAGGAAAATGAAGTGGATGAAGAAACAGTTGGTTTTCAGATAGCCCCTAGGCTCAATGCTCTAGGTCGACTTGATGATCCAAATCCTGCTATTGAACTTCTGACCGGCTTTGATGAGGAAGAAGCGCGTGATATTGCCCTAATGATTAACCAGAAAAATGAAGAACGCAAAGAAATTGTTCAGAAGATCTATGATGAAGCCAAGACCATGGTTAATCCCGATAATCCTGTTCAAGTTCTAGCTGGTGAAGGTTGGAATCCAGGTGTCTTGGGAATTGTGGCAGGGCGGCTTTTGGAAGAATTGCACCAGCCAGTTATTGTCTTGAATATTGAGAATGGATTAGCAAAAGGCAGCGCCCGCAGCATTGAAGCAGTTGATATTTTTGAAGCGTTAGACCCTCATCGAGATTTATTTGTGGCTTTTGGTGGGCATGCAGGGGCAGCTGGGATGACTCTAGAGGCCAGCAAGTTAGAAGCACTCAGTCAGGTTTTGGTAGCATATATTGAGGACAACAAGCTGGATTTGTCTACTAAGAATGATCTCTTTTTGGATGAGGAATTATCCTTGCCAGATTTGACACTAGAGACCCTCAAAAACTTTGAAAAGTTAGCTCCTTTTGGCATGGACAATAAAAAGCCTGTTTTTTATTTGAAAGATTTTAAGGTTGAAAATGCCCGCACCATGGGAGCAGGGAATACTCACCTTAAGCTGAAAATTTCTCAGGCTGACGCAGTTTTTGAGGTCGTAGCTTTTGGTCTGGGTGATCTTGCGACAGAATTTTCCCAAACTAAAAACTTAGAGCTGGCGGTTACGCTGTCGGTTAATAAATGGAATGGTCAGACCAGTCTCCAGCTTATGCTGGTGGATGCTCGGGTCAATGGGATTCAGCTCTTTAATATCCGAGGTAAAAATGCTCCTTTACCTGAAAATGTGCCCGTCCTGCGTTTTTCAGAAGAAATTCCTAATTTTGAAAAGAGCAGAGCAGTTGTAGTGTATGACTTGCCTGAACGCCTAAATCAGCTCAAAGCAATCATTCAGCAAGGACATTTTGAAGCAATTTACTTTAAAAATGAGATTGCTCAGCCCTATTATCTGACAGGTTTCGGAACGAGAGACCAGTTTGCAAAACTCTATAAAACAATTTATCAATTTCCAGAGTTTGACATTCGTTATAAGCTCAAAGAACTAGCTGCTTATCTCAAGATTGACCCAATTCTACTCATAAAGATGATTCAGATATTTGAAGAGCTGGACTTTGTGACAATTCAAGATGGAATGATGCAAGTAAACAAAAAAGCAGAAAAAAAGGCTATTGAAAACAGCCATATTTATCAAGAACTGAAGAAAACAGTCAAGGAGCAGGAGCTTATGGCTCTAGGAACGGTGCAGGAAATTTATGATTATCTGATAGAAAAAGATGAATTTTCAAACTAAATTTTAGATGAACTATTTATTTGTCTCGCACTGAAGACCGCGAGACGGACTGAAAGTCATATAATAAAAAAGTCATGAGTAAGATGAATCTCATGACTTTATTGTTTATCTAAGTATTGCTACAGCTTGTGTTACCTACTGCAAATTCACTTTATTTTTGAGGATGTAATACGTTCCAGTATAGTAGATAAGCCCCAAAAGAAGAGAGGTTATGACTCCGCTCACACTACCTAAAGAAGTTGAAAGCGACGGGAAGGCTGAAACATATAGATTAGCAGCGATAATCAGAGCAAATTGAATTCCAAAATAAGCTAGAAAAGCTATAGCGGCGCGGTGGTCTTGGGAAAGTTGACCAATAGAGATAGAAAGATAAATCAATAGGATATTTGGAATAAGGGCTACAAGATAGTATCCAAATGATTTCAATAGTTCACTAGCAATTTCCCAAAAGTGTTTACCAAGTAATCGAACAACTATTTCAATTTCAGATTGTGTATGAAAAGCAGTTCCCACAATAAGAACAATGATTCCAAAACTAAGAAACAATGCAAGTGTGCTAAGAATCGTCCATATAACAGCACCGAGTAATTTTGAGAGGATAATTTGATGTTCATTAACTGGTAAAGTGAGCGTTAGATATCCTTCTCTTTCATAAACACTATTTTTAAAGCGACGAATAATCAGAAAGAGTGTTGAAATGGCAAGTGCCACAAGGAGACCTGAGAAAATCAGCATTGTAAAACCGAAGAAAGTACTTGTCATACTCCCTGCTTCATTAGTAGAAGACTGCAAACGGTCGAAAAAGTTCCTTCCATTTGCAAAATGCCTTAGCCAAAGCCCGATACTAACGGATAAAAATAGCACGATTCCGTATAAACCTAAATACCACTTGTTCACATTTTTAAATTCGTATTTTAATAAATTCCAAAACATAGTCAATCTCCTTTGTTCTAAGCCTTAAATTCTTGGCGGAAGAGCTGGTCAATAGATTCACCAGACTCATAGCGAATATCATCTACATTCCCTTGTCGAACAATCTTGCCATTATCAATAAAGATGATTTCATCTAGGATTGGTTCAATATCTGAAATCAAATGTGTTGAAATGAGAACAGAAGCGCTAGGAGAGTAATTGTTGATAATCGTCTTTAGAATGTAGTCCCGCGCTGCTGGGTCAACCCCTCCAATAGGTTCATCCAGAACATACAGTTTGGCTTGGCGGCTCATGACTAAAATCAACTGAACTTTTTCCTTGTTTCCTTTAGACAATTTTTTGAATGTCAAATTTTCGTCAATATGAAGATCTTGCAAGAGTGCCTGTGCACGCTCTATCTCAAAGTCTGCATAGAAAGATTGAAAATACTGCAAAGCATCTTTGACTTTCATATTTTCGTTTAGGTAAGTTGTATCTGGTAAATAAGATACGATTTTCTTAGTTTCTGAAGACGGTTGAAGCCCGTCGATGAGGATTTTTCCGTCATTTGGTTGAAGTAAACCGTTGATTAGTTTTATCATGGTTGTTTTTCCAGAGCCATTTGGACCAAGTAAGCCGATAATTTTTCCGGCTTCAATTTCAAAATTGATATGCTCTAAAGCCGGTGTGCTACCGTATGATTTTGAGACATTTTCAAATGCAAGTAATACCATTTCCTAAACTCCTTTTATATAATCTGCAATGATAGTTGGTAGTTCTTCTTTGTGATAGCCGAAGCGAGTCATATTGTTTACAAAATTTTTCACTTCCTCCTCAGAAAGTTTTTGTCTTGCTTGTAAAATCAAGTCGCGATTATCTGTAACGAAACGTCCTGATGTTCGTTGAGAATAGACAAACCCTTTCTTTTCCAAGTCAGATAAAGCACGCTGGATTGTATTTGGATTGACCCCCGCTTCAGCAGCCAATTCTCTAACAGCAGGTAGCTTTTCGCCAGCATGCAGTTGATTGGAGATGATTTGTAGTTTTATCCTGTCCATGATTTGCAAATAAATGGGAAGATTATTATCAAAAGTCCAACTCATAATTTCTCCTTCCTTCTGTATTTTTGTACCAATTAAATAATACAATATTTTTTTAAAAATAGCAAGCCTTTAGAAAAAACTTCTATTATTTTTTCTTTAGCAAGCAAGCCAGAAATTTAGTATAATAGAAAAAAGAAGGATCAAAGGAGGATGCCGTGGTTGCTCAATTAGATACCAAAACTGTTTATACATTTATGGATAGTTTGATTTCTATAAAAAAATATGTAGAAACAGCTAAAAATTTAGGTTATCAAACTCTAGGGATAATGGATATTGACAATCTCTATGGGGCTTATCATTTCATGGAAACGGCGACCGAGCAAGGGATTCAGCCGCTTTTAGGCGTGGAAATGACCTTGGATTATACTGGACTTCCTCTTAATCTTCGCTTTCTAGCTCTTGACAGTCAAGGTTATCGCAATTTAATGAAACTTTCTACATTAAAAATGATAGGAAAGAGCAAGTGGGAAGAATTTCAGCACTTATTGGAAGGGATAGCGATTATTGTGCCTGTGTTTGAGGACATTGAAGCCTTAGACTTGGGACGAGAGTTTTATATTGGCGTATTTCCTGACACTCCTAAGAAGGCATTTTCTCATGCAACCTTACCTTTGCAGACAGTTCGCTATTTTGATGCAGGCGATTTAGAAACCTTGCAAATGCTATGTGCCATTCGTGAAAATAGTAGCTTGCGGGAAGTTGGAAATTTGCCAAATCACGAGTATCTCTTATCATCTGAGCAATTCACACAATCCTTTCAAGAAAATTATCCAGAAAGTCTGGATAATTTAAAGCGGCTAGTTGCAGGCATTCATTACGAAATCAATACAGAGTTGAAATTACCACGTTTTAATCCAGAACGACCAGCAGCAGAAGAATTACAAGAACGAGCAGAAGCAGGGCTAGAGAAAAAAAGGCTAAATAGTCTGGTTTATAAAGAGCGATTGCAGAAAGAGCTGTCTGTCATCCACCAAATGGGTTTTGACGACTACTTTTTGATTGTCTGGGATTTATTGCGTTTTGGTCGTAGTCAGGGCTATTATATGGGTATGGGGCGTGGGTCTGCAGTTGGAAGTCTGGTTGCCTATGCGCTAGAGATTACAGGGATTGATCCTGTTGAGAAAAATCTTCTTTTTGAGCGTTTTTTAAATGTAGAACGTTATACTATGCCCGATATTGATATTGACATTCCTGATGTCTATCGTCCAGAATTTATTCGTTATGTCCGCGATCGTTATGGAACCATGCATGCAGCTCAAATCGTGACCTATTCGACCTTTGGAGCTAAGCAAGCGATTCGTGATGTTTTTAAACGCTACGGGGTGCCAGAATATGAATTGACTAACATTACTCGTAAAATCAGTTTTCGTGACACATTGACTTCAGCTTATGAAAAAAATATGTCTTTTCGTCAGATTATTAACAGTAAGTTGGAATATCAAAAAGCTTTTGAAATTGCGAAAAAAATCGAAGGAAATCCTCGTCAGACTTCTATCCATGCAGCAGGTGTGGTGATGAGTGACAATGATTTGACAGATCACATTCCACTTAAATACGGGGAAGATATGTATATCACGCAATACGATGCACATGGTGTTGAGAGTAATGGTCTGCTCAAGATGGATTTCCTTGGCTTGCGCAATCTGACTTTTGTTCAACGAATGAAAGAAGCAGCTTTGGAGAAATACGGTGTCGCTATTGACATTGCAAAGATTAACTTAGAAGATGCAGCAACCTTGCAGCTTTTTGCTGCTGGCAGAACCAAAGGGATTTTTCAATTTGAGCAAGCAGGTGCCATTAACCTTTTGAAACGGGTGCAGCCTGTGCAATTCGAAGAAATCGTCGCCACTACATCACTCAACCGTCCAGGAGCTAGTGATTATATTGATAATTTTGTAAAAAGAAAGCACGGACAAGAAAAGGTAGAAATGCTGGATCCAAGTTTGGAAGACATCTTGGCGCCAACTTACGGTATTATGCTCTATCAAGAGCAAGTAATGCAAGTGGCGCAACGATTTGGAGGATTTTCACTGGGGAAGGCTGACATTTTACGTCGTGCTATGGGGAAGAAAAATGTTGCCGAAATGCACAAAATGGAAGCAGAATTTGTCACAGGAGCTCTCGAACTTGGGCATTCTGAAACTAAAGCAAAAGAAGTATTTGCAGTTATGGAAAAGTTTGCAGGTTATGGCTTCAACCGCAGCCACGCCTATGCCTATTCTGCACTTGCTTTTCAGTTGGCTTATTTCAAGGTGCATTATCCTGATATTTTCTTTGATATTATGCTGAATTATTCAAGCAGTGATTACATCACAGATGCGCTAGAATTCGACTTCCAAGTTGCTTCTTTAAATATCAATAACATTCCTTATAGAGATAAGTTTCAAGATAAGCAGATTTATTTAGGATTGAAAAATATCAAAGGTTTACCACGAGATTTTGCTTATTGGATTATTGAAAACCGCCCATTTACAAATGTGGAAGATTTTATTATGAAGTTGCCAACGCAATATCATAAGATTCAGTTGATAACCCCTTTGGTACAAGTCGGTTTGTTTGATGTATTTGAAAAGAATCGTCAAAAAATCCTACAAAATCTTCCGAACTTATTTGTCTTTGCAGATGAGCTGGGCAGTCTTTTTGCAGATACAAATTATAGCTGGACAGAAGCAGAGGATTATACTGAAGCAGAAAAATTCGAGTTAGAAAAAGAAATCATCGGTGTCGGTTTGAGCGAGCATCCTTTGGTAAAGCTTGCAAAAACTGCTACTCAATCCTTTACCCCTATTCAAGAGCTAGTTGAAAACAATCATGCAACGATTTTAGGAGAGATTTTGTCCATTCGTGTCATCCGTACCAAAACGGGGGAAAATATGGCCTTCTTGCAAGTAAGTGATGCTAAAAGAAAAATGGAGGTAACAGTCTTTCCAGACGCTTTCAAACAGTTCAGCAAAGGTTTACATGAAAAAGGCTTCTATTATCTGACTGGTCGCGTTCAAAAACGAGAGGAGCGTTTGCAGTTAATTTTAAATGATTTGCAGGAAGCTATCACCGAACGTTTTTGGATACAAGTAGAAGATCATGAAAGTGATGCAGAAATATCCGCTATTTTACGGCAATTTCGAGGAGATATTCCAGTCGTTATCCGTTATGAAAATGAAAGAAAGACAGTAGCAATTCCTCAATATCGTGTTCAAAAATCAGATAAATTACAAGAAGAATTGAAAAAAATAACCATGAAAACGATTTATCAATAAAAAATTAGGAAAAAAGAAGAATTTTGATTTTGATTGTGGTATAATCAAGGGTGAATGTAAAAAGAAAAAGGAGCACAAACGAATGAAACGTATTGCTGTTTTAACTAGTGGTGGAGACGCCCCTGGTATGAATGCTGCTATCCGTGCAGTTGTTCGTAAAGCAATTTCAGAAGGAATGGAAGTTTACGGTATCTATGACGGTTATGCCGGCATGGTTGCTGGTGAAATTTATCCGCTTGATGCCGCATCAGTTGGAGATATTATTTCACGTGGTGGTACTTTCCTTCACTCAGCTCGTTATCCAGAATTTGCCCAATTAGAAGGACAATTAAAAGGAATTGAGCAACTTAAAAAACATGGCATCGAAGGAGTCGTAGTTATCGGTGGTGACGGTTCTTACCATGGTGCTATGCGTTTGACAGAACATGGTTTCCCAGCTGTTGGACTTCCTGGTACGATTGACAATGATATTGTTGGCACAGACTTCACGATTGGCTTTGATACTGCTGTAACAACTGCAATGGACGCCATTGATAAGATTCGTGACACATCATCTAGTCACCGTCGTACTTTTGTTGTTGAAGTCATGGGACGTAATGCTGGAGACATCGCTCTCTGGGCTGGTATTGCTACAGGTGCTGATGAAATCATCGTTCCTGAAGAAGACTTCAAAATCGAAGATATCGTTGCAAGTATTAAACGTGGCTATGAAGAAGGTAAGAAACATAATATTATTGTTCTTGCAGAAGGTGTCATGTCAGCGAATGAGTTTGGCAAGAAATTGAAAGAAGCTGGTGATGTGAGCGATCTTCGTGTGACCGAACTTGGACATATCCAACGTGGTGGCTCACCAACTGCTCGTGACCGTGTTCTTGCTTCACGTATGGGGGCGCATGCTGTTAGCCTTCTTAAAAAAGGTATTGGTGGTGTTGCAGTTGGTATTCGCAACGAACAAATGGTTGAAAATCCAATCCTCGGTACAGCAGAAGAAGGTGCTTTGTTTAGTTTAACAGAAGACGGTAAGATTATTGTTAATAATCCACATAAAGCTGACCTTGATCTCGCTAAATTAAACCGTAGCATTTCAATGTAATTTTAATTTGTTATCCTGGTCATAAAGACCATTAAATAAAAAGGAGTTTTCATATATCATGAATAAACGTGTAAAAATCGTTGCAACTTTAGGTCCTGCGGTAGAAATCCGTGGTGGTAAAAGATTCGGTGAAGACGGATATTGGGGCGAAAAGCTTGACGTTGAAGCATCAGCGCAAAATATCGCTAAATTGATCGAAGCTGGAGCTAACACTTTCCGTTTCAACTTCTCACATGGTGACCACGCAGAGCAAGGTGACCGTATGGCTACTGTTCATCGTGCTGAAGAAATTGCTGGTCAAAAAGTTGGTTACCTTCTTGACACTAAAGGTCCTGAAATCCGTACAGAATTATTTGAAGGCGATGCTAAAGAATATTCTTACAAAACAGGTGAAAAAATCCGTGTTGCAACTAAACAAGGTATCAAATCAACTCGTGAAGTTATCGCATTGAATGTTGCTGGTGCACTTGATATCTATGACGATGTTGAAGTTGGAAAACAAGTTCTTGTTGATGACGGTAAACTTGGTCTTCGCGTTATTGCAAAAGATCCTGCTACACGTGAATTTGAAGTAGAAGTTGAAAACGACGGTATTATCGCTAAACAAAAAGGTGTTAATATTCCAAATACAAAAATTCCTTTCCCAGCACTTGCTGAACGCGACAATGACGATATTCGTTTTGGTCTTGAACAGGGAATCAACTTTATCGCTATTTCATTCGTACGTACTGCAAAAGACGTTAACGAAGTTCGCGCAATCTGTGAAGAAACTGGTAATGGACATGTGAAACTGTTCGCTAAAATCGAAAACCAACAAGGTATCGAAAACTTGGATGAAATCCTTGAAGTAGCGGACGGTATCATGATTGCTCGTGGTGACATGGGTATCGAAGTACCATTTGAAATGGTTCCAGTTTACCAAAAAATGATTATCACAAAAGTCAATGCTGCAGGTAAAATTGCGATCACAGCAACAAACATGCTTGAAACAATGACTGAAAAACCACGTGCGACTCGTTCAGAAGTATCAGACGTATTTAACGCTGTTATTGACGGAACAGATGCAACAATGCTTTCAGGCGAATCTGCAAATGGTAAATACCCACTTGAATCTGTAACAACAATGGCTACAATTGATAAAAACGCTCAAACTCTATTGAACGAGTATGGACGCTTGTCATCAGTTGATTACGCACGTAGTTCTAAAACAGAAGTTGTGGCATCAGCTGTTAAAGATGCTACAAACTCAATGGACATCAAATTGGTCGTAACAATGACTGAATCAGGAAATACAGCTCGTTTGATTTCTAAATATCGTCCAGATGCTGACATCTTGGCAATTACATTTGATGAATTGACACAACGTTCATTGATGTTGAACTGGGGTGTTATTCCAGTAGTAACTGAAAAACCTGCATCTACTGATGATATGTTTGAAGTTGCTGAAAAAGTTGCTCTTGAAAGTGGTCTTGTGGAATCTGGCGACAATATTGTGATTGTAGCTGGTGTTCCGGTCGGAACTGGTGGAACAAACACAATGCGTATCCGTACAGTGCGTTAATCTATTTCATTCAGAAAACTAGCCTATCAATCCAACGATTATCTGATTGATAGGCTTTTTAGTTGTAAATGGGAGCAGAGATAAGAGTTGACTTTCCTACCTTTGTTTATTTTCTGAAAACATGATATAATGAGTAGAAGAAGAGGAGAGACTATGGTTAAAAGAGATTTAATTAGGAATGTTATTTTTTTATCTATTGTTGTGATAATCATTGCTTGTTTGCGAATTTTTATTTTTACACCATACAGGATTACTGCAAAAGATGCGAATCATTTTTTGCAAGATAAAGATGTTGTTATTGCCAATAAAAATGAAGCAATCAAAAGAGATGATTTTGTCTTGTACGAGGTGAAGGGAAAAGAGCATGTCGGACGTGTCATTGGTCTAGAAAATGACTCCGTTGTTTATATGGATGATGTTCTTTACTTAAATAATAAAATCAAGTCAGAAGATTATTTAACGAAGGCTAAGGAAGAGTACTTAGCAAAAGCTACTAGTACGGGTTATTTTACTCATGATTTCACCATTCAGACATTAACTAAATCGAATGCAAATAAAATTCCAGCGCAGTCATATCTGATTCTGAATGATAATCGGCAAGATATGGAAGATAGTCGGAAGTTTGGCTTGATTACAGAGAAACAAATTAAAGGAGTCATCTCATTTAGAGTACTCCCGCTTAATCAATTTGGATTTATTAAAACAAAGTAGTTCAACTATTTTGTTTTTTTATTCTTTAGAAAAGGAAGTTTTTGCGGTAATTATTAAATTTTTATGGATATATTTGCAAAAAGATGTTGAAAATATAAAAATTTTTGATATAATGATAAATATTTATTTAGGAGGTGTACGCATGAACTATATTTTTGAAGTTTTACCAAGCTTATTAAATGGCGCATTGGTGACTTTGCAAGTATTTGTTTTAGTCTTAGTTTTATCCATACCACTTGGAATTGTGATTTCCTTTTTAATGCAAATCCACTTTAAGCTGCTTCATTGGCTTATAAATATTTATATTTGGATTATGCGCGGTACACCTCTTTTGTTACAACTAATTTTTATTTATTATGTTTTGCCAAGTATTGGTGTACGTTTGGATCGGCTTCCAGCAGCTATCATAGCATTCACGCTAAATTATGCTGCTTATTTCGCCGAAATTTTCCGTGGTGGGATTTTATCTATTCCTGCAGGACAATATGAGGCGGCTAAGGTTTTGAAGTTTACACCATTTCAAACGATACGGTTTATCATTTTACCGCAAGTTGTCAAAGTGGTGCTTCCTAGTGTCTTTAATGAAGTAATGACGTTGGTAAAAGATACATCCCTTGTTTATGCGCTTGGTGTTTCCGACTTAATCTTGGCTAGTCGGACTGCAACCAATCGTGATGCGAGTTTAGCACCGATGTTTATAGCGGGGGCTATCTACCTTATCTCGATCGGTCTTGTGACGATTGTATCGAAGCAAGTTGAAAATAGATATAGCTATTATAAGTAGGAGGCGCTTATGTTAGAATTAAAGAATATTAGCAAAAGGTTTGGCGAAAAGCAAATTATTTCCGACTTGAATTTAAAGGTGCCAGAAAAGCAAATCCTTGCCATTGTAGGACCGTCTGGCGGCGGGAAAACGACATTATTGCGGATGTTAGCTGGCTTGGAAACAATTGATTCGGGTGACATTATTTATAATGGAGAAGAGCTGCCCTTGGATGAACTTGAAAAACGTAATTTATTGGGATTTGTGTTTCAAGATTTTCAGCTATTTCCACATTTAACGGTTCTTGAGAATTTAACTTTATCACCCATTAAAACAAAAAATGTCGCAAAAGAGGATGCAGAAAAGAAAGCAATTAGCTTATTGACCCGATTGGGGTTAGCAGAACATGTAAATGCTTATCCTTATTCTTTATCAGGTGGTCAAAAACAACGTGTAGCATTAGCTCGTGCGATGATGATTGACCCAGAAATTATCGGTTATGATGAGCCAACTTCCGCATTGGATCCGGAATTGCGTCTTGAAGTTGAAAAGTTGATTCTTCAGAATCGTGAGCTAGGAATGACGCAAATTGTAGTGACCCATGATTTGCAGTTTGCGGAAAATATCGCAGATACGATTCTTAAAGTTCAGCCTAAATAGGAGGAGAATATGAAGATAAAACGTTATGTTCTTGCGATCTGTGGTTTGATTCTTTTTTGCTCCTTACAGCTTGTAGCAATGTTAGCAACCCTAAAGTAGATAATTGGTCAAAATACCAACAAAAAAAGAGCATTACTATTGGTTTTGACAATACATTTGTTCCTATGGGATTTGAGCGAAAAAATGGTCAATATGCTGGTTTTGATATTGATTTGGCAAATGCTGTTTTTAAAGAATATGGGATAAAAGTGAATTGGCAGCCGATTGATTGGGACATGAAAGAAACTGAGCTCACAAATGGAACGATTGATCTTATCTGGAATGGGTATTCGGCAACTGATGATCGACGAAAGAAAGTACAGTTCACCATTCCTTATATGAAAAATGAACAAGTACTGGTTACTAAAAAATCATCGAACATTGCAAAAACAGCTGACATGAAGGATAAAATTCTTGGTGCTCAGACGGGTTCTTCGGGTTACGATGAGTTTGAAGCTCATCCGGATCTTTTGAAGAATCTAGTTAAAAATCATAAAGCTGCTCAATATCAAAGTTTTACAGAGGCGTTGATTGATTTGCAAAATAGCCGGATTGATGGATTGTTGATTGACCGAGTTTATGCCAATTATTATTTAAAAGAAGAGGGGATTTTGCAGGATTATTATGTTTTCCCAGCCGGATTTGATAGCGAATCATTTGCGGTTGGTGCTAGAAAAACGGATAAGCAGCTCGTTGAAAACATAAACCAAGCATTCAAAAAATTATATCAAACAGGTCAATTTCAAAAAATAGCAAACAAATGGTTTGGTGAGGATATTGCGACAGATGAAGTCAAAAAATGAAAGAACATCTGATTGTTGCATCAGCCCCCACAGAAGAAGTAAAGATAAAACCCAAAGTTTTCACTAGTAGTATCATCTTAGTGAGGGCTTTGGGTTTTATGATTTATTGATTGTGAGAAACGGGGGACAAATTAGTTTGCTTTACTGATAAATTCCTAAAAAAATAGGCTGAGAATATTTTTATCTCAGCCTTGTTTTTTATAGCAAAACTCCTTGTTAGCCTTGTGGGAGTGAAATAACAAAGCCGATTTCTATGGAATTACGACTGTTGTTCGCTCTCGTTTTTTCGTGTTTCCTGGTGGAAAATATTTTGCCATGTTTCGTGACGACGCCAAAGGCTGGTATGAATAATCCCGTCTTCTTCGTAGCAAATTAGTTTGGTTTTTTGACTGATAGAAGTTAATTGGAAATTTTTGATAGGAGATTGCTTTCCTTTTTCGATTTGAAATTCTTCTTTGTTCATTTGGCAACCGTCTTGGGAAATGTACACAAATTCAGGCGCTAGTAAGTCCTCTAATTGGCTTCCCTGCTCAACCAATTGTTCTCTCATAAATAACTTTCGATAAACATTGTCCAATATTTCATCTTCAGGGATAGGAGCAGGTTCAATGTGGATGTCAATATCAAAGACACCAAAGCGTTCTTTGAGCATATTTTCAACTTGATCGGCAATTTCGTGACTTTCATAGACAGATAAGTCAGGATTCATTTCTAAAATGAGGTCAAGGTAGATGTTGCTACCGTAAGTCCGCCCTCTTTGAGATTTAACACGGGAAATTTTGGGAATTTCTAAAATGGCTTCTTTGTATTCTTTTAAAAGATTTTCATCAAAGCCGTCTGATAAACTAAAAGAAGATTCCATGAAAATTTCGTAAGCTGTTTTAAGGATGAAAAAGGTAATAACGATAGCGACCAATTTATCTACAATCGGGAAATTTAAAGCGCTTGCGATGATTGCAATGGTTGTGCCAAGCGAAGTAATAGCATCAGATAAATTGTCTTTGGCAGCAGCATCAAGCGCTTTAGACTGTGCTTTTTTTGCTAAAGCTTTATTGTAAAAATACACTCCTGTCATGACTAAGGCGGAAATAATCCCGACGATAGCGCCTAAAGGATCAATAGTTGTTTCTTGGCGAGAAATAATTTTTTGAACGGTATCAATCAAAACATCAAATCCGACAAAAAACATGATAAGAGAGGTGACAAGACTAGCTAAGTCTTCAATTTTCCAGTGACCAAATTTGTGGTCCGTGTCAGCTGGCTTGCGTGCCATACGAAGTCCTATCAAAACGGCAATATTAGCAACAATATCCGAAACATTATTAAAACCATCGGCTGTCAAACTGGAGGATTGTAAGACAGATCCGGCAATGATTTTAGCAATGGATAAAACGATATAGGCTAGAATGGCTAAGATAGCGCCACGCTCTGCGAGTTTAAGATTCTTTGTTGGATTATTCATGCGTTTTCCTTTCAGAATGTTTATTATAACGCTTTTTTATTGATTTTTCAAACGTTTATAAGGGAAGAAATGATAGAAAGTCTCTCCTTTCTGGTTTAGCTTATGGATGATTTTTGTTATAATAGAGTCATTGACTTTGAAAGAGGAAAAAAGATGAATCCCTTATTAACTGGTATGAATGACCGTCAGGCGGAGGCAGTTCAAACAACGGAAGGCCCTTTGCTGATTATGGCAGGAGCTGGGTCTGGGAAAACCCGTGTCCTAACTCACCGTATTGCTTATTTGATTGATGAAAAGTTAGTCAATCCTTGGAATATCTTGGCGATTACTTTTACCAATAAAGCAGCTCGTGAGATGAAGGAGCGTGCTTATACTCTCAATCCAGCAACAGAAGATTGCTTGATTGCGACTTTTCACTCGATGTGCGTGCGGATTTTGCGTAGGGAAGCTGACCATATTGGCTATAACCGCAATTTTACGATTGTCGATCCTAGTGAGCAACGGACTCTGATGAAACGAATTCTTAAAACGCTCAATTTAGATCCTAAAAAGTGGAATGAACGAGCTATTTTAGGCACGATTTCCAATGCGAAAAATGATTTGATTGATGAAGTGGCCTATGCAGCTTTAGCAGGAGACATGTATACAGAGATTGTGGCGAAGTGCTATGAGATGTACCAAAAAGAACTCCGTCAGTCAGAAGCGATGGACTTTGATGACTTAATCATGCTGACCTTGCGCCTTTTTGATAAAAATCCAGATGTGTTGACTTATTACCAGCAGCGCTATCAATACATCCATGTGGACGAGTATCAAGATACGAACCACGCTCAGTACCAACTAGTTAAACTGTTGGCTTCACGCTTTAAAAATATCTGTGTAGTTGGTGATGCCGACCAGTCTATTTATGGCTGGCGAGGTGCTGATATGCAAAATATCTTGGATTTTGAAAAGGATTATCCTGAAGCTAAAGTTGTTCTTTTGGAAGAAAATTATCGCTCAACTAAGACCATTCTGCAAGCTGCTAATGATGTGATCAAAAACAACCGCAACCGCCGTCCAAAGAATCTCTGGACACAAAATGCTGATGGTGAAGATATTGTTTATTATCGGGCTAATGATGAGCAAGACGAAGCTCTCTTTGTAGCTAAAACCATTGATGAACTATCTAGCACATCTGACTATGTCTATCGGGATTTTGCTGTTCTTTACCGAACCAACGCCCAATCTCGGAATATTGAGGAAGCTCTCCTCAAAGCTAATATTCCTTACACCATGGTGGGGGGGACTAAGTTTTATAGCCGTAAGGAAATTCGGGATGTCATCAGCTATCTCAATCTTATTGCTAACACTAGCGACAACATTAGTTTTGAGCGCGTGGTCAATGAGCCCAAGCGGGGAGTCGGACCGGGTACAGTGGAGAAAATTCGTAATTTTGCAGCTGGTCAAGAGATGTCTCTTTTGGATGCTTCTTCGCAGATTATGCTCTCACTTGTTAAGGGGAAAGCTGCTCAGGCTGTTTTTGACTTTGCCAATCTCATTTTGAATCTGCGCGAGCAATTGGACGAATTGACCGTGACAGAATTGGTAGAGCTGGTGCTTGAAAGGACTGGTTACACCGAGCAATTAGTAGCTCAAGCTACGCTGGAAAGTCAGGCTCGGATTGAAAATATCGAAGAATTTCTTTCTGTTACTAAGAATTTTGACGAAGATTCAGAAAATGATACTGAAGAGACTGGTTTAGACAGACTTAGCCGTTTTCTCAATGATTTGGCTTTGATTGCGGATACAGATGATGGTGATCAGGAAAGTTCGGAAGTGACACTTATGACACTGCATGCTGCCAAGGGGTTAGAATTTCCAGTGGTTTTCATTATCGGTATGGAAGAAAATGTCTTCCCACTTAGTCGCGCGGCTGAAGATGAAGACGAGCTAGAGGAAGAGCGTCGATTGGCTTATGTTGGAATTACTCGTGCTGAAAAAGTCTTGTTCCTAACCAATGCAAACTCGCGCCTACTATACGGAAAAACCAACTACAATCGTCCAACTCGTTTTCTCAATGAAATTAGCTCAAGCTTGCTAGATTATCAAGGCTTGGCTCGACCTGCTAATACATCCTTTAAAGCTTCCTATGTGAATGGCAAAGCTGTTCAGTTTGGTCAAGGAATGAGTCTCGCTCAAGCATTACAAGAACGCAAGCGGCAAGCTGCACCGAGCAGCATTTCCTCTAGCCAGTTGCCATTTGGTAAGAATGTAGCTGCTAATCAGCCGACTATTGATTGGGCTATCGGTGATATTGCTCACCATAAAAAATGGGGAGACGGAACGGTATTGGAAGTGTCAGGCAGCGATAGTAGCCAAGAATTGAAAATCAATTTCCCAGAGGTTGGATTAAAGAAACTGTTGGCAAGTGTTGCACCAATTGAGAAAAAGTGAAATCTAAGGGACTACTGCGATGAAATATTCCATTGAAGCCTGGATTTATAACCCGATTGCTAAGGAAATTTTGCTCTTAAAAGTTAAAACTGAACAACTTTCTTTCTGGCAACCGATTACTGGTGGCATTGAAAATGGTGAAAGTTCTGAAATAGCTTGTATTCGTGAGATTTTTGAAGAAACTGGACTGGAAATCGAGCTAACAAAACTGTTGCAAGTCGGTCATCACACAGTTGTTATTGATGAAGACTTGACCATTTTTAAAACACTTTTTCTTGTGGAAACAAAGCAAAAAGATATTCGTATTTCTGATGAGCACATTGATTTTATGTGGACAGAAGTTAAAAAGGTGCCTGATATATTATACTGGCAGAGCAATCAAGAGACTTTTCAAAAGATTTTAGAGAAATTGAGATAAGGTGTTCATGGAAAGGCACGGTCTATGACAGAGAGTAGATTATTTAGAATAGTGTATGTTCTTTTAGAAAGGGATAACGTTACAGCGAAGGAGCTGGCAGAACAATTTGAAGTATCTGTTAGAACGATTTATCGAGATGTTGACCGACTTAGCAGCGCAGGTATTCCAATTTACACGACACAAGGCAGAGACGGAGGCATTCGACTGACGGAGGATTTTGTCCTAAATAGTTCTTTGCTTAATCAATCGGAAAAAGAGCAACTGTTGGTTGCTTTACAAGGATTAGGGGTTACGGGTCTTCTGCATGAAAACGAGCTTTTGACCAAACTATCGGCTTTATTTAAATTGAACCAACCAAACTGGATAGAAGTAGATTTTACCAGCTGGTCCAATAGCAAGAAATATGAAGAGCTATTTCAGAATTTGAAAAATGCAATCATCAGAAAGCAAGTGATTTCCTTTTCGTATGTTAGCAACAAAGAAGAGTGCACCCAGCGTCAAGCAAAACCAGTCCGCCTGCTTTTTAAAGGACAATCCTGGTATCTTTATGCATTTTGCTTAGTCCGAAATGATTTTCGTTATTTTAAACTTTCTCGCATAAGCCAGCTAAAGCTTTTACCACAACATTTTGCAGATAACTTTGACAATGTTAGCTTGGGAAAAGAAGCGCGATTAGAAGAGGTCGTACGAGTCAAGCTGAAATTTAATAAAAAAGTTGCTTTTAGAGTATATGATGAACTGGATTGTCCAGTCAAAGAAGATGAGCAAGGAAATTTGTATGTAGATATAGAAATTCCAAATGATTATAGTCTGTACTGCTATATTCTCTCTTTTGGAGACAATGTGGAAGTGCTGGAGCCAACAAAGATTCGTGTGCAAATAACAGAAATGATTGAACGTATGGCACAAAAATATAAAAACTGATAGCAGTGTCTACTTTTTCGGTCTACATTGAAGCAGAGACAAAAGTGCTCAGCTTTGTTTACATAGTCATGATTATAAGATGCAGTAGTTTGGAGAAGCTCTATTGACTTTAG
>NZ_KV837632.1:56894-321781 GCF_001838575.1 Streptococcus sp. HMSC034B03
GTCAATGTAGAGTTTCCCATGCACAATTGATTGGCACTAAAGTGCCTAATCAATCACTGCTGAGTGGACTCAAATATGTTGATAAATCAAGTTTTACAGCCTTTTTGACGTCAAGCTTCATTCCAACCTCGAAATGTTTCTCAAACCTTTCGAGCTGTGCGGAGGTGGGATAGAAATCAGGTTTCTACGAAACTACTGATTTCTGTCTCACTTTTTTATTTTTGTTTGACATTAGAATTGTCAGAATTTATAATATAAGCATAAATTAAATGACAGCATTGTCAGCATATCATGAATTGTTTGACTAGGGTTCTTTATTTGTTTTTTAGGAGAAAGAAGGGATTTGTATGAAGAAAAAGTCAGTTGTATCTTGGATACTGGAATTTGTCTCTCTTCACAAATTTTATTTTATTGTTAGTCTTGTTTTTGCCTTTTTATCTGTTTTATGCGGATTTTTGCCTTATTTTTTTGTAGGAAATATCATCAATCAGCTCTTACAAGGCAATCGAGATTGGAATTTTTATGTCCTTCAGTCCATTTGGATAGGACTGGCATGGATAGCACATTGGGGATTTCACGGGATTTCTACGCTCTTGTCTCATACAGCAACCTTTAAGATTTTAGCAGAAATGCGCTATCGTCTGACAGAGAAATTGGCCAAATTGCCTCTGGGAACGGTTTTAAATCAATCTTCTGGAACTTACAAAAATATCATTGTTGAGCGAGTGGATGCCACAGAAGTAACTTTGGCACACTTAATTCCTGAGTTTACATCCGGGCTATTTGGTCCCTTTATTATCTTAATTGCCATGTTAGTGATTGATTGGCGCCTAACCATGCTTTCGCTTCTGACAATCCCGATTGTTATCTTAGCTTATGGGAATATGCTACGCAAGAGCGAAGGTGATTTTGAAAATACAGTTGAGAAAACGAAGAAACTCAACGATACAGCAGTAGAATACATCAATGGGATTGAAGTCATCAAGGTTTTTGGAAAAGAGAAATTTTCTTACGATAAATTTGTCAAGGCTGCCAAAGAAGGAGCTGATTGCTTTATTGAATGGATGCGCAAGTGCGTAGTTGAAATGGGCATTGTTACAGCTTTCTTACCGTCCGGTTTGCTTTTCTTACTCCCTTTTGGAACTCTCTTTTACCTTCAAGGTAGCCTAACAGCTAGTAACTTTATTTTACTAATCATTCTGTCTCTTAGCCTTTTGACGCCGTTTATTTTAGTGGCTTCCTATATGGATGATTTACGGAAAATTGCGACAATCTTTGGTGAAGTGATTACTATTTTGGAAAAACCTGATTTGCCTCGTCCGACAGAATTAACGGACATTCCAAAAGGAACAGAACTTCAAATGACAGATGTTAGTTTTGGTTATTCAGATGAGGAAGAAGTGTTGCATAGTATTTGCTTAACGATTGAGCCTGATACAGTGACTGCTCTTGTCGGTCCTTCTGGCTCAGGAAAATCTACGATTGCTAAACTTCTAGCTTCTTTCTGGGATGTCAATTCTGGTAGTATTACCTTCGGTGGCGTGGACATTCGAAACCTACCTCTTGATTATTACAGTCGTCAGATTGCCTATGTCACACAGGATAATTACCTTTTTGATGAAACGATTATGGAAAATATTCGTATGGGTAATTCCGCTGCTTCGGATGAAGAAGTGATTGACATTGCTCGCAAGTGCGGCTGCTATGATTTTATTAGTAATTTAGAAAATGGTTTTGAGACCCGTGTTGGAACTGGTGGTAATCATTTATCTGGTGGAGAACGACAACGGATTGCAATTGCACGAGCTATGCTGAAAAACGCACCAGTCATTATTTTGGATGAGGCAACCGCTTATACCGATCCTGAAAATGAAGCTCTCATTCAGTCTAGTTTAGCTCGTTTGATAGAAGGTCGTACGCTTCTGGTCATTGCTCACCGTCTTTCAACGATTGCAAGTGCAGATCAGATTGTCGTAGTTAATGACGGACGTATTGAGGCAAAAGGAAAACATGCAGATTTGCAGAAGACTTGTCCGCTTTATGCTTCTATGTGGCAGGCTCATCTTGCAGTAAAGGATAGCGATCAAATGACAGAAGGAGGATTGGCAGATGCTTAGTACATTGAAAAAATTCTTTGATTTTTGTACGGAAGAAGATCGTAAGAAATTCTACACTTCTGTTTGTTTAGGGGTTCTAAAAGCTTTCATTATTGCTTTTCGGATTCCAGCTATTGGGTTGGTTGTTATGGCTATCATTAACAATGATGTTTCTATGCAGACTGTAGGGCTCTCTCTTGGAATGATGCTCTTGTCTGTTATTCTTAATATTTTGATTAGCCTGAAAGTTACGATGTTGCAGACAGAAGCGGGCTATCATACATGTACTCATAAGCGGATTGAAATTGCTGAACACATGCGCTACCTGCCAATGGGGTATTTTAATCAAAATAGTCTGGGACAAATTACCAGCGTTACAACCAATACACTTGAAAGTCTAGCAGATGTTGCTACTCGGGTTGTTATGATGACGTTGGAAGGATTCCTAACGGCAGGAACTATTACGGTTTTTGTATTTATCTACGATTGGCGAATTGGTTTAATCTTGTTGGCAGGATTGATACTGTTTCTCTTGCCAAATGGATTGATGCGTTGGCAAGCTGGGAATGTATCAGAAGCTAAACAACAAGCTGATACAGATTTGGTAGCAATTGTACTGGAATACAGTCAAGGGATTGCGGAAGTAAAGAACTATAATATTGTTCAATCATCTGCTAAAAAGCTATCGCATGCTATTGAGAATAAAAGGCATTTAGATACAAAGCTGACTTGGGTTACCTCGCCTTATATCGCTCTGCAAGGGATGATTACCAAGCTGACTGGAACGATTATGGGACTGTTCTCTATTTACTTTTACCTAAAAGGCAGTATGAACCTTTTGATTTGTATCATGATGCTCATCAGTGCTTTTATGATTTACGAAAGTCTGGATGGAGTTGGCAGTTTTTCTTCTCTTCTTCGCATTGTTGATTTATCAGTTGATATGGTCAACAAAGTTTTGTCGATTAAACCAATGGATATTAGCGGAAAAGATTTGCAGCCAAAAACCAGCAATATCAAGCTGAATCATGTCAATTTTTCCTATGAGAGTAAGAAAATTATTGATGATGTATCGTTGGATATTCCAGAAAAGACGACGACAGCTCTTGTGGGACCCTCTGGCTCTGGAAAGACAACTCTTTGCAATCTCATTGCTCGTTTCTGGGATATAGAGAGTGGCAGTATTAGCTTAGACGGTCATGATGTGAAAGAATACAGTTATGACAGCCTTATTCGTAATTTTAGTTTTGTTTTTCAAACGGTCTATTTGTTTGAAGATACCATTGAAAATAATATTAAATTTGGAAATCCAGACGCTAGTCATGAAGAAGTTGTCGCTGCTGCAAAAAAAGCTGCTTGTCATGACTTTATCCTGTCTTTGCCAGAGGGGTATCAGACCAAGATTGGTGAAGGCGGAGCCAGTCTCTCTGGTGGAGAACGGCAGCGGATTTCCATTGCTCGTGCCATTATCAAGGACGCTCCAATTATCATTTTGGACGAAGCAACAGCTAATGTCGACCCTGAAAATGAAGAAGCACTCATGCAGGCTATTCATTCTTTGACAAAGGATAAGACTATTATTATGATTGCTCATCGACTAAAAACGGTAGAACGTGCCGATCAAATTGTTGTTCTTGATAAAGGACGCATTGTTGAGCAAGGAAAACACCGAGAGCTGCTTGCCAAACAAGGCTTGTACAGTAGATTTATTCAGGAAAGACGCAGTGCTGCTAGCTGGCGAATACAGGCTTAATTTACAAGCAAAAGGATTGTTGTTCATGTGCAACGGTCTTTTTTATATTTAAGCTGTTGATTTAAAATAACCATAAGAAATGGTATAATAAGATGTTATAAAGAACGATCAATGAAGAGGTGTCCATGAACGAAATCAAATGTCCCAACTGCGGGGAAGTCTTTACAGTCAACGAAAGTCAATACAGCGAGCTCTTGGCTCAGGTACGGACGACAGAATTTGATAAGGAAATCCATGCTCGAATTGAGCAGGCGTTAGCTTTAGAAAAACAAAAAGCACAGAATGAGCAACAGCAGGTCTTAAGTCAGAAAGAATCTGAAATCCAAGAACTCAAGGCGACTATTTCCAATTTTGAATCACAAAAAGAACTGATAAAAAAGGATACAGAGCGGGTGCTGTCTGAAAAACTCATTAATAAAGACAAGGAGTTGCTGGACTTGCAGTCGCAACTGGATCGTATGAAGTTGGAACATCAAAATGAACTGCAAACGTCGCTGACAAATATTGAAAAAGAACGCGACCAAATCCAAAACCAGCTTTTGTTGCAAGAGAAAGAAAATGAATTATCCCTTGCATCTGTTAAACAAAATTATGAAGCTCAGCTAAAGGCGGCTAATGAGCAAGTAGAATTTTACAAGAATTTTAAAGCACAACAGTCTACTAAGGCGATTGGAGAAAGTTTAGAACATTACGCTGAAAGCGAGTTTAACAAGGTTCGCAGTTTTGCCTTTCCAAATGCTTACTTTGAGAAAGATAATCAGGTTTCTGCACGAGGGTCTAAAGGAGATTTCATTTTCCGTGAGGAAGATGAAAACGGAGTAGAAATCATTTCTATTATGTTTGAGATGAAAAATGAAGCGGATGGTACTGAGAAGAAGCATAGAAACGCTGATTTTTACAAAGAACTGGATAAGGATCGCAGAGAAAAGAAATGCGAGTATGCTGTTTTGGTGACAATGCTGGAAGCAGACAATGACTATTTCAACACTGGCATTGTTGATGTTAGCCATGAGTATGAAAAAATGTATGTGGTTCGTCCTCAATTTTTTATCCAGCTGATTGGACTTTTACGCAATGCAGCGCTCAATTCTCTTAAATACAAGCAGGAGTTGGCTCTTGTTCGAGAGCAGAATATTGACATTACCCACTTTGAAGATGATTTAGAAACCTTTAAAGTCGCGTTTGCGAAGAATTACAATTCAGCTTCTAAGAATTTTAACAAGGCAATTGAAGAAATTGACAAAGCCATTAAGCGAATGGAAGCAGTCAAACAGGCACTTCAGACATCAGATAATCAACTGCGCCTCGCCAACAACAAGCTTGATGACGTCTCCGTCAAGAAACTGACCCGCAAAAATCCAACTATGAAAGCTAAGTTTGAGGCGTTGAAGAACGACTAGGAGGAAACGATGCAGATACGACAAGCAATCTTGAAAGATATAGAAGCCTTGCTACCCCTCTATGAAGATTTAGGCCATCCGACGACTGCTTCTAGTCTGACTAGATATTTGAATACAGCTTCATTACGGCTCTTGTGGGGCTGAAAGAAATAAAAAATTTAATCAACTACTAATAGAATTTTTAGCAGAATAAGGAATCAATGAACGGAATTATCAACTTAAAAAAAGAAGCGGGAATGACCTCGCATGATGCGGTTTTTAAACTGCGTAAAATTTTAGGAACTAAAAAAATCGGTCATGGGGGTACCTTGGATCCAGATGTGGTCGGGGTGCTTCCGATTGCTGTGGGCAAGGCGACGCGCTTGGTTGAGTTTATGCAGGAGGAAGGCAAGGTCTACGAGGGGGAGATTACCCTGGGCTGCTCAACAACGACAGAGGATGCTAGTGGGGAGCAGATTGCTTTCAGCCCTGTGACGGAAATATTGGATGAAAACTTAGTGGATCAAGTCATTGCTAGTATGGTTGGAGAGCAGACTCAAGTGCCGCCTATGTACTCGGCTGTCAAGGTCAATGGGCGAAAACTCTATGAGTATGCTCGATCTGGAGAGACAGTAGAGCGACCGAAGCGTCAGGTGACAATTTATAACTTTGAGCGGACAGGGGCTATTGTCTATGAAGGCGACTTGGCACGTTTTCCTTTTCGGGTTAAATGCAGCAAGGGGACTTATGTGCGAACGTTGGCAGTTGATTTAGGAGCGAAATTAGGATATGCTTCCCACATGTCTCAACTGATTCGAACTGCTGCGGCTGGCATGGCTTTGGAAGAAGCTTTGACTTTAGCAGAAATTGATGAGAAGGTGAATAAAGGAGACTTTTCATTTTTGCAGCCCATTGAATTTGGCATAGGAGATTTACCTAAGGTAAACCTTACGGAAGAGCAGGTTGAAGAAGTGCGATTTGGACGCTTTATTCATATAGATACTAAGGCAGAACAGGTGGCTGGCTTTTATCAAGGGAAATTACAAGCCATTTTAGAAAAGCGTGACAAAGAATATAAACCTAGAAAAGTATTTCTTTAAAATTTTGTGATAAAATAGTTAAGTGATGAAAACGATTAGAATAAAAAATGAAAAAGACATTCAGCAAATTGAACACACAGTTCTAGTGTTAGGGTATTTTGACGGCTTACATAAAGGACATCAAGCTTTGTTTGCTGAAGCGAGAAAAATGGCAGCAGAAAAGCATTTGAAGATTGCAGTGCTGACATTTCCAGAATCTCCCAAATTAGCCTTTGTACGGTACCAGCCTTCGCTAATGCTTCATTTGACCAGCCCAGAAGAGCGCTTACAACAATTAGAAAATCTTGGCGTAGATTATCTTTATTTGGTTGATTTCACTAGTCAGTTTGCTCGCAATACGGCTGAACAATTTTTTACAAAATACATCTCGCGTTTGAAAGCAAAAGCGGTCATTGCAGGTTTTGATTATCATTTTGGTTCTGATCGACGCAGTGCAGAAGATTTGGAGAAACTGTTTGAAGGACAAGTTATCGTAGTTCCTTCTGTAAATTTTAATGGAGCAAAAATTAGTTCAACTCGCATTCGAGAAACGGTACTAGCAGGAAATGTCGCCGAAAGCAATCAATTACTGGGCTATTCGCTGTCCACCCGCGGAATTGTCGTTCATGGCAATGCAAGAGGGCGGACGATTGGCTATCCAACGGCAAATCTTGCTCCGCTAGATCGGGTTATTTTACCAGCAGATGGGGTCTATGTGGTTGATGTAGAGCACGATGGGCAGATATATCGCGGAATGGCTAGCGTTGGAAAAAATGTCACTTTTGAAGGTGATGAACTTCGTTTTGAAGCTAATATTTTTGATTTTTCACAAGATATTTACGGTGATACTATTCGTATTTTTTGGTTGGATAAAATCCGAGATATGGTAAAATTCGACAATGTGGATGAACTAGTCAAACAACTGCAAGCTGATGAGGAGATCGCAAGATATTGGACACCTAAAAACGAAAACCACTAAATCATGTATTAAGCTTCTTATTTTTCCTAAAAAAATAGGAGAAAATTTGTAAAAATACCTAGTAATCTTACATAAAATTTAGTATAATGATAACAGTTACAAATAATAAGAAGAGAAATGCATGGTTACACTATTTTTATCACCGAGTTGTACAAGTTGTCGCAAGGCGCGTGCATGGCTATCCAATCATGAAGTTCCTTTTGAGGAGCACAATATCATGACTAGTCCACTGTCTGCACCAGAATTGCAACATATCCTTTCTCTGACGGAGAATGGGACAGATGACATTATTTCAACTCGTTCAAAAATTTTTCAAAAATTAAATTTAGATGTTGAAAGTTTATCAATTTCCGAATTGCTTCGTCTAATTGAGGAAAATCCAAGTCTTTTACGTCGCCCGATTATTCTGGAAGACAAGCGAATGCAAATTGGATTTAACGAAGACGAAATCCGTGCATTTTTGCCTCGTGGTTATCGTAAACAAGAATTGCGCGATGCAACTTTGAGAGCTGAGATTGAATAATATGAATAAAAATTATCGTTACCCACTAGACATGTCGTGGAGCACTGAAGAGCTTGCTTCAGTGCTTTCTTTTTTGAATGATGTTGAGCAGGTTTATGAAGCGAAAATAGCAGCAGAAAAGATATTAGCATCTTATCAACGATTCAAAAAAATTGTTCCAAGCAAAGCTGAAGAAAAGCGTATCGGACGTGAATTTGAAACAGCGAGTGGCTATTCTTTATATCGAGCCGTTCAAGCTGCAAAACAAAAGGAGAAAGGAACGTTTTCTCTTGGAAAAGAAATTTAATTTTGCCAAGCACATTGTACTGAATGCGGCTTCTTATATTAAAGAGCATTTGAATGATCAGTTGCAAATTGAGACCAAGTCCAGTCCGACTGATTTGGTAACTCAAATGGACAAAGAAGTTCAAGATAATTTAGTAACCTGGATTTTAGAAGCTTATCCTGCAGATCACATTTTAGCTGAGGAAAATGGCTTACGACATTCTATTTCAGATGGCAATGTTTGGGTCATTGATCCTATTGACGGCACGAATAACTTTGTAGCACAAAAAGCAGATTTTGCTGTTGTTCTGGCTTATTTTGAAAATGGCATTGGTCAATTTGGTGTCATTTATGATGTGATAGGAGATAAATTGTATCACGGCGGTGGTCAATTTGATGTCTATTGCAATGAGCAGAAATTGCTTCCCTACCAAGATCGCCCTTTAAACCAGTTTTTAATGGCATCAAATGCTGGTATTTTTGAGCGCAATGATTGGGGAATTGCGGATTTTGCAAAAGAAACCTTGGGCATTCGAGTGTACGGAAGTGCTGCGATCAGCTTTAGTAAGGTTTTGTCGGGTCAACTGTTGACTTATATTTCCTATATTTGGCCTTGGGATTATGCTGCAGCTTCCATTATGGGAGATAAGCTAGGTTATACGACATTGACATTTGAGGGTGAGGAGCCTGATTTTGAAAGCCATCAAGGTATTATGATGATTCCAACTATGAAATTGAACGAAATTAAAAAATACATATATCGAAAGCGAGAGGATTAGATGAATTTTCCAAAAGGATTCGAAGAAAAGTACAACAATCTTTTGGGAGAGGAGGCTCCCTCTTTTTTTCTAACTTTCGATGAGGAGCCAGTTTCCGCTTTTCGGGTCAATCCATTAAAAGAGCAGCAAAAAACTTTTCCAAATCCTATTCCAAATACGAACTGGGGTTATTATGGCAAAGTTTCTGGAAAATCAATAGAGCATGTCACAGGATTAGTCTATTCACAAGAACCTGCTGCACAAATGGTTGCCCAAGCTGCAGCGCCACAACAGAATATGAAAGTACTTGATTTGGCAGCAGCGCCGGGTGGAAAATCCACTCATCTATTGTCATACTTGAACAACACAGGTCTTCTTGTTTCCAATGAAATCAATCCAAAACGATGTAAAGTGTTAGTAGAAAATATTGAGCGATTTGGAGCGAGAAATGTTGTGGTGACAAATGAATCAGCTGGCAGATTAAGTCAAGTCTTTCAAGGTTATTTTGACTTGATTGTCTTAGATGCACCATGTTCTGGTGAAGGAATGTTTAGAAAGCAGCCAGAAGCAATGGAGTATTGGAGTGAAACTCATCCTGCTCAATGTGCACAGCTTCAACGTGAGATACTAGCGGATGCTTTGAAAATGTTGACAACTGGTGGTGAACTGATTTACTCTACTTGCACTTGGGCACCAGAGGAAAACGAGGAAATCGTTGACTGGCTGTTAGAAAACTATCCACTTGAATTGGTTGAAATTCCAAAAATCAATGGTATGGTGGCTGGTATTCACTTTTCGGGAACTGCACGTATGTATCCTCATCATTTTAAGGGAGAGGGACAATTTGTTGCAAAATTTCGTTTTTATGGTGAGCAGTCAGCTAAAAAGATAAAGACAAGAAAAAGCTGTTTGACATCGGAGCAGAAGATGTTGTGGAAAGAGTTTCAAAGAGAACATCTTGCCATAGAGCTAACTGGCGAGTTACAGACTTTTGGTGAACATTTATATCTATTGCCACTAGGTCTTCCAGATCTATCGAAACTTAAAATTGCCAGAAATGGTTTGCACCTAGGTGTTTTTAAGAAAAAACGATTTGAACCGAGTTTTGCTTTGGGACTGACTTTAAAACCAAGTGAAGTAAAGCACATAATTGAAATTGATGAAGAGCAGTTTAAAAAGTACGTCGCCGGGGAGACAGTCAATCTTCATCAGAACACTGCAAATGGTTGGTATCAAGTTATTGTCCAAGGTAATGGTTTAGGGTTTGCAAAAGTGACTGGAAATATTCTGAAAAATTATTTTCCAAAAGGCCTGAGATTTCAATAAAAAATCTTTCCAAATGTCTAAAGATATGCTATAGTGAGATTAGATGTGAAAAGATTAGGGAAATCTTAGAATGAAAACACTTTCACATTTGAAAAGGAGTTTCATGTGATTAAACACAAAAAAATATTTTGGGCAGTCACTCTCGTGATTTGCAGCATTGGTCTTTCAGCCTGTTCTTCCTGGATTAACCACGGTGAGGCGATAACAGCAGTTGGCTCAACAGCTCTACAACCGTTGGTTGAAGCAGTTGTGGATAAATACACCGAGGAAAATCCGAAAAAAATTGTAAATGTGCAAGGTGGTGGATCGGGAACTGGATTATCACAAGTCCAATCAGGTGCAGTAGATATTGGAAATAGCGATTTATTTGCAGAAGAAAAAAGTGGTATCAATGCTAAGGCTTTAGTTGATCATCAGGTCGCTGTTGCAGGTACTGCGATTATTGCAAATAAAGGAATTAAGGTAAATAATTTATCAACAGATCAACTACGCAAAATTTTTACTGGTGAATATACGAACTGGAAACAAGTTGGCGGGCAGGATCTGGAAATTACCATCATCAACCGTGCCGTTGGTTCTGGTAGTCGAGCAGTTTTTGATAGTGTTATTATGAAGGGCAAGGAAGCCAAGCAGGCGCAGGAGCAGGATTCTAACGGAATGGTCAAAACAATTGTTTCACAGACTCCAGGTGCCATTTCTTACTTAGCTTTTTCTTATGTGGACACGAGTGTGAAAAGTTTAAACTTGAATGGCTACAAGCCAACGAAGAAGAATGTGACAACGAACAACTGGCCTATTTGGTCTTATGAGCACATGTATACTAAGGGAGAACCTAACAAATTAGCTAAAAAATTTCTAGAGTATATGATGACAGCAGAAGTCCAAAATAATATTGTTGGTAAAATGGGTTACATTCCTATCAACGACATGAAAGTTACTCGTAGTCTTGACGGAACTATCAGCTCAAAGTAAAAGAAAGAATTTAGGAATAACATGAACGAAGTAGCAAAAAAAATGCTGACAAAGTCAAAAAACTCTCGTTTAGAAACATTTGGAAAAACCATTACTTTTCTTTGCATGAGTTTAATTGTTTTTGTCGTTGCAATGATTTTATTATTTGTAGCGGAGAAAGGACTTTCGACTTTCTTTGTTAATAAAGTAAACATCTTCAGTTTTCTTTTTGGAACAAGGTGGAATCCATCCGGTAAGGAATTCGGTGCTTTACCAATGATTCTGGGCTCTTTCCTCGTAACTCTCCTATCCGCTTTATTAGCAACACCATTTGCAATTGGAGCAGCTGTTTTTATGACGGAGGTTTCCCCTAAAGGCTCAAAAATTCTACAACCAGCTATTGAACTTCTAGTCGGAATTCCATCGGTTGTGTATGGATTTATTGGATTACAGGTAGTTGTTCCCTTTGTTCGCAGTATCTTTGGTGGAACAGGTTTTGGAATCTTATCAGGAATTTTTGTTCTTTTTGTCATGATTTTACCAACAGTGACCTTTATGACAACAGATAGCCTGCGTGCTGTACCGCGGCATTATCGAGAAGCTAGTATGGCAATGGGAGCGACTCGTTGGCAAACGATTTGGCGTGTGACGCTAAAAGCAGCTCGCTCAGGTATTTTTACGGCTATTGTCTTTGGAATGGCTCGTGCCTTTGGTGAAGCTTTGGCGATTCAAATGGTTGTCGGAAATTCAGCGGTTATCCCAACTTCTCTGACAACACCTGCTGCAACCTTGACCTCTATTTTAACAATGGGCATTGGAAATACCGTTATGGGAACCGTTAATAACAATGTCTTGTGGTCGCTTGCTCTGGTTCTGCTTTTGATGAGTTTAGCCTTCAATACTGTGATTAAATTGATTACAAAGGAAAGAGGTAAGAAGAACTATGCACGCTAAAAAGATGGATAAATTAGCAACAGGCGTCCTCTATACCATTGCAGGAATCATTGTTGCTATTCTTGCTTCCTTGATTTTGTACATTTTAGTAAGGGGCTTACCTCATGTTTCGTGGAAATTCTTGACGGGACAATCGTCTTCATACCAAGCGGGCGGTGGAATTGGGATTCAGCTCTATAATTCATTGTTTCTGTTAGTTATCACCTTAATCATTTCCATTCCTCTATCAATGGGAGCAGGGATTTACTTATCTGAGTATGCAAAAAAAGGTCCGGTAACAGATTTTGTCAGAACCTGTATTGAAATTTTATCCTCCTTGCCCTCTGTTGTTGTGGGTCTCTTTGGATATTTGATTTTTGTTATTCAATTTCAATATGGTTTCTCAATCATTTCTGGTGCTTTGGCTTTGACTGTATTTAATCTGCCACAGATGACACGTAGTGTGGAGGACAGCTTACAGCATGTACATCATACACAGCGTGAGGCTGGGCTTGCACTTGGCATCTCTCGCTGGGAAACGATCGTCCATGTCGTCGTTCCAGAAGCGTTACCAAGTATTGTGACGGGGATTGTATTAGCTTCTGGGCGTATTTTTGGGGAAGCTGCTGCGCTTATCTATACAGCAGGTCAGTCTGCCCCAGCACTTGACTGGTCAAATTGGAATATTTTCAGTGTAACTAGCCCAATTTCTGTTTTCCGCCAGGCTGAAACTTTGGCTGTTCACATTTGGAAAGTCAATAGTGAAGGAACGATTCCTGATGCAGTAGAAGTGTCAGCTGGATCAGCAGCAGTACTTCTTATCTTTATTTTAATCTTTAACCTTGGAGCTCGTAAGCTCGGAGGTTATCTGCATAAGAAATTAACATCTGCCTAAAAGGAGAAGAAATGACAGAATATAACTGGAATGAAAAACATATCGTTACTTTTCCTGAGAAAGAGGTTGTTTTATCAACGAAGAATTTGCATGTTTACTATGGTAAAAACGAATCCATTAAAGGGGTTGATATGCAGTTCAAGAAAAATAAGATTACAGCTCTTATCGGGCCTTCAGGTTCTGGTAAGTCAACCTATCTTCGCAGCTTGAATCGGATGAATGATACGATTGACATTGCTAAGGTCACTGGTGAGATTTGGTATGAAGGTATTGACATTAATCGCCCAGATATCAATGTCTATGAAATGCGGAAGCATATCGGAATGGTCTTTCAAAGACCAAATCCTTTTGCCAAATCTGTTTACCGCAACATCACCTTTGCTCATGAACGTGCCGGTGTTAAGGATAAGAAAATCTTAGATGAAATTGTAGAAACATCTCTAAAACAAGCAGCTCTGTGGGAACAAGTAAAGGATGACCTTCATAAATCTGCTTTGATGTTATCAGGCGGTCAGCAGCAACGTCTCTGCATTGCCAGAGCCATTTCCGTGAAGCCAGAAATACTTCTAATGGATGAACCTGCTTCTGCACTCGATCCAATCGCAACAGCGCAGTTAGAAGAAACGATGTTAGAATTGAAGAAGAACTATACGATTATCATCGTGACCCACAGCATGCAGCAAGCGGCGCGTGCGAGCGATTATACTGGTTTCTTCTATCTTGGTGATTTAATCGAATATGATGAAACAGCCAATATTTTCCAAAATGCTAAGTTACAGTCTACAAATGACTATGTTTCTGGTCATTTTGGCTAAGAAAATTGCTGCTTAATTAGAATTTATTAAAGGATTATCAGAATGACAGAACCTATTTTACAAATCAAGGACTTATCGGTTTATTATAATAAAAAGAAAGCTCTCAATAGTGTATCATTAGATATACTACCGCAGGAGATTACCGCTTTGATTGGTCCTTCTGGATCAGGAAAATCAACCCTTTTAAAAGCGATCAATCGCATGGGTGATTTAAATCCCGAGGTGACAACGACAGGTACTGTGATTTATAATGGACACAATATCTACAGTCCGCGAACAGATACGGTAGAGCTTCGCAAAGAAATTGGAATGGTCTTTCAACAGCCCAATCCATTTCCAATGACGATTTATGAAAACGTTGTCTACGGTTTGCGAATCAATGGCGTTAAAGACAAAGAGATACTAGATGAAGTAGTTGAAACATCATTAAAAGGAGCATCTATTTGGGATGAAGTGAAAGATCGTTTGAATGATTCAGCAATTGGCTTGTCTGGTGGTCAGCAGCAACGTGTCTGTGTGGCTCGTGTTTTGGCGACAAGTCCGAAAATCATCCTTTTAGATGAGCCAACATCAGCGCTTGATCCCATTTCTGCAGGAAAAATTGAAGAAACACTTCATGGGCTGAAAGCTCAATATACAATGTTACTCGTGACCCGCTCAATGCAACAAGCTAGCCGTATTTCAGACAAGACAGCGTTCTTCCTGGGTGGAGATTTAATTGAATTTAATACTACAAAAGAAATGTTTCTCAGTCCAATTCATAAAGAAACAGAAGATTACATTACAGGAAAATTTGGCTAGAAAGATGGATGCTACTTTTTGTTAGTTCAGCCAATCACGAGGATTATTAATCCTATTTATATCTGACGAAAGGAAAATTTATGCTTAGAGTACAATTTGAAGAAGACTTAGCAAAACTTCATAACCAATTTTATGCAATGGGAAATGAAGTTTTGTCACAGATTAATCGCACAGTTCGTGCATTTGTGACCCACGATCGTGAATTAGCAAAAGAGGTTATCGAAGAAGACGCAGAAGTAAATGAATATGAAGTAAAGTTGGAGAAAAAATCTTTAGAAATCATTGCTTTGCAGCAGCCAGTTTCACAAGACTTACGAACCGTTATTACAGTTTTGAAGGCAAGTAGTGATGTGGAAAGGATGGGGGATCATGCCGTTTCCATTGCACAAGCGACGATCCGCATGAAAGGAGAAGTTCGCATCCAGTCTGTTGAGGAAGAAATCAGCAAGATGGGGCGTGATGTTAAAAACTTTGTGGAAGCAGCGCTTGATCTTTACCTTAATGGCGACGTGGATAAGGCCTATGAAGTAGCTGCTATGGATGAGAAAATCAATCAGTACTTTGATGATATTCGAGACCTAGCAACGCAAGAAATTAAGTCAAATCCAGATTTGATTGTTACAGGTCGTGATTACTTCCAAGTTATTTCGTACTTAGAACGTATTGGTGATTACGCCAAAAATATCTGTGAATGGGTTGTTTATTTTGAAACAGGTAAAATTGTTGAAATGTAAATACTAACTTAAAAAATTTGAGAATCGGTACTGCACCCCAATAATGGGACAGAACCCCCCTCCCCCCT
Source organism: Streptococcus sp. HMSC034B03 (assembly GCF_001838575.1). Classification (NCBI taxonomy): domain Bacteria; kingdom Bacillati; phylum Bacillota; class Bacilli; order Lactobacillales; family Streptococcaceae; genus Streptococcus; species Streptococcus sp. HMSC034B03. Next base: position 72,249 of record NZ_KV837632.1, read on the forward strand.
TTTTATGCGACCCGTTTTCTGTAATCTACAGGAGACTGGTCGTTTCATCTCTGTTGAATACTAGTTTCATTATAAAATATGATGTAAGATTAACAATATCTGTTATACTATCTTTAGTTAAGTTTCTCCAGTTATGGAGATAGAAGGTTTCAGACTTTAGGACAGAATGAAACCATTCGATACAGGCATTATCTGCTGGTGTTCCCTTACGGGACATAGAGCGGATAATGCCTCTTTCTGTGCAAGCCTGGTAATATGCTTTTGAGGTGTAGACAGAGCCCTGATCGCTGTGCAAGAGCGCTCCTTGAGACACATTCAGTTGGTTCAAAGTATCCAACACAAAGTCCGTATCCTGACAATCTGAGATGGTATAAGCCACAATCTCACGATTATAGAGGTCCATGATAGAGGAAAGGTAGAGTTTTTACAGTTTCCAAAGTAGAGGTAGGTCATGTCTGTGACTAGCTTCTCCAGTGGCTTTTCTGCTTTAAAATCACGGTCTAGCTTATTCTCTGTTACATAGTAGGGCTTACCTAGACTCGGCCCCTTCTTAGGAAGTACACGGCAGAACCAACCATTCTCCTTCATGATACGATAAACCTTTTTAGGATTGATGACAAGGTTATCCCTCTTCTTGAGCAATCGAGTGATGGTACGGTAGCCGTAGATAACCTGATTTCCCATACAGATTCGCTCGATTTTTTCTACAACCTCGTCCCTTTTTTAGGGTTCTCACCTTCTGCTTTCCAACGGTAGAAAGTGGATCGTTTGATACCAAAACAGTCCAGAATGACGGATATTGGGCAGACGTTTTTGTATTCTTCCACCAGCTTGATAAGACTTACTTTGTCGATGGTCTTATCAAGCTCCGATACTTTTTTAGTAGTTCCACCTGTAGTCGTAACTGTTCCACTTCGGATAGCTGTTCCATTCCTTTACCGTAGGTATATTGTTTCCCCACAGGTTGGTGGAAACGGTGCAGTTCATCATTCTGATACCATCGCCACCAGGTTTTGACCTGACTAACATTTTTGATGCCCAGAGTCTCCATGATAACCTTATTGGACTTACCTGCTTTCTTCATTTCAATGCAGGCTAACTTAGTTTCTACCGAATACGCCTTTTTGACCATAACAAAATACTCCTGTTTCTAGTTTACTAGATTTCAACAGGAGGGTTTTTCTTGTGTCTCATTTTATGGGGCTAGTGCCAATCATTTCTCAGATTTTTTATTTTCCTCTTCTTTTTCCGAATAAGGATATGAGGAGGTTTTTTATGTATAGTATTTCATTTCAGGAAGATTCTTTGTTGCCAAGGGAACGTTTAGTTGCAGAAGGTGCAGAACAATTGAGCAATCAAGAATTGTTATCCATTCTTATCCGCACAGGTAATAAAAAAGAAACTGTTTTTCAAGTTTCTCAACGGATTTTATCAACTATTTCTAGTTTGAATGATTTGCGCAATATGACGCTACAAGAATTGCAATCAATCTCTGGAATTGGTCGTATCAAGGCTATTGAATTACAAGCTATGATTGAATTAGGCCAGCGAGTCAGTAAGGCAGAATTGATTACGCAAGAGCAAATTTTAGGTAGTCAAAAGCTGGCGAAAAAAATGCAACAAGAATTGGGGCATAAGAAGCAGGAACACCTTGTGGCTTTATATCTGAATACTCAAAACAAAATCATTCATCAGCAGACGATTTTTATCGGTAGTGTATCACGCAGTATTGCAGAGCCACGAGAAATCCTGCATTATGCTGTGAAACACATGGCGACATCCATTATTTTGGTGCACAATCATCCGTCAGGAGCTGTACTGCCAAGCAAAAATGACGATGAAGTGACCAAACATGTAAAAGAAGCGTGTGAATTAATGGGCTTCATCTTACTGGATCATCTCATCGTCGCAGAGAAAGATTATTATAGTTATCGCGAAGAAACAGACTTGATTTAAAGTCTATTGACAACATAGTCAAATAACATTCGATCTTTAGGGCGTGTTTCAAATAAGAATTCTGGATGCCACTGGACTCCCAGATAAGCGATTTCATCAGTTGTTGTAATGGCTTCAATGGTGTTGTCTTTCGGATCACGGGCAATGACTTCGACATTTTCTGCTAAATCTTTGATACTCTGATGATGGAAAGAGTTGATATGAGATACTTCGCCGTAAATCTTTTCCAAAACAGAGCCGGATTTAGTGACTAGTTTTTGAGTAGTATATTCAGCAGAACTGTCTTGCCAATGGTGCTCAATATCTTGATAAAGTGTTCCACCCATTGCAACATTAAACAATTGCGTACCGCGGCAAACGGTAAAAATTGGTTTTTGTTGCTGGATAGCTTCATGGATTAAGGCTAATTCAAACAAATCACGCTCCAAATGGTAATCATCACTGTCAATTGTTTTTTCTTCGCCATAGAATTGTGGTGATACATTTTGCCCACCCGTTAGGATAAGTTTGTCAATCATCTGGATGTAGCACCGTGCCATATCTGCATCTCCAATCGGCAATATGATAGGAGTTCCACCAACTTCTTTTACGCCCTCTACAAATCCCTTAGCAGCATAACTCATGATGGCAAATTCATCTTCAGGGTTTGGTCTTTCGTTTCCAGTAATGCCGATAATAGGTTTCTTCATAAATAAATGTCTGCTCTTTCTAATTGCTTAATGCTCTTTTTTCATAAAATAAAGGAGTGTTTGTAGCTCACTTGTCAAATCAACATATTGAACGACAACATCTTTTGGAACGGTTAAGTGAACAGGAGAAAAACTGAGAATACCTTTTACACCAGCTTCCACAAGAACAGTTGCAACCTCTTGCGCTTTTGCACTAGGAACTGTTAAAATAGCTGTTTTAACATCCACACCTTTTAATTTGTTATTGATTTGTGAAATACCATAAATAGGAATCCCGTCATTTGTAGTAGTCCCAACTTCAGGATGATCATCTGTATCAAATGCCATAACAATCTTCATTTTGTTCCGTTCGTGGAAACGGTAGTGGAGCAAAGCATGTCCCATGTTACCGATACCAACTAACATCACATTGGTAATGGAATTGTCATGAAGTAAGTCAGCAAAAAAATTCATGAGTTTTTTTACATCATAACCATATCCACGACGACCTAATTCGCCAAAGTAAGAAAAATCTCGACGGACAGTGGCAGAATCAATACCGATCGCATCTGCAATTTGTTTTGAATTGGCTTTTTCAATTTTTTCAGAATTAAATCGTTTAAAAATCCGATAATACAGAGAGAGCCTTTTAGCAGTTGCGCGTGGAATAGTTGTATTTTTTTCAAATTTCACAAAATCACATCCTTTCAAAGACTATTTTATAGAAAGTTTGTGAAAAAATCAACTTATTTGATAAAAATAGAAAAGGAGTAGGACAAAATCAAAGATTTTTGGCTTGTTTCCTACTCTTTATTGTTTTACTAATGATTTAAAAATGAGTTTTTAAGCTATTTGTTTATTGTTCTTGTTTAGTGAAAATACCACGTTCTACCAAGCTATCCATTAAGAAATAAAACTTTTCTTGAATGATGTGATTGTCTTCTGATTTAAAAATATTCACTAACCGAAGACCAGATTTGTCTGTAATATTGATTTTCACACCTGAAAGCTCTTTGTTGATAATGATTTTCAACAAAAAGCCGTCTCCACTATTGGGAACACTTTCTAATAAACGTGTTAATTCATAATTTCCAACTTTTGTTTCAGAAAAAGTGTTATCACGCAAAGTAAATTTTTTTACGTTTTCTCCAAGAGAGTAGCTGTATGGGCAATCTTTTAAGTGAATAGTGGTCTGAAAAGCCATCTATTTATCCTCCTAAAATTTCTTTTAATATTGTGGTAAATTGGTGAACTTCTTCTGAAGTATTTTGTTCTGAAAAGCTAATGCGGATAGATTCCTTTAATCGCTCTGAATCACTACCATACAAAGCTTCAAGAACATGACTGGGCTCAACGGCACCTGCTGTACAAGCAGAGCCAGTTGAGATAGAGATTCCAGCTAAGTCTAAACGCATAAGTAGTAAGTCATTAGCTTGTTTAGGAAAGCCGAGATTTATTACATAGGGGAGTGTATGAGAATCATTATTTATATAGTAATGGATTCCGTCAAGTTCAGAGAGAAGTTGCTGTTTCAAGCTTTCAACATGTTCCATGTTTTCTTGGTAGCAATTGAGGCTCTCTTTTAGAGCCGCAACCATACCGGCAATAGCCGCTAAATTCTCAGTTCCTGCACGTCTTTTATCCTCTTGATCTCCACCATGTAAAAATTTGTCAAATTTTACATGATTGAAGTACAAGAAGCCGATGCCTTTTGGACCATGAAATTTATGAGCTGATGCACTCATGAAGTCAATTCCTAGTTCTTCAGGATAGACAGGTAATTTGCCCATAATTTGTACTGCATCCACATGATAAGCAGTGGGATGATGTTTCAAAACTTCAGCAATTTCTTTGATTGGAAGCAGGTAGCCAGTTTCATTGTTGGCATACATAGTGGAGACAAGTATAGTATCCTCTCTAAGAGCTTCTTTTATCTGCTGAGCTGTGATTTCTCCATTTTGGGGTTGAATATAAGTCGCTTCAAAGCCAAATTTATTCACCAGATATTCAATCGTTTCAAGAACCGAATGATGCTCAATAGCAGTAGTAATAATGTGTTTTCCTTGATCTTGATGGGCTAAGGCATATCCTTTTATGGCTGTATTGTTACTTTCTGTCCCACCTGATGTAAAGATGATATGTTGGCTTTTAGTATGAAGTAGGTCAGCAAGTTCTTGTCGGGCTTTGCGAAGAATTTTACTAGCAGCTCTTCCGTGGCTATGAATGCTAGATGGATTGCCAAAGGTATTTTCCATAACCTGTGTCATAGCAGTAATAGCAGCTTTTGACATGGGAGTTGTTGCTGCATTATCGAAATAAATCAAGATTTCTCCTTATTTCTTTTTATTGTAAGCAAACAGTGGACTGACTGGTTTTCTTTTATGGATACGAACGATTGCATCTCCGATTAGCCCACTTGCAGTAATGTATTGAACATTTTTCGGAGTTTTTTCTTTCGTTACAACTGAGTCAGTAACCAGGATTTCTTTGATAGGAGAGTTATCTAACTTTTCAGCGGCTCCCTCAACAAATAAACCATGACTAGAAACTGCATAAATCTCTGTTGCACCTTCACGTTTAACGATTTTTGAAGCTTCCGCAAAGGTACGTCCGGTATTTAAAATATCATCAATAAGGATAGCTTTTTTCCCAGCAACATCTCCGATAATGTATCCTTCGTTACGGTGGGTATCGTCTTGAGCGTAGTCGATAATCGCAATTGGAGCATCTAAATGTTCTGCTAAGCTTCTAGCACGTTTAACACCAGAGTTTTTGGGACTGACCACAACTACGTCCTCGCCAGACAAGCCTTTTTCGCAGTAATGTTTGGCAAAAAGAGGAACGGTGTAAAGGTTATCAACAGGGATATCAAAGAAGCCTTGGACTTGGACAGCATGCAAATCTAGGGTTAGAACACGATCAACTCCTGCCTTAACCAGCATATTCGCTACGAGCTTGGCTGTAATTGGTTCGCGAGGAGCGGCCGTTCGGTCTTGACGAGCATAGCCAAAATATGGCATCACAACATTGACAGAATTAGCGCTGGCGCGATTGCAAGCATCCACCATGATGAGAAGTTCCATCAAATGATTATTGACAGGGAAACTCGTTGATTGAATGATAAATACATCAAAGCCACGCACGCTTTCCTCGATGTTTACTTGGATTTCTCCGTCTGAAAATTGACGTGATGAAAGTTTTCCAAGAGGCACATCAGCAGCTTTAGCGATTTTTTCGGCAATATCGTGATTGGAATTTAGTGCAAACAACTTCATCTGTGCTTTATCCGTCAGTATATCCATCATAACTTATTAAGACTCCTTTTGATTTCTACACTCCATTTTATCAAAAAATAAGCAAAATTTCAGCTTTTTATTCATAAGTTTTGAGCAAATCTTGCAACTTTAGGTTTTGCATATTTATAATGGATATGATGATCCTGTAAAAAGTGATTGAATTGTTCTTTTCCAATTTTAGCATCTGTTACTTCTAGCTCTAATTCGTAGTCTGTTTTGTCAAAATAATGATTTTCATCAAGTGCCATCAAGCCAATAGTAGTCTCTTTTTCATAGCGAATAGTTGTCAAGTTCCCTAGAATCTTTAATTTCTCGAGGTTGATAGCAGCCTGAGTCAGCAGAGTGTGTATTTCTCCTTCAGGTAGCACACATGTATTGATGAGAGTGTGAGACTCTTCTAAAGTGAGAAATTGATTGTATTCCATATTACCGACCTGCTGCGGAATTTTTAAAGTTAATTCGGCACGAGTTTCAAAAGTACGAATCCGAAGTGCCATTTTTGCATCTCGAATTGAAAAGTCGGCTGTGTCAATATAGTAGTTTATCTGCTTGGTAGCTTTTATCTTTGAAAACAGTGGTAACAGCTGTTGGTACTCATTTTTTGTCAGAAGCGTTTTGTATTCAATTTCCAAATGATCCATTTTCCAATCCTTTTCTTTTGTTTGAAAGCGATTTATGTTATAATAAGTATTGTGTTTATTTTATAAAAAATTAAGTAAAATGACAAGGTGAGTGTATGCAATTAGAGTGGGAAGAGTTTCTGGATCCTTATATTCAAGCGGTTGGTGAATTAAAGATCAAACTGCGTGGGATTCGTAAACAGTATCGAAAACAAAAAAAGCATTCTCCGATTGAGTTTGTGACAGGTCGTGTAAAACCGATAGAAAGCATCAAAGAAAAAATGGCTTTGCGCGGGATTAAAGAGGAAAATCTAGCGCAAGATATGCAGGATATAGCAGGTTTGCGGGTCATGGTTCAATTTGTGGATGATGTGGAAGAAGTTTTGGATGTTTTGCGAAAGCGGCATGATATGCGGATTGTTCAAGAGCGAGACTATATTAAAAACCGTAAGGCTAGTGGTTATCGAAGCTACCATGTCATTATTGAATATCCTGTTGATACAATTAATGGCAATAAAATCATTTTAGCAGAAATTCAAATTCGTACTCTGTCCATGAATTTTTGGGCAACGATTGAACATTCTCTGAATTATAAGTATAAAGGAGAATTTCCAGATGAGATTAAGAAACGTTTGGAAATTACAGCAAAAATCGCCTATCAATTAGACGAAGAAATGGGAAAAATTCGCGATGATATTCAAGAGGCACAAGCTTTATTTGACCCAATTAGTCGTAAATTAAATGATGGCGTAGGAAATAGTGACGATACAGATGAAGAATACAGGTAAAAGAATAGGGATTATCAGTAATCGCAGACGGCAAAGTCAAGAACTTTGTCGCCAATTAAAACAAAAATTAAAGCAAAATCATTTTATTTTGAATGATAATAATCCTGATATTGTCATTTCAATCGGTGGCGACGGGATGCTTTTGTCAGCCTTTCACAAATATGAAGATCAGCTAGACAAAGTTCGCTTTGTTGGTGTTCACACAGGACATTTGGGCTTTTATACAGATTATCGAGATTTTGAGTTGGACAAACTAATTGATAATTTAAAATTAGATACAGGCGCAAAGGTGTCTTATCCGATTTTGAATGTGAAAATTTTCCACGGAAATAATGAAGTTTGTATAAAACGTGCTTTGAACGAGGCGACAGTCAAGCGTTCTGGACGAACAATGGTCGCTGATATCATTATCAATCAAGTGCATTTTGAGCGCTTTCGTGGTGATGGCATTTCAGTATCAACTCCGACAGGAAGCACAGCTTACAATAAATCGCTAGGCGGAGCTGTTCTCCACCCGACTATTGAAGCTCTTCAGATTGCAGAAGTTGCAAGCTTAAATAATCGTGTGTTTCGAACCCTGGGCTCCTCAATTATCGTTCCTAAGAAAGATAAAATTGAAATCGTGCCGACTTGGAATGACCGACATGCGATTTCGATTGACAATCAGAATTTTATGATAAACAATATTTCTAAAATTGAATTTCAAATTGATCAACATAAGATTAACTTTCTTGCTACACCGAGTCATACGAGTTTCTGGAATCGTGTAAAAGATGCTTTTATTGGCGAGGTGGAGGAATGAGGTTTGAATTTACTGCAGATGAACATGTTAAAGTTAAGACCTTTTTAAAAAAGCACGAAATTTCCAAAAGTTTGCTCGCAAAAATTAAGTTTTCTGGTGGGGATATTCAGGTAAATGGCAAAAAGCAAAATGCCATTTATTTGTTAGATATTGGCGACAAAGTTGCCGTCGATATTCCTGCAGAAGAAGGTTTTGGCAGTTTGCAAGCTGTAGAGAAAGATTTAGAAATTGTCTACGAAGATGCACATTTTTTGATTTTGAACAAGCCAGCAGGCGTGGCCAGCATTCCTAGTGTGAATCATTCCAATACAATGGCCAATTTTGTGAAGGCTTATTATATTGCAAATCATTATGAAAATCAGCAGATTCATATTGTGACTCGTTTAGACCGTGATACGAGTGGTCTGATGTTGTTTGCAAAGCATGGTTATGCTCATGCAAGATTAGATAAACAATTGCAAAAGAAAGTCATTGAGAAGCATTATTATGCTTTGGTCAAGGGTTCGGCACCGTTAAAGCCAGAAGGAGATATTATTGCTCCCATAGCGCGTGAAGATAGTAGTATCATTACTCGCTGTGTGGCAAAAAATGGAAAATATGCTCATACGAGTTATAAAGTTTTAGCGCAGTATGATGATATTTATCTCGTGGATATTCATCTTCATACAGGACGAACACACCAGATTAGGGTTCATTTTTCTTATATTGGTTTTCCGCTCTTGGGAGATGACTTATATGGTGGAAGCATGACTGACGGAATAACGCGACAAGCGCTTCATTGTCATTCATTGCGTTTTTACAATCCATTCCATGAGGAAGTTGTGAATAAATCAAGTCCTTTTCCGGAAGACTTTCAAACAGTCATTCAAAAATTAAGCAATAATTAAGGAGTAAAACATGAAAATTTTTGAAACAATTCGTGAAACATTGCAAGACAAAGAAGTGAAGATTGTCTTACCAGAAGGTGAAGAACCACGTATTCTTCAAGCTACTAAACGTTTGGTAAAGGAAACAAGTATCACACCTGTTTTATTGGGAAATCCTGAAAAAATTCGTATTTACCTTGAAATTGAAGGTGTGACAGAAGGTTATGAAGTCATTGACCCTCAAAATTGTTCATGCTTTGAAGAAATGGTTGCAGCTTTTGTAGAACGCCGTAAAGGAAAAATCACAGAAGACGAAGCGCGTAAATTATTGAAAGAGGACGTCAATTATTTTGGTGTCATGCTTGTTTATCTTGGTAAAGTACAAGGTATGGTTTCTGGTGCGATTCATTCTACAGCAAGCACGGTTCGCCCAGCTCTTCAAATTATCAAAACACTTCCTTGGGTTTCTCGCACATCTGGTGCCTTTCTCATGGTTCGCGGTGATGAACGCTATGTTTTCAGTGATTGTGCAATCAATATTGATCCAGATGCTAAAACATTAGCAGAAATTGCTATTAACTCTGCCTTGACCGCGCAAATCTTTGATATTGACCCTAAAGTGGCGATGCTGAGTTATTCAACTAAAGGTTCTGGATTTGGTGAAAAGGTTGATAAAGTCGTCGAAGCAACGAAACTTGCGCAAGAAATGCGACCAGATCTTGCTATTGATGGAGAATTACAGTTTGATGCGGCATTTGTACCTAAAACAGCAGAGTTAAAAGCTCCTGGCAGCAATGTAGCTGGTCAAGCGACTGTCTTTGTATTTCCTGGTATCGAAGCTGGAAATATTAGCTATAAAATGGCAGAGCGCCTCGGTGGCTTTTCAGCAGTCGGCCCTATTTTGCAAGGATTGAATCATCCAGTAAACGACCTTTCACGTGGATGCAACGCTGATGATGTTTATAAATTAACATTGATTACTGCCAGTCAAGCAGTTGGTCATTATTAGAAAGCCAAGACAGAATCCAGAATTCAAGTTCTGGGTTCTCTTTTTATTTTGTGTTATACTAAAGTTATGTTAGATTTGAAAAAATATGGAATTGAGATGTGGGAGGATGAAAAAATTGTCTCCTTTCGCCAAAAATTATTAGCTTGGTATGATGAGAATAAACGTGATTTGCCTTGGCGGAGAAGCAGTAATCCTTATCATATCTGGATTTCAGAAATTATGCTTCAGCAAACACGGGTAGATACGGTTATTCCTTACTATGAGCGCTTTTTAGCTTGGTTTCCGACAATCAAAGATTTAGCAATGGCTTCAGAAGAACGTTTGCTTAAAGCTTGGGAGGGGCTAGGTTACTACTCGCGAGTACGCAATATGCAACAGGCTGCTCAGCAGATTATGACAGATTTTAGTGGCGAGTTTCCTCACACTTACGAGGAGATTTCTAGTCTGAAAGGAATTGGTCCTTATACAGCAGGAGCTATTGCAAGTATTGCTTTTGGCTTGCCTGAGCCAGCGGTTGATGGGAATGTTATGCGGGTCCTGAGCCGTTTATTTGAGGTGAATTTGGATATTGGTGTCCCTGCTAACCGAAAGGTTTTTCAAGCGATGATGGAAATTCTGATTGACCCCCAAAGACCGGGAGATTTTAACCAAGCTTTGATGGATTTAGGCTCAGATATTGAAGCACCTATCAACCCTAGACCTGATGACAGTCCAGTAAGGGAATTTAGCGCTGCTTACTTACATGGAACAATGGATAGATACCCTATCAAAGCTCCTAAGAAAAAACCAGTTCCAGTTTATTTGTATGGTTTGATTATCCAGAATAGTCAAGGAGAATTTCTTTTAGAGAAAAATGAAACAAGCAGTCTTTTATCAGGATTTTGGCACTTTCCTTTGATTGAAGTGGAAGAATTTCCGGACGGTGAACAGTTATCCTTTTTTGAAGTGGCAGAAAATCAAGTTGCATTTGAATTATCTCCGCAAGAAAGCTTTGAGCAGGACTATGATGTGGTAGTGAATTGGCAGGAGCAAGCTTTTCCGACAATTCAACATGTGTTCAGTCATCGCAAGTGGCAGATTCGTTTGCTTTACGGTCGAGTAGCAAATATGACAAAAAATCAAAAAGAGGAACAAGTTCTGTGGCTGCATCCTGATGACTTTACCGACTATCCGTTTGCGAAACCTCAGCAGAAGATGTGGCAAGCCTTTCAGGAAGGCAAATTAAAAGGAAATTAAATGTTAAGAGGCAAGGATAACATGCTCCCTGCCTCGCTTTGTGATTGTAAAAGCCACTGTCTAGTTGGTTTATAATATGCTGTGAAGTTGGTGATTTATATCAGCTTCATTTTTATAAGTTAGCGAATGTCTTGATTTCGTCAGCCGTCATAGAAGAGTCACAACGGACAGTCACATGACCATTCTCTGTATGTAAAAATCCTGGTACAGTTGGGATTCCATATTCGGAACGAAAAGCTTGGAGCTCTTCCAGTTCACTAGGTTCCTCACTATTGATAAAGAAAATATGTGCTTGAGTTTCAGCGACAACACTAGCTAGCGTAGTGGCGAATTTACGACAGTAAGGGCACGTTTTACGCCCAATGAAAAAAGTTGCATTTTCTTTATTTGCAATGGCTTGTCGGGCACGTTCAACAGTCGTGACTTCTAAATCTTTGATATCTTGTGTAAATTTATCCATAAAATAACCTCATTTCTTTTGTTCATTCTAGTATGCCACAAATAGGAAAATAATGCAGAGATTTGAAATGAAATGTAAAATATTGAAAGAGAAGTGAAACAGGACAACAGTCTGCTAGACTGTTTGAAGTTGTAAACAGAGAAAATATTATTTTCTATTATAAAAGCAGTTCGAGTCTGAGACACTCTTGTCCCAGACTCGAAGTTTGAATATTGTAGAAGTTAGACTGAGAAATCAAAACCTTTTTACTTTTTGCTTATTTTACAAAATCATTGATCTCTGCTTCAATTTTAGCAAGTTTTGCTTGAGCGTCTTGGCTGGAATCTCCGACAACAGCAATGTAGAATTTGATTTTTGGTTCTGTTCCTGAAGGACGTACAGCAATCCATGAACTATCAGCAAGTGTGTATTTTAATACGTCACTTGCTGGAGTTGTTAATTTCCTTACATTGCCGTCAGAATCGGTAGCGGTTTGTGCTTTGAAATCTTCTGTGACTGTAATAGCAGTAGCGTTGAATTCTTTCGGTGCATTGTCACGGAACTTGCTCATAATAGCTTTGATTTGTTCAGCGCCATCAACACCAGACAAAGTAACTGAAATCGTCTTTTCAGCATAATAACCATATTCTTTGTAGATTTCTTCAATTCCGTCTGCAAGAGTTAAGCCGCGAGAACGGTAGTAGGCAGCTAATTCTGCAACAACCAATACAGCTTGGATAGCATCTTTGTCACGCACAAATGGTTTAATCAAGTAGCCAAAGCTTTCTTCAAAGCCCATCATGTAAGTGTGATTGTATTTTTCTTCAAATTCTTGAATCTTTTCAGCGATAAATTTGAAACCAGTTAAGACGTTAAACATGGTAGCGCCGTAGCTTTCAGCAATCTTGGTCACAAGATCGGTAGACACAATGGATTTGCAAAGTGCTGCATTGGCAGGAAGTGTTCCAGCAGTCTTGTGCGCTTCAAGGATATACTTAGCCATAATCGCACCGATTTGATTTCCTGAAAGATTGCGGTAGCTACCGTCTTTTTGGAGAACTTCAACACCCACACGGTCAGCATCTGGGTCCGTTGCGACAAGAACATCCGCACCAACTTTACGTCCCAATTCTTCAGCAAGAGCGAAAGCAGCTTGGTTTTCTGGATTTGGTGATTTGACAGTGGAGAAGTCTGGATCTGGCACGCATTGAGCTTCAACAACCTGAACAGAATCAAAACCAGCTTGGGCAAATGCTCGACGTGCTAACATTTCACCTGTACCGTGAAGCGGAGTGTAGACGATTTTCATGTCTTTTCCATATTCATCAATCAATTGTTGGTTGATGTTGACGTCTTTTACTTCTTTTAGGTATTCAATATCGACATTTTCACCGATGATCTCAATCAATCCAGATGCTTTTTCGGCTTCAACATCAGCAACTTCAATGGCAAATGGATTTTCGATTGCACGAATATAATCTGTCAAGGCATCAGCATCATGCGGCGGCATTTGCCCCCCATCTTCACCATAAACTTTATAACCATTAAATGGAGCAGGATTGTGGCTAGCAGTAATCATAATTCCAGCAAAAGTTCCTAAATAGCGAACCGCAAATGACAGTTCTGGTGTTGGACGGAGACTTTCAAATACATAAGATTTAATGCCATGTTTTGCTAAAACAGCAGCAGATTCAAAGGCGAATTCTGGAGAGAAGTGACGAGAGTCATAAGCGATAGCGACACCGCGTTTTTTGAAATCTTCACCTTTTTCATCAATCAAACGTGCTAAACCTTCAGTTGCCTGACGAACAACATAAATATTGATACGATTCGTACCAGCTCCTATCAGACCACGCATACCAGCGGTACCAAATTCAAGATTGGTATAAAAAGCATCTTCTTTTGTCTTTTCGTCCATCGAATCCAATTCTTTACGAAGGTAGTCTGGAAGTTCTGCAAAATCAAGCCATTTTTTGAAATTTTCTTGGTAAGTCATTACGAAATCTCCTTTTTAAAATAGGGAAGCTTATGAAAAATCAGTGAAAACAGGAAATGTCATTACTTATTTAATAAAGGAGCGAGCACATCCATTTTTCTCAATTTTTCAGCTTTCTGCATTGTTTAACCGTTTTCATTATAGCATTTTTTCATAAAAAAATCACGTTTTCACGTGATTATTTTCTAACTTTTTCAAGAGCTGGAATAATGGTAACTGTCAGAATCGCAGAAATAATCATTTCAGCAATGGAATTGGTTGAAATGACAGATGCGAGTAAGAGCTGAATATTCCCATTATATACTTTGGAGAATAATAAGAAAATCCCTCCTAAAACAAAAATAGTATTTGTCAACGAACCGACTGTTCCAGCTAAGATAAGTCCGGTCTTATTTTTAAGATATTTATAAACAAAATAAGGAGTGACTCCGATTAAGATTCGCGGAACAAGGGCAATGATGAGCGAATAAATATTCCCATTAGGTACAAACGGGCTAAACAAGTAACTGGTTGGCAAGAGAACAAGTGTGTTCGTAACCAGACTAATGATACCCATTAGCGCCCCTAAAATAGCGCCTACCTTTGGTCCATATAAAATACTTGCAATAATAACGGGAATGTGGACAATCGTTGGTTTGATTGGGACGGGAAAAAGGTTAAATATTACTGAACTCAATAGATGAATGACGAGCATAATCGCAAAAAAGATAGCAATTTGAGCAATATTAGATTGTTTCTTCATAAATCATTTCCTTTACTTTTTTTATAATTGTTTCTACAGAAGCAAGGGCGCCAATTCCGTGGTCACCACAGGCTAGGACGGTTTCTCTAGGCTGAATAATTTGCCAGCCGTATTTTTCTAGTTTAGATAGATTTTCTTGAGTGATTGGATTTTCATACATTTTGGTATTCATAGCTGGGGCTAATACCTTTTTGGCTGTTGATGGCAGAGCAAGTGCGGTACTGGTTATCATATTGTCTGCAAAGCCATTAGCTAATTTAGCGATCGTATTGGCGGAAGCAGGTGCAACTAAGAAAAGATCCGTTTGCTTGGCAATTTCAATATGATTGACCTTGTTTGGCGCAGGCTCCTCCATGACATCTGTATGCACTAAATTTTTCGACAATACCTGCAAAGTCAGCGGTGTAATGAAATTTGTAGCTGCTTGAGACATCAGAACAGTCACCTTTTGATTGTCTTTTGTCAATTGACTGGTCAAGTCAGCAGCTTTATATGCGGCAATGCTTCCTGTGACGGCTAAAGTAATATGTTTCATAAATTGTCCTTTGTGTGAATGTGTGTTACGAGTTGTTGAGAGATTTCCTCTTTTGTGTTGGCTTCTATGACAGAATTTTCTTTGACTAAGTAAGCATGATGTTGATTATTGGAAATATCATACAAGTCATTTGCTACAATTATTTCAGCTTGATTTTTAGCAAGACTAGCACGAGCAACTGTCAGTAATTCTTCCTTAGAAACATCAACTAAGAGTTTAAAACCAATTAGACGGATATTGGGATTCCATTTTTTGACTTGACTGATAATTTTCGGTGTTTGTTTGAGAAAGAGCACTTGGTATTCATCTTTTGATGAAATCTTGCCTTGATCATTGGTCTTGTTTAAAAACTCTGTTAAATCCTGTGAAGCAGTGATTTGTTCAAAACCTGTCATGTAAATAGGCGTGTAGTCAGAAACGGCCATTGAATGAATCAAAACATCATGAGTTTTGACCAAAGACTGCATTGTTTCTAGCAAATCTTGAACATTTTCAATGATTTGAATGGTTAAATTTGGATGAGCAGTAGGCTTGACAGCATTCTGTGTAGTGACTAATGTAACTTGATCGCCTTGTGCTAAAAAACTCTCCGCAATAAGAGCACCAAGCTTTCCTGTTGAGTGATTCGTAATAGAACGAACTTGATCGATTTTTTCGCTCGTTCCGCCAGAAGTAATCAATAGTTTCATAACTAAATTTTACACAAAAAAAGTTAATTCGTAAATCAAAAAGACTTTTCCGAACGTTTTGAGAAGTTTAGCTTTGAAAGTGTTTGTTTTCTTTATTTTTTTGGTATAATAATCCTATCAAAACTGGAGGATTCCAAATGAAAACGGATATAGAAATTGCTCAGAGTGTTGACTTGCAGCCGATTGCTGATGTAGTGAAGAAAGTTGGAATTGATTACGATGATTTGGAGCTTTACGGTAAATACAAGGCGAAATTATCTTTTGACAAGATTCAGGAATTGCAGAAGAAGCCAGTTGGTAAGCTGATTTTGGTAACAGCCATCAACCCGACACCGGCCGGCGAAGGAAAATCAACTATTACCATTGGTTTAGCAGACGCTCTCAACAAAATCGGAAAGAAAACCATGATTGCGATTCGTGAACCGTCTCTTGGACCAGTTATGGGAATCAAAGGCGGAGCCGCTGGAGGTGGTTATGCACAGGTTCTACCAATGGAAGACATCAATTTGCATTTCACAGGAGATATGCATGCGATTACCACTGCCAACAATGCCCTTTCTGCTTTGATTGATAATCATTTACATCAAGGAAATGCTCTAGGAATTGACCAACGTCGCATTATCTGGAAGCGCGTGGTAGATCTGAATGACCGTGCTTTGCGGCATGTGACCGTCGGTCTGGGCAGTCCGGTTAATGGAATTCCGCGGGAAGATGGTTTTGATATTACGGTTGCATCTGAAATCATGGCTATTCTCTGTTTAGCGACAAGTATTGAAGACTTGAAAGAACGTCTAGCTAATATCGTTATTGGTTATCGTTATGATCGGACGCCTGTTTATGTTCGAGATTTGGAAGTAGAAGGGGCTCTTGCTCTCATCTTGAAAGACGCTATAAAGCCCAATCTAGTACAGACTATTTATGGAACCCCTGCCTTTGTTCACGGTGGACCGTTTGCAAATATCGCCCACGGCTGTAATTCCGTTTTGGCAACGACAACAGCTTTGCATTTGGCGGACTACACGGTGACTGAAGCTGGCTTCGGTGCGGATCTAGGGGCTGAAAAATTCCTAGACATCAAAACGCCCAATCTGCCGACTGCTCCAGATGTAGTGGTTATTGTTGCAACTCTTAGAGCATTGAAAATGAACGGTGGTGTCGCCAAAGAAGATCTGACAACTGAGAATGTTGAAGCGGTTAAAGCAGGTTTTGCCAACCTCAAACGTCATGTGGGAAATATCCGTAAATTTGGTGTTCCGGTCGTGGTGGCTATCAATGAATTTGTGACGGACACCCAAGCTGAAATTGCTGAGCTGAAAGCACTTTGTGCTCAAATTGATGTACCTGTGGAATTGGCTAGTGTCTGGGCAGATGGTGCTGACGGTGGATTGGCTCTTGCGGAAGTTGTGGTCAAAACGATTGAAACGAGACCTGCCAAATACACTCGACTCTATGATAATAATCTGACAGTTGAAGAAAAAATCGAGAAAATTGTCAAGGAAATCTATCGTGGAACAAAAATTAATTTTGAAAAGAAAGCAAAAACTCAAATTTCTCAAATTGTCAAGAACGGCTGGGATAAGCTGCCAATTTGTATGGCCAAGACCCAGTACAGTTTTTCAGATAATCCAAATCTTCTGGGAGCGCCAGAAAACTTTGAAATCACTATCCGCGAAGTAGTTCCAAAATTGGGTGCAGGTTTTATTGTCGCCCTAACTGGTGATGTTATGACGATGCCCGGTCTGCCAAAACGCCCGGCAGCCCTCAATATGGATGTTGCACCAGATGGTACAGCTATTGGACTATTTTAAAACGAAAAAGGTTCGAGAGAGCCTTTTCTTTTTGAATTTTGTAAAATATACATGGTGATATACTTCACTTTTATGAAAGTAATAAGAAGAAAGGAACGTTCGGATGAACATCAGATTAGCAAATAAAAACGCCGCCGCTGTTCTTGTAGCTATTTACGCGCCTTATGTGGAGAAAACAGCCATTACTTTTGAGTATGATGTTCCGTCGGTGGAGGAATTTTCTGGCCGGATTGAGAAGACCTTGGAAAGGTATCCTTATCTGGTGGCAGAGGAAGAGGGAGTCATTCTGGGTTATGCTTATGCTTCGACTTATTATGGTCGAGAGGCATACAACTGGGCTGTTGAGCTGTCGGTCTATGTAGCTGATGAGAATTGCGGCAGAGGGATTGGGAAGCAGCTTTATGACAAATTGGAAGAAATTCTTGAACAGCAAGGGTTTGTTCATTTTCTAGCTTGTATTGCTCTGCCGAATGACGTCAGTATTTCTTTCCATAAAAAACGTGGTTATCAGCAAGTAGCGCATTTCCCAAAAATCGGCTATAAATTTGGCTGCTGGCATGATACAGTTTGGTTGCAGAAGAGTTTAGATAAACCAGCAAGACCAATTAAATTATTCAAAGATATGAATGTTGAAAGTGAATGGTAATATGAAAGTAGAAGATATTTTACAAGGATTAAAAGAAGTAGCAAACCCTGAAGATGCTATTCACATGAAAGCATACATGAAAGACCAATTTGAGTTTTTAGGAGTTAAAACACCTGTTAGACGCCAAGTTTCTAAGATATTTTTTAAGAAAAATCACAAGTCTACGATAGATTGGGAATTTGTCAATCAGACTTGGGAGAACCCCTATCGTGAAATGCAATATGCGGTGCTGGATTATTTGCAATTGAAACAAAAAGCTTTGAAACCAAGCGATTTGCTAAAGATAAAGAAATTAGCACAAACAAAGCCATGGTGGGACACCATTGACTTTTTGTGCCGCTCAGTAGGCTTTATTTGCCTGCACTATCCTGAGACAAAGAAATTTGTGTTGGAGTGGAGCAGGGATGAAGATTTTTGGCTGCGGCGCCTTGCCATTGAACATCAATTGCTTCAAAAAGAAGAAACGGATGTCCAGCTGCTGGAGCAAATCCTGATTAATAATCTTAATCAGACCGAGTTTTTCATCAATAAGGCCATTGGTTGGGCACTTCGGGACTACTCCAAGACCAATCCCGACTGGGTGCGGGAATTTATCGAAAAATACAAAGATAGGCTGAGCAAACTCAGCATTAAAGAAGGAAGCAAGTATTTGTGAGATTGATAGATGAGGAAGTTTTTCTATCAGTAGTTAAAAACTGATGAAGAGGATCGATAAATGAAATATCGCAGGCAAGTATTGATGAACTAGCAAAAACCGAACCAATTCTCTTTGTGAGCATTACCCAAGAGGATTGGTTCGGTTTTTTTTCTTACTTAGCTCCTAGTTTGCTTTCGATTTTCATTAAGTGTTAGATATTTTTTTGCTCTAAGTGATGTATATGGTTGTATCTGGTATAATGAATGATAATAATCGTCAAAATAGTAGTGACTGTCCAGATAGCGTATTGATGAATGAAACGTGTGAGAAATCCAGTAAAAATAGCACCGCCGATGAAACTAGCGACAATCATAGAGTAATTAGCCGCTTGCCTTTTAATAATATGTCTACGATCTTTAAAACGAATATATTCATACCAAGCAGTGACCATTCTCCGATAGTTTCCTGAAGTCATCATAATCATGTAGGGATAAGACTCGATTTTTGAGCCTGTATAAGTTAACATGACCATTCCTGTAGAGGTTGCAAATAATATCACCCAGATAAAATAATGAGAGTGAAAGAACGGAAAGAGGAAAGTGATGAGAGTTAACGGTAAGATTCCCCAAGTACGCCAATGTGAACTTTGAGCCTGTTCTTTAAGTAGAATACCAAGGATAAAACCAAAAGTAAAGAAGATAAGTGAAAGAATGCGATAAGCCGTCTTTACGGTTGGACCATCCCAGTCGGCTACAATTAAAAGAATATTCCCTGTTTGGGTTGCGATTAGCGTACTAAATTGCATATGCGAGAAAACATCAAGGCAGCCACCTACAGCTCCTAGCAAGATAGCCATTGTTCGCCTATCTTGAGGCATGGGGACAGGCTGTTTCGTAGTATCCATAACTTTATCCTCCTAAAAACTATTTTACTCTTTTAAGGCACCAATTTCAAATATGGATAAGCTAGAAAATCTCTCATAAAAAATAGTTTGACTTTTAGGATTCTCTATAGTAGAATGCTAGATATGCGATGAGTCGATAGGTGGCGCAAGCCACATATTGAGCATGGGAGGTCATATACGCAGGAGCGGACCTTGATGAGTTGTGTGAACCTGCTCATCACACGTAAGTGCCCTCAATCCCTACTTTTTAGTGGGGATTTTTTTCTTATAAGTCTTTTCAATTCTTTAGAAAAGTAGTATAATACCAGCAATACACAAATTTTTTGAAAATTCAGAGAGGTATGTTATGGGATACACAGTTGCTGTGGTAGGTGCTACAGGTGCCGTTGGAGCTCAAATGATTAAAATGCTGGAAGAATCAAGTCTTCCGATTGAAAAAGTACGCTACTTGGCTTCAGCTCGTTCTGCTGGGAAAGTTTTGAAGTTCAAAGACCAAGACATCACAATTGAAGAAACAACGGAAACTGCCTTTGAAGGTGTAGATATCGCTCTCTTTTCAGCAGGTGGCTCAACGTCTGCCAAGTATGCTCCTTACGCTGTCAAAGCAGGAGCTGTTGTGGTGGATAACACCTCTTATTTCCGTCAGAATCCTGATGTTCCTTTGGTTGTACCAGAGGTCAATGCACATGCACTTGATGCTCATAACGGGATTATTGCCTGCCCTAACTGTTCCACCATTCAGATGATGGTAGCGCTGGAGCCTGTTCGTCAGAAATGGGGCTTAGAGCGCATCATCGTATCTACCTATCAGGCCGTGTCTGGAGCTGGTATGGGAGCTATTCTTGAAACTCAGCGTGAACTGCGTGAGGTCTTAAATGACGGAGTCGATCCGCGTGATATCAAGGCTGAGATTTTGCCTTCCGGCGGTGACAAGAAACACTATCCGATTGCTTTTAATGCTCTTCCTCAAATTGATGTCTTTACGGACAATGACTACACCTACGAAGAGATGAAGATGACCAATGAAACCAAGAAGATCATGGAAGATGACACGATTGCGGTTTCTGCTACTTGTGTTCGTATCCCTGTTCTTTCAGCGCACTCAGAGTCTGTCTACATCGAGACAAAAGAAGTAGCGCCTATCGCAGAGGTCAAAGTAGCTATTGCCAATTTTCCTGGAGCAGTATTAGAGGATGATGTTGCTCATCAAATCTACCCTCAAGCTGTCAATGCTGTCGGCAAAAAAGAAACATTTATTGGTCGTATCCGCAAAGATTTGGATGCTGAAAAAGGGATTCATATGTGGGTGGTTTCAGACAACCTGCTCAAAGGTGCGGCTTGGAATTCTGTTCAAATTGCTGAGACCTTGCATGAACGTGGCTTGGTGCATCCAACAGCAGAGGTCATTTTCGAATTGAAGTAAAATGTGAGATAATATTTGTATAGTTGTATTTTGCAAGCTAGGAGGACGAGATTTATGTCTATAGAAGATTTAAAAAAAGCAAGAATTATAACAGCACTTGTAACACCGTTTAAAGAGGACGGTAGCATTAACTTTGAAGCTCTTCCTAAACTGATTGAACACCTTCTAGCGCATCATACAGAAGGAATGATTATTGCAGGAACGACAGGTGAAAGCCCAACTCTGACGCATGAAGAGGAGCTAGAATTATTTGCAGCGGTTCAAAAGATTGTAAAAGGGCGAGTTCCGTTGATAGCCGGAATTGGTACAAATGATACTCGAGATTCAGTTGAATTTGCGCGTGAAGTTGACAAATTTGGTGGTTTTGCTGCCGGACTTGCAGTGACTCCTTATTACAACAAACCGACTCAAGAAGGTCTATATCAGCATTATAAAGCGATTGCGGAAGCTTCAAATCTGCCAGTCATCGTTTATAATGTTCCTAGCCGAACGGTTGCTGGTTTGACAGTAGAAACTTCCTTGCGCTTAGCACAATTGCCAAATATTATTGCAATCAAAGATTGCACAGGCATAGATGCTCTTACTCATTTGGTTGAACATGCGCCACAGGACTTTCTAATTTATACTGGGGAAGACGGACAAGCTTTTCATGCAAAGGCAATCGGAGCACAGGGCGTTATATCTGTTGCGGCTCATACCAATGGAGATGACTTTTATAAAATGTTTGCAGCCTTAGACGAAGGTAAGCTGAAAAAAGCTGCTCAGATTCAACGTCAGCTGTTACCAAAAATAGAAGCTCTCTTTTCCGTAACAAACCCAGCTCCACTTAAAACTGTGCTAAATAATCAAGGTTTTGAAGTCGGAACACTCCGCCTCCCATTGGTTGCTTGTACAGAGCAAGAAAAAGCCGTTATTCTTTCATTTTTTGAAGATTGAAGGAAGCATTTTAGGTTTGTAAAATGTTGGGAACATTTACGATGAACTAGTGAATTTTTTATTACGTAGGACTTTAGCATTTAAATCTGCAAGAAGAAATGTTTGAAAAGACAAAACTAGGCTGAATGGAAAGACTGATATTACTAGATTGTCATATTTTCTGTTATGATGAGATAAGAGTGGGATATTTAGTATAATAGAAATGGATAAATTGAAAGTTGATGAGAAGTTGGAGCATATGAAGAAAAGAAAATTGAGAATCAGTTCCATTGAAATTATGGCGATTTTAGGATTATTAATTTGGCTACTCACAATATTTTTAAGAAAATATTATTCAATTAATTCAGTTGTTCCTATATTTTATGTCACACCCTAGTTTTGGAGGAGCATGGATTGGAACAGCTATGCTAAAACAACCTTTTAGTCCAACATTCAGTGTAAATGAAGTCTCAACTATTGAATTTTCTAAAAAGACACCTATGTATATATGTATAGCGGTTGTACTGATGTCTTTTATTAATGAGTTATTACCATTAGGTAATACTAGTGTAGTATTTGACGTATACGATGCGCTTGCTACTGTACTAGCGGAAATCATAGCTTTTAACATACCTGTCATTCTAAAAGAAAAGACTTTAATAGATTACCGTTGATTTTGGGAAGATTAAAAAACCAGTGTCGAACTGAACAAGGAATAAAAACACATTAGACGGTAGAATGAAACATTCTATCGTCTTTTCGTATTAGTTCTTACCATTTTCTCTTTTTCCGACAATTTAATAAATCTACGAATCAAAAGGGATAGCTTTTCACTCCAATTATAAAAAATGATCAAAAAGTCTTGTAATTTTTTTCTTATGTTACGATTGTTAATAGTTAGAAAAAATTGTAAAATTAGTGCAGTAAAAGCTTAGCCTTTGATGTTTTTAGACAATAGTTTCATTTTTTAATAGCTTTTTTGATTTACAATAAAACATGTGAAATTTCTTTCTTCTGCGCAAACCTATAAATTCCGTACAAATTTGATGGGGGATAAATTTTCCTATCGTTTATACTATAGGCAAGGAGGTAGGAAGATGAATTTATACTTTGGTGATATTCCGATTTGTTATTCTCATTCGACGGCTATGGCCTTACAGGCTGCGGGCTATGATTTTCGCTCGGACTACCTAGAAGCGATCATGGTCATGGGTAATGGAGCTACCCTTGTGAAAAAAGACGACAGACATCCTTTGGTTTTCTTTGATAATGGCATGCCAGATGAGTCCATTAGTCATTGTTTACAAATTCTTGGATTTGACTATGAGGAGTTTTTCTGTGATTCTTCAGAGCCAGTCAATGTGATAGAACTAAAAGAAAAACTCAAGACATATCTAGACCATGGATCTGTTATTGTAGGTCCTTTGGATATGGGATATCTGACTTATAATCTCAATCATAGCCATCTACGAGGTGTGGATCATTTTGTTTCAGTTTATGACATGGATGAGCATTGGATTTATTTCCATGATCCGGCAGGCTATCCTTGTGTGAAAATGGATTTTCGTGATTTTTGTAAAGCGTGGAAAGTAGAAGCGATTGACTATAAAAGAGGAGCTTATTCCATGTGGGGAAATTTGCAAAGAAATAAGCTTCCAACAAGTCAGGAGATTTATCACAGTGTCTCTATTATCATGAAACAACGATATGAAAATGGTGAGGTTGGTATAATTGAGGACTATGCTAAAACTATTCGAGCAAACGGCTTAAATGCGGAACAAAAACAACTTCATCAATTTTTTTCATTTCGTTTGGCAGCAGTTAGAAGTCTTTACTTGAGTCAATTTTTGAAAGGTTATGATCCTGTCAGAGCAGACTTGAAGGAAAAAATTGCTATGCTTTTTAGCCAAGCCTATCTGGACAGCAGGCAGGAAGCCTATAGTTCTTTAGCAGATACCCTGATGGAGATTGCCCAATTGGATGGACAGTTTAGGGATTTGTGCCTTCAATGTATCAAGGGATAAAACTCTGAAAGATTATTGTACTAAAGGTAAAGAAGTTAGAGATTTTGGTATCTTTACATAGGATAGAAAAATGAATAGAAGTAAAATATGCAGATAATTCAATTTTTTAATGAAACAATTAACTACATTGAAAGTGTGCTGGATAGCGAAATAGATGAAGATAAAATTACCCATTTATCCACTTATTCTTATCCTATGTTTAGCAGACTCTTTTCTATATTAACAGATACAACATTGTCAGAGTATATTAGAAGTCGAAGGTTGACAGAAGCGGCTTTTTTACTGAGAGATACCAATATTAAAGTTATTGATATAGCGATGAAGTATGGATATGAATCATCTGATTCATTTGGGACTGCATTCAAAAAATTTCATGGATTTACACCTTCAGAGGTAAGAAATGGAAAACCATTCAAAATAGTTTCACGAGTACAGCTAGCACTAAGTGTAAGAGGAGGAAGAAGTATGAACATCACAATTCAAAAGAAAAATTCATTTACAGTTGCAGGTAGGAATGAACAAAATATCAATTCATCATTATGTCCGAGTGTTTGGAATAAACTATATGGAGAATATCGTCATGATGAATTAGCAAGATTGGGAGAAGGTCAAAGTGTCGGTGTTTGTTACAATGTAGAACAACCAAGTACTATTAATTACATAGCAGGGTATATCGTTACAGATGTAGATAAAGCAAAAAGTATGGGCTTAGATGTTTTGAAAGTTGAAGAAGCAGAATATGCCATTGTAGAGTTAACAGGAAGTGTTCCGGAATGTATTCATAATGGTTGGAAATATGCAATGGAAGTATTTTTTCCAGAACATGGTTATGTTCATTCAGGAAAACCTGACTTTGAATATTATTATGAAGGGGATATGGATAGCAAAGACTACAAAATGGAACTTTGGATTCCAATTGTAAAAGCATAATAAACATAAGATAGTTAGAGCAGATCTTTATGGTCTGCTTTTTTATTTTTCCAATAATTTAATAAATCTGCTAACTAAAAAGAATAGATTTTCGTTCTAATTATAAAAATTATTAAAAACTCTTGCAATCTTTTTTTTCTTATGTTACAATCATTAATGGTTTGAAAAAACTGCCTAAGACAGTAGGGGAGCTCGACTCATAAAGATCCTACCGAGGACAAAACGGATCATGTAAAAGAAACGTATTGTACTTTCGTGTCTAGGTTTGGGCGCGTTTTTTCTTTTGGAAAAATTCCCCAAGCAAAATAATTACGGAGGTGAAACACTAAATGAGTGAAGCAAGTATTGCTAAAAAAGCGGAACTAGTTGATGTAGTTGCTGAAAAAATGAAAGCAGCTGCAAGTATCGTTGTTGTTGATGCTCGTGGTCTTACAGTTGAACAAGACACAGTTCTTCGTCGTAATCTTCGTGGAAGCGAAGTTGAGTATAAAGTCATTAAAAACTCAATCTTACGTCGTGCAGCTGAAAAAGCTGGACTTGAAGGTCTTGCTGATGCATTTGTTGGACCATCTGCTGTTGCATTTTCAAATGAAGATGTTGTAGCACCAGCAAAAATCATCAATGATTTTACTAAAGAAGCTGATGCACTTGAAATTAAAGGTGGAGCTATTGAAGGTGCTGTTGCATCTAAAGAAGAAATCGTTGCTCTTGCAACTCTTCCAAATCGCGAAGGACTTCTATCTATGCTACTATCTGTGCTTCAAGCACCAGTTCGCAATGTTGCTCTTGCAGTCAAAGCGGTTGCAGACAACAAAGAAGAAGCAGCTTAATTTTAAGTTGCGCGTAGTCTATGCTACAAACTAATAATAAATAACGAAAACATATTTGGAGGAAATAACAATGGCATTGAACATTGAAAATATTATTGCTGAAATTAAAGAAGCTTCAATCCTTGAATTGAACGACCTTGTAAAAGCTATCGAAGAAGAATTTGGTGTAACTGCAGCTGCTCCTGTAGCTGTAGCTGCTGCTGGTGCTGGTGAAGCCGCAGCTACAAAAGATTCATTTGACGTTGAATTGACTGCAGCAGGCGACAAGAAAGTCGGCGTTATCAAAGCTGTTCGTGAAATCACAGGTCTTGGTCTTAAAGAAGCTAAAGAACTTGTTGATGGAGCACCAACTGTTGTTAAAGAAGGTGTTGCAACTGCAGAAGCAGAAGAAATCAAAACTAAATTGGAAGAAGCTGGAGCTTCAGTTACTCTTAAATAAGAAGCACATAGCAATTTGAGAGCGGAAGCCCGATTTACCAGTCTTTTAGAGCTTATAGCGATTTAAAGAAACTGATAATTTGATTTGGTTTCCTGCCAAAAATCCTGCCAAAAAATCTTTGGCAGGATTTTTGTTTTTATATAAATATACTGTGCAGAATTGCTATTCTTCAACATTTGTATTTGTAAAAATATATTTTTATGTGAGCGAGAACATTTCAATAAGTGTTCTCGCTTTTTTTATTTTCAGGAGGAAAATCATGCAAAAGAATGAACAGTCATCACGACAAATTGTGATGTGTCATCTCATGGCTATCATGAGAATTGATATCGAGAAAGCAAAGAGGATTGTTGTTGAAATGGAAGAGTTTGGCTTAATCCAGTTTGATGATATGGGGAATGTTGGTTTGTTAGTGTTGGAGGGACAATCATGAAACGTATCACCGCAAATCACTATCTAACGTCAGAGCGTTACTATAAACTCCCAAAACTCTTATTTGAGAGTGAGCGCTACAAGGACATGAAACTTGAGGTTAAGGTTGCTTATGCTGTTCTAAAAGACCGTTTGGAATTGTCATTAAGTAGAGGATGGATAGATGAAGATGGAGCTATTTATTTGGTCTATTCCAACTCCAAGCTCATGGCACTACTTGGCTGTTCCAAGTCAAAATTATTGTCGATTAAGAAAACCTTACGAGAGTATGGTTTGATAGATGAAGTCCAACAATCTTCCAGTGAAAAAGGACGTTTGGCCAATAAGATTTATTTGGGGGAGTTGGAACATGAACCTACCCCTGTCTCAAATTCAGACGGGGGTGGTGTTAAAAAAACACTAGGGGGGTATCAAAATCAGCCGGGGCCAGTCTTAAATTCAGCCACTAGTGAGACTGAAGTTAGTGAGACTGATATGAGTGAAACTAAAGAGAGTGAGTCAGTCATTGAAGACGAGGAGGAGAAAGAAAGTCTAACAAGTAAGAAATGTGACAATGACAATTTTCAACGTAAAGTAGACCGAGTCACAAGATACGACAGAGATTACATTTGGGGCTTGGTACATGATCAGTTGAGACAAGTTGGTCTATCACAGGCTGCTAGTGATTATGCCATGATTTATTTTGATCATCGGTATCAGTACGCTTTAGAGTATATGAGGTTTGCAGATAGGGCAGAAACGATAGCGGAATATGTCTTTAATGGCGTCTTATCCGAATGGACCAAGGTCCAACGCTTAAAAGAACTAAAAGGGGGTGAGTAAGATGTTTTGGTGGATATTATTAGGTATTTGGGGATTAGGAATGATTTGGTTCATTTTTGAACTTATCACTGCCCCAGAAATGGAAGATCATTGTTAAGAAAGGACGTTACGCAAGAAGTAAGGTCCTTTTTTATTTTGTCAGAAAGGAATGAGAGACATGAAGTTTTTAGATTTGTTTGCAGGAATTGGAGGCTTTAGGATGGGATTAGAAAGCCAAGGCCATGAGTGCATTGGTTATTGTGAAATTGACAAGTTCGCAAGAAAATCCTACCAAGCCATCTACGACACGGAAGGAGAAATAGAATTACATGATATTAGACAAGTCACAGACCAAGACTTTAGACAACTTAGAGGGCAAGTGGACATCATCTGTGGGGGATTCCCTTGCCAGGCATTTTCACTCGCAGGCAGACGATTGGGATTTGAGGATACTAGGGGAACTTTGTTCTTCGAAATTGCTCGAGCGGCCAAACAGATCCAACCACGTTTTTTATTTCTCGAAAATGTCAAGGGCTTACTCAGTCACGGCAAGGGAGAGACATTTCGAACAATCCTCACCTCATTGGATGAGTTGGGGTATGATGTTGAATGGCAGGTGCTTAACAGTAAAGATTTCCAAGTGCCGCAAAACCGTGAAAGAATTTTTATTATCGGACATTCTAGAAGATACCGTCCCCGATTCCTATTTCCTCTCAGAGGAGAAATCAGCTCAGTTAGTCTTGAACGATTAGGTAATGTTAATCCGTCAGGCAAAGGGATGAATGGAGAAGTCTATTTATCACGTGGCATAGCACCAACCTTAACCAGAGGAAAAGGTGAGGGAACTAAAATTGCCATTCCTGTTTTAACTCCTGATAGGCTAGAAAAACGCCAACATGGGAGACGCTTTAAAGGGAACGATGATCCGATGTTTACTTTAACTAGCCAAGATCGGCATGGTGTAGTTGTCGCAGGAACTTTACCAACTTCTTTTATCCAAACTGGGCGAGTTTATGACCTTTCAGGGCTTTCTCCAACACTGACCACGATGCAAGGAGGGGATAAAGTTCCTAAGATTCTTTGTCGTGAAGAAGCGCCACATTTGAAAATTAGGGAAGCGACCAAACTAGGCTATGCCAAGGCAATAGTGGGAGATTCTGTCAACCTTGCTTACCCAGAGTCTACCAAACGCAGAGGTCGAGTGGGAAAGGGGATTTCAAATACCCTAACCACTTCTGACAATATGGGAGTGGTAGTTGCTGCTTTGGAATACCGTAAGGACAAGTGGTATGAAGTGACTGGAATAATCCTAGATGGAAAACTGTATCGTTTGAGAATCAGACGCCTAACCCCAAGAGAGTGTTTTAGGTTACAAGGATTTCCTGACTGGGCTTTTGAGAGGGCAGAAAGTGTTTCAAGTAAAAGTCAGTTGTATAAACAAGCAGGCAATAGCGTGACCGTCACCGTTATCGAGGCCATTGCTAGAGAATTTAGAAAGATTGAAGAGGAAGAAGAACATGAAATTATTACATAGTAAAAGTATTAGGAACTGCACGGAGCTAGAAGAAGCCATACATCAAGCAGAAGTGGAGAGATTTTCGGAAATGATTGCTTCTTTACCCAATTATGATTGTGACATTGATGTCACTTTTGAAGATGACTACCACAAAGAAATGAATTATCCGTTAGCTTATGAGTCCAACTTACACCGTATTTTTGAGTTTATTGAAACCCAAGACATCAAAAATGGTGTTGATACTTATCTAACGGATGAGAACGATCTCGCCTTTAGGGCATATGGGCAAGGCTATTCTTGGAATGATAAGAATGATGTCGTCACCACATTAATAACAGTGAAGTGCTTTGGTGAAGGCAGGTCACCCATCGATATGAGTAAGGTGTTTACGCCACCAACTCAAGCATTAGAGAAGGAGCTATCTGTGTAGGAGGAAGCGATGTTAGAAATCTATTTAAGTCGAAATACCAGTCGGAATCAAAAACTCCTGTCTTTTTGTGACTCGCATGGTATTTCTTACTCCTGTAAAGAAGTGAGTTATCTATCACGTGAGGAATTACTGAGGTTGTTTACCAAAAGCAGTGATTGTTTTACGCTCTTATCCCCTTCGCTACAACGATTTAAAGGTCATAGAGAGATGAAATTGAGTGAGTTAGTGACGGTGGTTCTACGGAAACCTGACCAGAATCTTCGTCTCCCAATTGTGGTTTGTGAGGATAACGTGTATCCCGATATGAGTTTAGAAGAAGCGAGAACCTTTCTTCCGAGAAGTCAAAAAGTGGTTTCCTTTCGTGAACATCTTTTTAAGGATATGACGACATAAGGAGGAGCTATGAACGACCGTTTTTGGGAAAATTTGGAAATTATCGTTATGGAAAGAGAGCTGTCATGGGCTGACCTTGCTCGACAGATGTTTAAGGGACAATACGTCTACCCTAGTGAGTTTAACCGCCTCTACCAAACCTTTCGCCACTACAAATCTCATCGTCTCATGCCACAAGGTAAATGGGTGGAGAAAATAGTGACTGTCTTAGAGATTGACTATGAAGATTTGTTTAGGAGGTAGAGATGAAACGTTTATTAGTCATGTACGGAGCCATTCATGTCAATGTACTCCTAGTGAGTTTGTACCTGATTGGTTGGCTAAATGGGACATGGTTACCTGTTTTACAAGTGACATTTTTAGCCCTGCTATTGTGGGGTTGGAAAAGGTTTAAGATACCGAAAAGAAACCTATCCTTGAAGGAGAGAGGGCTTTGGGTGTGTGGTAGTCTAGGTGTCATGGTAAGTATGGCTCTTATTATGAGTGCTCTATTTTCAGGAAGCGAACCAAACCAAGAAACGTTAGTGACTGTTCAAGACCGGATTCCTGTTCTGTCCTTTATTCTTTTTCTCCTTAATGCCAGTGTTGTGGAAGAAGTCTTTTATAGAGAGGTGTTGTGGGGAGTCTTGTCTCAACCAGTGGTTCAAGTTTTGTTAACGAGTTTCCTTTTTGCTTTAGCTCATCACCCATCCAGTCTATTCACTTGGGTGCTTTATGGGAGTTTAGGTCTCACACTTGGTGTGGTTAGAGGGCAAACAGACTGCTTGAGCTCAACTCTCGTTCACCTGTCTTGGAATGGAATCGTCTTTTTCCTATCTTTATTGTGATACCAAAATCAAGGGTGCTTTCGTATCATGAAAGCACCCTATTGTTTTGATGGGGAATCATATAAAGGAGGAAATGATGTCATCCGAACAACAGGAACGCCAAGCGATTCAATATGCGGAACGGAGTGCTATGTTTACGGTGAAGGTCCTTCTCAAACTCTTAGAGTGGTCAGCCAGACACGCCCTAGCACAAGACTCGGCTTATAAAGTTGGGGTTCAAAAGTTAGAAGAACTCCTTCAAAGTCCATATGCCATTGAGTCGCTGAATATCTCAAAAGACATTTTGGATAAACCAGTTGATGTCGAGAAATTCAAGGAATTGGTGGAATCAGAAAACCTTCCTATTGCCATTAGTTGGCAAGGAGACTACCTGCATTTCTATGCTAAGGATAAGTCGCTCTTAGACAAGCACTTAGATGAGTTGCTTCAGAAGTTGGTTTCCAATCCAGAAAAACTGAAAGGGCTAACTATGGATAAAACTCTTGATGAGGAAATCGCACAAGCCAAGGAACAGATTGTGATGTCAGAACCCTCTGCTGTGAAAACAAAGGAGGTCATTCTCTAATGGTCTCAGGGAAAAAAGTTTTTTTCTTTGGTATTTTAGGGCTTGCTCTTGGCTATTTCTGCCATAGGCTAGTCTTGCTTTACGATAGCCTACCTAATCAACCGCCCTTGGAACGCCTTGCCTATCTCTTAGGCGAAGGACAGAATCAGGTCTTAAATCCCTTGTGGAATGGCAACTTTACAGGTAAATCAATTTTGGGCTTTTGCTTTGGATTTGTGACGATGGGCCTAGTCTATCTTTATGTCTCAACTGGTCAAAAGGTTTACCGAGAAGGGGCGGAGTATGGTTCTGCTCGCTTTGGAAACAATCGTGAGCGTAAAGCCTTTCTCAGTAAGAATCCCTTTAATGACACCATCTTGTCACGAAATGTTAGGCTAACCCTGTTAGAAAAGAAAGCCCCACAATTTGACCGAAATAAGAACCTTGTGGTCATTGGTGGGTCTGGTAGCGGGAAGACCTTTCGGTTTGTGAAACCCAATCTGATTCAGCTAAACTGTTCCAATATTGTCGTTGACCCTAAGGATCACTTAGCTGAAAAGACAGGTAAGCTTTTTTTAGAGCATGGCTATCAGATTAAGATCTTAGATCTTGTAAATATGACCAACTCAGATGGTTTTAATCCTTTTCGCTATGTGGAAACGGAGAATGATTTGAACCGTATGCTTACGGTCTATTTCAATAATACCAAAGGCAATGGCAGTCGCAGTGATCCCTTTTGGGATGAAGCTTCCATGACCTTAGTCAGAGCCATTTCCTCTTACTTGATGGATTTTTACAATCCTCCAGGTAGTAAAAAGGAAGAAGCCGATAGTCGTCGTAAGCGTGGGCGTTACCCCTCTTTTTCTGAAATTGGAAAACTCATCAAGCTCTTATCCAAAGGAGATAATCAAGATAAGAGTGTCTTAGAAGTGATGTTTGAGACCTATGCCAAGACATATGGGACAGAAAACTTCACCATGCGTAACTGGGCAGACTTCCAAAACTACAAGGATAAGACCTTAGATTCGGTGATTGCCGTCACAACAGCTAAGTTTGCCCTCTTTAATATCCAATCTGTCATTGATTTAACCAAACGTGACACCTTGGACTTAAAAACATGGGGAACGCAGAAAACCATGGTTTATCTCGTTATTCCAGATAATGACACCACCTTTCGCTTTCTCTCAGCCCTCTTTTTCTCCACCGTCTTTTCAACTTTAACGAGACAAGCTGATGTGGACTTTAAGGGACAACTACCTATCCACGTGAGAAGTTATTTAGATGAATTTGCCAATGTCGGCGAGATTCCAGACTTTGCGGAACAAACCTCAACAGTTCGCTCACGGAACATGAGTCTCGTACCCATTCTTCAAAACATTGCCCAACTTCAAGGGCTCTATAAGGAGAAGGAGGCTTGGAAAACTATTCTAGGAAACTGTGATAGCTTGCTTTATCTTGGAGGCAATGATGAAGAGACCTTTAAGTTTATGAGTGGTCTCTTAGGCAAACAAACCATTGATGTGAGAAGTACCAGTCGGTCGTATGGCCAAACAGGGTCTGGGTCAACGTCTCATCAAAAAATCGCAAGGGATCTCATGACCCCTGATGAAGTCGGAAACATGAAACGTGATGAATGCTTGGTGAGAATAGCAGGGGTTCCTGTTTTTAAGGAGAAAAAGTTCTTCCCCTTGAAACACAAGAACTGGCAATACCTGGCGGATAAGGAGTCAGATGAACGTTGGTGGCATTTCCACATTGACCCCCTCAAAACAGAGGAAGTTCCGTTTGAACCCTCAGACCACAAGGTTAGGGATTTAAGCAAAGAAACCACACTACACTAATAGAAAAGAGGAATCGTATGAACCAAAAATTAACAGGCTTTGTTTATGGCGTGGACGCTAGTTCCATGTTTGCCCAAGCCATGGCGCTCTTACAAAAAGGAATGGTTGCGACAGGTGCCTTTCTTGTCGTCATGGGTATTATAAACCTATCAACCAATATCAAAGATGGTGGACCTGGTGTCCGCAATGCCATCTTAGAAATTGTGGGTGGTGTTATGGTAGGTGCCGCAGGTGCCTTCATCACCCAAATTACCATTTAGGAGGGCAAGATATGACATGAACAACACATTACCTTCAGCTTTTGTCTTTCTAGCCTCGGAGAAAATTTCAAGCGATAGCCTTTTTGAAGGCTTTAACGTGGACTTGGAATCGACGGCCAACTTGGTAAAATCCCTTGCGGATTATAACCCAACCGTGTGGTCTTATCTGTCAGCTATCACAAAAGGAGTGATGCAGCCCTTGGGAGTGGCTATTTTAGCCGTTGTGTTAGTCCTTGAGTTTTCTAAGATGGCTAAGAAAATCGCCAACTCAGGTGGTGCCATGACCTTTGAAGCTATTGCTCCTATGATTGTCTCTTATATTATGGTGGCTGTGGTCATTACAAACACCACTGTTATTGTAGAAGCCATTTTAGCCGTTGCTTCTCACATCATTGAAGGCGTAGCTGGTGTCGTTTCTCATGGGGGAACGACTTATGAGACCATTTCAGGACTTAAAGGGTCAGGAATTATTGGAAAACTGATTGTTGGTTTCTTTGCCATTCTGATATGGTTAGTGCGATTGGTTAGCGTGATGGTGGTGAATCTCCTTATTACTATTCGCTTTATCCAACTTTATCTCATGATTCCATTTGCGCCTCTAACGATTCCGACCTTCCTCAGTGATGACTGGCGAAGTATTGGGATTGGCTACCTGAAAAACATCATGGTCTATGCCCTTCAAGGGGTCTTGATTTTCTTAATCATCTCCCTTGTTCCCCTCTTTGAATCAGCTGGGAAATTGGCTCTCTCAAATGGTGCAGGAGTGACGGAGACGCTAGCGACTGCCTTTGGTGGTTTAGTTCAGGCTATTTTATTGATCATTGCCTTGGTGGGCAGTCAACGGACTGCCAGAAGTATCCTAGGCATGTAAGGAGGATTGGGAAGGACGTTCCTCCCAATCTTTTTTCATATTCATCTTAGATTGGAGTCTTATGAATACACGTGTTTTTAAGGACATCACAAAAGTCCAACATAGGGCTTGGCTAGGCTTTACCACACGACAAGTTATCTTTGTCTTGCCAGCCATTGCCATTACCATCCTGATTTTAGGGTTAAACCTCTTTTATTGGCAATTTGGGGATTGGTTTGTCTATGGTCTTATCTTTACCTTTACCATTCCCCTCATGTTATTTGGGGTTTATCGCCCTAATGACTTACCATTTGAAACGTATCTTAATTATAGATGGCATTATGAAATGACCATACCAGATCGTACACTAACTGGACAGAAAGGAATACGCAATGAAAAAAACAAACCACTCAATGAAACCAAAGACCTCTTCTAAGCACAAGAAGACACGTAAACCAAAAGAAGAAGTGCTACCAACAACTGTTAATACGCTTCTTTACCAAGGCCTTTTTCCTAATGGTCTCTTGCAAGTCACCCCAGATTATTTTTCTCAGTCCTATCTTTTAGGAGATGTCAATTACCAAACGGTTGGTTTGGAGGATAAGGGAGCGATTATGGAAACCTATTCAGACTTGATTAACAGTTTGGATGACAAGACCAATTTCCAACTTACTATTTTTAACCAGAGGGTCAACTTGGATAAATTTAGAAAGGGTGTCTTGTATCCTCTTCATGAGGATGGGTATGATACCTATCGTGAAGAACTCAATCGTATCATGGAGAATAACTTAGAAGCTGGAGAAAATAACTTTTCAGCGGTTAAGCTCATTTCTTTTGGGAAGTCAGACCAAAATCCGAAACTCGCTTATCGCTCCCTGTCTCAGATTGGGGAATACTTTAAGAGTGGTTTTTCTGAAATAGATGCGAATTTTACTCTCCTCAGTGGAGAAAGCCGTGTGAACCACTTGGCTGATATGTTGCGAGGGGAAAATCATTTGCCCTTTACTTATCAAGACCTGGTGCGTTCAGGTCAAACAACCAAGCACTTTATTGCCCCAACCAGTATATCTTTCAAACATAAGAATTATGTAGAGATTGACGATAGAGTGCTTCAGATTGTCTATGTTCGTGACTATGGGATGGAGTTGGGGGATAAGTTCTTACGAGAACTCATGCAGTCGGATTTAGAAGTGATGATTAGTCTTCATGCCAAAGGGTCAGCCAAGTCAGAAGCCATGACCAAGCTCCGCACCAAGAAGACTTTGATGGAATCGCAAAAAATTGGGGAACAACAAAAGATGGCACGATCTGGCGTTTATCTTGAAAAGGTTAGTCAGGTTCTAGAAAGTAACATCGATGAAGCCGATGAGCTGATTAAAACCATGACGCAAACAGGCGACAAGCTCTTTGACACCCTTTTTGTGATTGGGGTCTTTGCGGATAACGAAGACCAGTTGAAACACTCCCTTGATACTATCAAACAAGTTGCAGGTTCTAATGACCTTGTGATTGATAATCTGACCTATATGCAGGAAGCTGCCTTTAATAGCTTATTGCCATTTGGCATGAACTACCTTGAGGGTGTGTCTCGGTCTCTTTTGACCTCAAACATTGCCGTGAATTCCCCATGGACCTCTGTTGACCTACAAGATAAGGGAGGGAAATTTTATGGGATAAACCAGATTTCAAGTAATATCATCACCATTGACCGTGGGAAACTCAATACCCCATCAGGATTGATTCTAGGGACATCAGGTGCTGGTAAAGGGATGGCGACTAAGCATGAAATCATCTCAACCAAGTTAAAAGAAGAAGAGAGTGATACCGAAATCATCATTGTAGACCCAGAAAATGAGTACAGTATCATTGGTCAAGCCTTTGGTGGGGAGAGCATTGATATTGCGCCTGACTCTACCACTTTCTTAAATGTTTTAGACTTATCCGATGATAATATGGATGAAGACCCTATTAAGGTCAAATCTGAATTTCTTCTCTCTTGGATTGGGAAGCTCTTGGACCGAAAAATGGATGGTCGAGAAAAGTCCTTGATTGACCGTGTGACACGGTTGACCTACAAGCATTTTGCCACACCATCTCTCGTGGAATGGGTCTTTGTCCTCTCTAAACAACCTGAACAAGAAGCCAAAGACTTAGCCCTTGATATGGAGCTTTATGTGGAAGGGTCACTCGATATTTTCTCACACCGCACTAATATTAAAACGGATAGCCATTTCCTCATTTACAATGTTAAAAAGTTAGGGGATGAGTTGAAGCAGATTGCCCTCATGGTGATTTTTGACCAGATTTGGAATCGTGTGGTTAAAAACCAAAAACTTGGCAAGAAGACCTGGATTTACTTTGATGAAATGCAGCTGTTGTTGCTGGATAAGTACGCTTCAGATTTCTTCTTTAAATTATGGAGCCGTGTCCGTAAGTATGGAGCCATTCCAACAGGCATTACTCAAAACGTAGAAACCTTACTACTTGATGCCAACGGGAGACGTATTATCGCTAATAGCGAGTTCATGATACTTCTAAAACAAGCTAAAAATGACAGAGAAGAGTTGGTTCATCTTTTGGGCCTATCTAAGGAGCTTGAGAAATACTTGGTTAACCCAGATAAGGGAGCTGGATTGATTAAGGCTGGTTCAACGGTTGTTCCCTTTAGAAATAAAATCCCACTTCAAACCCAACTCTTTGACATCATGAGTACCGATCCAGAAAAGATGAGGAGTGAATCATGACAAGAGAGCAACAGAAGGTCAAGGTAGCCCGTAAAACCTTTCAGAGTAGTTTAAAGGCCAGCCGTATCCATTACCGTAGGGAGAAGAAGGGGTTAAAACGCTCACTTCCTAAGCGACGCTTTATCATGCGCCGAGCTGAGAAAGCTGAAACAAGGGAACAACGTCAGGCTCTGAAGCAAACCTATCAAGAGGAAAAAGACCTAGCGACAGATACCTTTAAGGAAGCGATTGCCTATGTGTCACCCAGATGGCTAAAGCGTAAGGAAATTAAGAAGTATCGGCTTCCTCAAGCCAGACAGCGCCTAGCAGTAGCGAGAAAACACTTGGCAGAGGTCAAGATGGCCGAAAAAGAGGAGAAAGCCACTTCTAAGTTTACCTATCAGAAAAAGCCAACAGAATCAAAAACGTCACGGTTTCAGTTTCAAAAAGAGAAACCTCTTGAACGCCTTCAGGCAGAAAATGGGGTGAAATCAGCGAAGCGGGACGTGAAACAACTGAAAAAAGCACATCAGTTTAAGACCCCCTCGACTAAGGTCAAACGAGGGTTACGCTATGTCGCTTCAGAATCACTTGATCTAGTCGCTCAAGATGATGACTTAGAGGGAATCAGAACCCTAAAAGAGTCTGTGATCAAAGGAAGACGCTATGGGAGATTTACTTATCAGTCAGGAAAACTCCTTGTCAAAAGTGGGCAGACTGGTCTTCGGTTTACTAAGACGAAAGCTGCTCATAGTAAGGAGCGGTATCAGAACTTTAAAAAGGGGAAAGGGTTCACCCGTCAGAAGCCCTTAAAACCAAGAAGACGTTACCAGACTTTTCTCAAACAAGCTAGAAAACAGAGTGTGTCAGGAATAACAAAGGTTATTCAAGCGATTAAGAATAGCCTGACCTTCTTTTCATCGATTGCCCTTAATCCTATGACTTGGGTCGTGTCAGGCCTCTTGTTTTTCTTGCTTTTGATGATGAGTTTTGTTATAGGAATTTCAGGAACTACTCTCATTCAACAGGATGAGAGTGAACTGACAAAAGCCTATACTCACATGACGTGGGAAGATGCGGAAAACACCCGAACCAATCCCACTGGCATTACCTACTACACCAAGATTGATGACGTTATGGGCTTTATGAATCTCAAGTATCAAGATTATGCTTTAGAAGAAATCATGGAAAATGGTGATAAGACTTATCACGCCTATCTCAGTCAACTTTGGCAGGACTTAAACGGTGGGGATTCTTTAAAATCCATGCTTGAGTTGACCAAGGAGCCTGCCTACAAACTCTCTGATGACGATAGAGAAGACTTAAAGGAATTAAGTGAGGAAGGCACATACCTTGCCCTCCAAGAATTGGATAATCCATTTCAGGGACAGACTGAAGATGATGCGCTTACCATGACAGTTCGTTATGGTTATGAGGTGATTGATGACAAGCCAACGCTTCATCATCATATCATTCTAGAAGCAAAAGAAAATCAAGTGATTGTGGCTCCCATGGATGGTAAGGTTTCCCTAGATGGCGAGAACATTATCATCACGTCAGGTAAGGGACTAAACAAGTCTCAATTGACCTTGTTTAATATCCATACTGGTCGAGTGAGCGATGGCCAAAAGGTACAAGCAGGAGAGGTGATTGGTAAAACTAAGGATGGTGCTGGTCTTAAAGTGACCTATCAAAAGGTTGACGATGATTCAGAGAAACTGGTTTACGTCAATCCAGCCTTTTACTTTCCTAAAGTCATTCAACTCCAAACGACCATTCTACCTACCATTGGTCAATTTGGAGGCGATGAGTTTGCGAGAGCCAAAGCTATCTATGAGTATTTGAAGAGTCAAGGAGCGACTAATCAAGCGATTGCGGCTATTTTAGGAAACTGGTCAGTAGAATCCTCTATCAATCCTAAACGAGCTGAAGGTGATTACTTATCGCCTCCTGTTGGTGCAACGGATAGTTCTTGGGACGATGAGGGCTGGTTGTCTCTAAATGGTCCAGCTATCTATAATGGCAGGTACCCCAATATTCTAAGACGTGGCTTAGGCTTAGGGCAGTGGACAGATACAGCTGATGGGTCACGCAGACATACTTTATTATTAGAGTATGCCAAAGGGAAAAATCAGAAGTGGTATGACTTAGGCTTACAATTGGATTTTATGCTCCATGGGGATAATCCTTACTATACCAACTGGTTAAAAGATTTCTTCAAAAACTCAGGAAGTCCAGCCAGTCTTGCCCAACTCTTTCTCATTTATTGGGAGGGAAATAGTGGTGACAAACTCCTAGAACGTCAAACGAGAGCAACGGAGTGGTATTACCAAATTGAGAAAGGCTTTAGCCAACCAAATGGTGGGACCGCCCAAAGTGATCCAAAAGCGCTAGAAGCGGTTCGAGGAGACCTTTATGACAACTCCGTTCCAGGTGGAGGTGACGGTATGGGTTATGCCTATGGGCAATGTACGTGGGGAGTTGCCGCTCGGATTAACCAATTGGGCTTGAAACTCAAAGGCCGAAACGGTGAGAAAATCCCAATTATCAGTACCATGGGGAATGGTCAAGATTGGGTGGCGACAGCAGCACGTCTTGGTGGAGAAACAGGTAAGCTACCAAAAGCAGGAGCGATTATTTCCTTTGCGGGAGGAGGTCATGGATCGCCGACAGAATACGGGCATGTCGCCTTTGTCGAGAAAGTTTACCCAGATGGATCTTTCCTTATCTCAGAAACCAACTATAATGGCAATCCTAACTATACCTTCCGTAAGTTATCAGGAGTCGATAGTACGATTAGCTTTGCTTATACAACGAAATAAATTTTTTGGAAGAATACATCTTTAGATAAATCTTTATATGATGTTTTAATTGACATTAGGAAGTAGTTAGGTTATACTATATGTGTAGATAACAAGAGTATTTACTAAGCGTTAAGCATTATTGGTCGGTTGGTTTGACTGGTAGTGTTTGCTTTAGTAGGGTTGTGTGTGAACACCTCGAGCCAACAATGAAAACACTCGATGAAAGGATTCGTATGAATCCTTTTTTCGTAGAAAGATTACTATGAATGGTGACTTATTAAAATTAGCAGCAAAAAATTTTGAACCTTTATTAAATAAGAAAATTACAATTGAACTTGGTAGAAAAGGACAGAAAACGGTTTTAGACATTCTGTTTTCAAAAGACCATTTCTTTCACTTAGCTGGACTTCATAAACTAAATGATATACATTTTAGCCATAAAAAATCTTCTCTAGTTTTTGATGATATTTTAGACGACCGGATTAACTCTGACTTATTAGAATCTTCGTTGTATTATGATAAAAAAGGGGTTAGGTCACGTTTAGAAATTTTGTCGTATTTATATGATGGCTTTACAAAGCCTAATCTTGTCGTTAGAAAAGCAAAGAATTTCCCCATCAAAGGTAGTAAATTAAGATGGAGTTATTTGGTGGAATTTTACATTGATGACATCCGTCTAGGTGAGTTTTTTATTGATAACTATCGAAGTGGTCATTCTAATGAATTTATTGGTGTCAGTATTTTTGAAAAATCTGAAAAAGATTATACTGTGAATCAAACAAAGTTTACAATACTTTCAGTTTATGAAACAAATATCGTGTCAGGAAATGTAGAGGTTCTTTTCACTAGAATGTAGTTCTCTTAGTTATATATAATATCATGTTGTTATCGAATTGGGGCGTGCTAGTCACGTCTGGGAGGGTCTGATGCGTCAGGTCCCCCTTTTTTTTATAAGCAATTTTCAGAGGTTATCGGTAGTGCTACGATAGCTTTTTTCTTTATCCTTCTTTGATGTGATACCAAAATCAAGTCGTCTTTTTTATGATGGGGAGAGAGTGACAGATTGTTGCTACTTATCAAAAGAAAAGAAGGACTTTTTATGACCAAACAATGTCATCATCACTTTTTAGTCAATCAGGAAAAAGCAGAAAAACACGTCTTCCGTAAAAGTAAGAAGTACCGTACGCTTTGTTCGGTAGCTCTTGGAACTATGGTGACAGCTGTTGTCGCTTGGGGTGGCCAAGTAGCACAAGCTGACGAAGTGGTAACACCCTCGCAAGATAAAACCGTTCAGTTGACAGAAAATCCTGCGACCAACTTACCAGAAGCGCAACCTACACCAGTTGCTGAACAGACGGATAGCCTTGCGTCAACTGGTCAATCAGATGGGGCTATTACAGTCACCGTTCCTCACGATGTTGTGACACAGGCTGTCAATCAAGCAACTGCTGAAGGGGTTACGACCATTCAG
Organism: Streptococcus sp. HMSC034B03; assembly: GCF_001838575.1. Taxonomy (NCBI): domain Bacteria; kingdom Bacillati; phylum Bacillota; class Bacilli; order Lactobacillales; family Streptococcaceae; genus Streptococcus; species Streptococcus sp. HMSC034B03. The sequence goes on from NZ_KV837632.1 coordinate 113,339, forward strand.
GATAAACCTATGGATTTAGGGAACACAACCTCTGCGAGTGATACCAGTAAGCAATTAGATAAGGCGGAAGTGGATGCTGCTAAGCAGGCTGAAGCCATCACTCAGGTGACCAATACCTATAAAGCAGATAAAGCCACCTATGAACAAGATAAAACTCGTGTTGAACAAGGGAATGCTGCGTTGGCTGCTAGTCATAAAGAAGCCACTCAAGCAGGAAAGGCCTTGAATCATTCAGTGGATAGCACAGTTTCAAAAATCAGAGGACAAGATCAGTCAGCTAATGTGACGGTTACCACTCAAACCGTTCCGGCAGGAGATGGCTCAACGGTTTCAGGCTATCAGGATTATACTTCTGCGGTAGCTGCTATTGATAAGCAAAATAAGGACAATCTATCTGAATACGAATCAAAGAAGAAAGTCGCAGACGCCATTGTCGCAAAGAACTTAGTGACTCAAAAGGAAAATGAAGCAGGTCTTGCTAAGGCAAAGGCTGATAATGAAGCAATTGACAAACGCAATCAAGCTGGACAAAAAGCAGTGGATGATGAAAACAAGGCCTCTCAAGCTGCTGTGGATGCCCACAATAAAGACCAACAGAAATTAGTCACAGACCGTGAAGCTGAGATTACGGAAATCACGAAAAGCAATAAGGAAAAAGAAGAAGCTGCCAAGAAAGAAAATGAAGCGATTGATACCTACAACGCCAAGGAAATGGAGCGCTATAAACGTGATTTAGCTGAGATTTCAAAAGGAGAAGAAGGCTATATCTCTCAAGCTCTTGCTCAGGCACTCAACTTGAATAATGGAGAACCGCAAGCACGTCATTCAGCTGATACCAGAAATCCTAATCGTATCGTTGCTAAGGGTGACGCTATGCTTGGTGGGTATTCTAAAATCCTAGATTCTACTGGTTTCTTTGTCTATGATACTTTCAAAACGGGAGAAACCCTTTCCTTTACCTATCAAAATCTTCAAAATGCTCGCTTTGATGGCAAGAAAATCACAAAAGTAGCCTATGACATTACAAACCTTGTTTCTCCAGCTGGAACTAATGCCGTTCAGTTGGTTGTACCAAATGACCCAACAGAAGGCTTTATTGCCTACCGTAATGATGGGACAGGCAATTGGCGAACAGACAAGATGGAGTTTCGTGTCAAAGCCAAGTACTTCTTAGCAGATGGCTCACAAGTCAGCTTCACCAAGGAAAAACCAGGTGTCTTTACTCATTCCTCACTCAACCACAATGATATCGGTTTAGAGTATGTAAAAGACACATCAGGTAAGTTCGTTCCTATCAATGGCTCAACCATTCAAGTGACTAACGAAGGTCTAGCTCGTTCACTTGGGTCAAACCGTGCCAGTGATTTGCAGCTTCCTGAAGAATGGGATACGTCATATAGTAAGTATGCCTATAAGGGAGCGATTGTCTCAACGGTTACATCAGGCAACACCTATACAGTGACCTTTGGTCAAGGGGATATGCCCCAAAATGTTGGTCTCTCTTATTGGTTTGCCTTAAATACCCTTCCAGTTGCACGGACGGTCAAACCTTATAGTCTAAAACCTCATGTGACACCAAAGTTAGAGCCAATTCCAGAACCGATTAAGGTTGTGCCAAAAACCTTTACCCCAAAGACCTTTACGCCAGAGCCACCTGTGAGCTTTAAGGAAAAACCACTAGAGAAAGTTACTCAGCCTAGTCTAACACTTACCAAGGTCACCTTGCCTAAATACCCTACGCCAGAGCCGTTACCAAAAGCACCACACGTGCCAACGGTTCATTACCACGACTATCGTCTGACAACGACTCCTGAAATTGTTAAGGAAGTTATCAATACCGACCAAGTGAACCTTCATGACAAAACGGTCGCAAAAGATTCAACGGTCATTTACCCTTTAACCGTAGACGCTTTTTCTCCAAATCGAGCCCAAATCACTAGCCTCACCTTTGAAGATTACCTTCCAGCAGGCTATGCTTTTGACAAGGAAAAAACGCAGGCAGAAAACGGAAATTATACCCTCAGCTTTGATGCTGCTAAGAACTTTGTGACCTTGACCGCCAAGGAAGCCTTGCTCCAAGAGGTCAACAAAGACCTCACCAAGTCTTACCAACTGGTGGCTCCGAAACTTTACGGTAGCCTTCAAAATGATGGAGCAACCTATTCCAACAGTTATAAGCTCCTCATCAATAAGGGAACCCCAAATGCCTATACAGTGACTTCTAATGTTGTGACAGTGCGTACGCCTGGTGATGGAACGACCACTAGCCGTATTAATCCGCAGAAGAAAAATGAAAATGAAGATGGTATGGTCATTAACGATACAGTAGTGGCTTTAGGAACAACTAATCATTACCGTTTGACCTGGGATTTAGATCAATATAAAGGCGATAGGTCTTCTAAAGAGACAATTGCTCGTGGTTTTTTCTTTGTAGATGACTACCCAGAAGAAGTGTTGGACTTAGTAGACCAGGGAACAAGTATCACCACTCCTGATGGCAAAGCCGTATCAGGGATTACTGTCAAGGATTATGCGTCGCTGTCAGAAGCTCCAAAAGACCTTCAAGATAAACTCGCTCATGCTAAGATTTCTCCTAAAGGGGCTTTCCAAGTCTTTATGCCTAATGACAATCAGGCTTTTTATGACCAGTATGTCAAAACAGGCACTTCCTTGAACCTTGTCACTAAAATGACAGTGAAAGATGACTTCTATGGGAAAACGGCAACCTATCGAAACAAGGCTTACCAAGTGGATTTTGGGAATGGCTATGAAACCGATGAGGTGACGAATACCCTTGTTAGCCCAACACCTAAAAAACAAAACCTTAATAAGGATAAGGTGGATATCAATGGCAAACCGATGGTAGTCGGTTCACAAAACCACTATACCCTGTCATGGGACTTGGACCAATACCGTGGCATTAAGGCTGATAAGGCTCAGATTACACAAGGGTTCTACTTTGTGGATGATTATCCCGAAGAAGCTCTATTACCAGATGACACAGCTATTCAACTTGTGACAACTGATGGCAAAGCTGTCACAGGCGTGACGGTAAAAACTTATACGAGCTTATCAGAAGCTCCTAAAAAACTACAAGTAGCTCTTTCAAAACGCAAGATTGCGCCTAAAGGAGCCTTCCAAGTCTTTATGGCAGAAAATCCACAAGCCTTCTATGATTCTTATGTAACGAAAGGTCAAAACATCACCATCATCACCCCTATGACTGTCCGTGAGGAGATGGCAAATACAGGCAAGTCTTATGCCAATGTGGCTTATCAAGTAGACTTTGGGCAAGCCTATGAAACCAATACGGTAACGAATCACGTGCCAAAAGTAACACCACATAAAACTAATACCAATAAAGAAGGCGTGTCTATTGATGGCAAGACCGTTCTTCCAAATACCGTCAATTATTATAAGATTGTTCTTGATTACAGTCAGTACAAGGACTTGGTCGTAACCGATGATGTTCTTGCCAAAGGTTTTTACATGGTGGATGATTACCCTGAAGAAGCGCTTATCCTAAACGCAGATGGTGTTCAAGTGATGGATAAGGCAGGAAATCTTGTCAAAGGGATTTCGGTGAAAGCCTATGCCTCATTGTCAGAAGCGCCTAAAGTGGTTCAAGATGCTATGGCCAAACGTCAGTTCACACCAAAAGGAGCCATTCAAGTTTTAAGTGCTGAAGATCCCAAAGCGTTCTACGAGGCTTATGTTAAAACTGGTCAAACCTTAGTGGTGACCCTTCCAATGACCATTAAGAATGAGCTGACAAAGACTGGTGGGAAGTATGAAAACACCGCTTATCAGATTGACTTTGGTTTGGCTTATGTGACAGAGACAGTGGTCAATAATGTGCCAAAACTAGACCCACAAAAAGATGTGGTGATTGATTTATCACAAAAGGAGAAAAGCCTTGATGGAAAAGAAGTTGCCTTGAATCAGGTCTTTAACTACCGTTTGGTGGGAGCACTCATTCCAGGCAATCGTGCGACACCACTCATCGAATACCGCTTTGACGATGATTACGATGAAATCCATGACGACTATAATGGTGTTTACAAGGCTTACACTGTGGTGGATGTCACTCTTAAAGATGGAACGGTTTTACCAAAAGGGACAGAAGTGACCAAGTACACGCTACAACAGGTCGACACGTCAAAAGGAACGGTTACCATCAGTTTTGATCAGGAATTCCTTGAAAAACTAGCAGAAGAATCCGAGTTTCAGGCAGATGTTTACGTGCAAATGAAACGAATCGCTTCAGGTGTAGTAGAAAATACCGTATTACATACTGTCAATGGCTACACCATCAGTTCAAACACGGTTAAAACAACTACTCCTGAACCAGGGCCACCAACTCCGAATCAACCAACACCACCTCAACCACCTATTCCAACACAAGAAGCACCAGTTCCAGCAAGTGTCTTACCAAATACAGGAGAGAGTCAATCACTCTTAGCGCTTGTCGGTGGAGGACTTCTTTTTGGCCTAGCTTACGGACTTTCTAAACGCAAAATGGAGGACAACTAGATGGAACCTAAAAGCATTTACACAATGGATTCAGACCAAGATGGCCTAACGGATGCTCAAGAGTTAGCTTTAGGGACTAATCCTTTTAGCAGTGATACGGATAGTGACGGACTGACAGACCTTGAAGAAGTCCAACAAGGCTTGAATCCAATTCAACAGCGTAAGGAGAGAAGCTATGGCTTGGAATTATGACACAATTTCTAGAACTCTTTCTGAGATGGCACGAGAAAACTATAAAGACATGGTTAAAGCCTTTTTAGCCATGGAATTGAGTATCAAAAACAAGTCACTTCTTGATACGCTCTATCAAGACTTTATGGGCATTGATGACTTGTCTTTAGTTAGTGATGACCTGCGCCTAAGAGCAGACGGTTATCAGGAACAGCTTCAAGAAGAAGTGACGGACCTCTTGGATAAACTCTATCGAACAGGTGAGGGAGCTAGTTTCATTATGGAAGTGATTGTGTCCAACAATATTTCTGAGTCCCTTGCTCAGTATGAGGTTTTGAATGAGGAGGATTATTCGCCTCTCACCTTAGAGACCTTGCAGGACATTATCCAAAAGGAGTTGTCTTTAACGAGTCAAGATTATTTTGGAGATGTGACCTATCTCGCCCTGCAGAAAGATTTGTTAGACCAGAAAAGCCATTTCTTACAACAGTATGTGACAACTTTAATGGATAAGTTACCACAAGAAAAAGACCAAAGCGCCTTGGTCCTAGACTAAAGCAATGGGCTGAGAATACCTCTCAGCCCCTTTTTAATTGGAGGAACATATGACTCAAGAACAATTACTTGAAATGTTGCGGGCAAGATTGCCACGTGACCAGATTCTTTTGGAATCCTTTTTACGCTATCAAGCAGTCCATTTTGATGAGGATTGGGATAGCCTTATCCAAAATTTTACAACCCAAAGAGGAGTAGTCACCTCACCTGTTCAAGTGGTTCGCTTTGAAACAGAAGTTTCTGCTTTTGTAGAGGCGAGCCCCTTTGACGAGGCAACAGACCTAAGCAGCTACACACAGACCTTTGGTCAGGCTGGCTTAAAGAAGTTACCTCAGTTAAACAGTGATGAGAAAGCCTTGGTGATTGAGGTAGCCCTCTTTAACCTAGCCACTCGCTTTCATCTCTTAGATCAAGAAGGCGCCTATCAGTCCATTTCGGTAGCTTCTCTTTTGGATAAAGGCAAAGCTGCTAATTTGGTCAATGTCTATCGAGTGGCCAATAATTTGTCTGACCGTATTAGCCGTGATATTGAACAGTTTCTTCTCACTTATGAACCTGAACTAATAAGCACCCAGGAAACGGTAAAGGAAAGAGAAGAGGTAGTTGAAGAAAAAGTAGTTCCAGAACCTTCTCAGGACATCACCTTTCGTGAAGAAGGACTTGTCATAATCGCAAGTCTTGATGAGGAAGAGTTATCACAACTAGATTTACGAACAGGGCAAACAGAACATTTACCAGCTTATGAACATCTAAACTTGTCTCAAAAATTTGAGATATTAAGTCACTTTGACCAAGTGCGAAATAGCCGTCCAAAGCTACCAAACCTGAGACGTGGGGAGTTTGACCATGAAATGGAAATGACGCCAATCTATGAGGACAATGAGCTATTAACCTATTTAGAAGCAGATGGGACAGCCTATGACTTACAACGTCCTCTAACACCTCAAGAAGAAGTAATCTTAGCTGAAATGGGTCAAACCATTTTGGCTGAAAATACCGAAAAACTGACTCGTTTAGGGATAGACTTAGCTGACGTTGATGAGCAGCAACGTGGGATACTGATAGATGCTGCAGGGCGTTTTCATTTGATTAATGCCGACCTAGCCATATTAGGGGGCTATCCTAAGGCAACCGTCACTCAATTAGCCCTTGTGACAGAATTGCTTCAGATGGGATTAACGCATGACAAGGCAGAATTTTTCTTGACCAGTCAGCTAGACTTAGAAGAAGCAAGACCCATTGCCTACGCCTTCTTGCATGAAGACCTTACTCTTGAAGAAGCTAGAACCTTTGAAAGGGACAAACTGTCCCAACCTGACCTATCCTTTAGGGAATGGCGAGAACACATCTCACAAACAAAACCTGAAATCATGACTCAATCACTCCCTCAAAATCCTATCGTAGAGGAAGCCCTTAAACGCTATCCGATTGCTTCGATTGTGACTTATAAGGGGCAAGAGTTTCAGGTAATGGCCATTGAGGACTCAGGCGTTAATAACCTGATTCGGATTGAATTACAAAATGATTTCACAGATATGATTGAACAAAATCCAGTTCTTTTCTTACGGACATTAGAAGACATCACTCAAGCTCTTCATGTTCCTTCTGTCGAAGAAAAAGAGGAAGTGGAAGAACCTAGCCTAGAATTAGACCTCTTTTCTTTTATGGATATGGAAGAATCTCAAGAGCCGGTTTCTCAAGTGACAACATCTCTATCATCAAATAAGAAAGAGGCTAAACAAGAAGAAGCATTGTCAGAAGATGAGTTGGAACCAGAAGTCACTGAGACGCTCCCAGTCACAGATTTTCACTTCCCAGAAGATCTGACAGACTTCTACCCTAAGACAACAAGGGATAAGGTTGAAATGAATGTGGCTGCTATTCGTTTGGTGAAAAGGCTTGAATCTGAATACCGTCAAGCCACACCAAGTGAACAAGAACTGCTTGCCAAATACGTGGGCTGGGGAGGCTTAGCTAACGAGTTCTTTGACGAGTATAATCCCAAATTTTCTAAGGAACGTGAGGCATTAAAAACGTTAGTCACCGATAAAGAGTATACAGACATGAAACAGTCCTCTCTGACCGCTTACTACACAGACCCTCACTTGATTCGTCAGATGTGGGAGAAGTTAGAACGTGATGGCTTTACTGGTGGTAAAATCCTAGACCCGTCTATGGGAACGGGAAATTTCTTTGCGGCAATGCCTAAACATCTGAGAGAAAATAGTGAGTTGTATGGTGTAGAGCTAGACACGATTACAGGGGTTATTGCCAAATACCTTCATCCGAATAGTCACATTGAAGTAAAGGGCTTTGAGACCATTGCCTTTAATGACAATAGCTTTGATTTGATTCTCTCAAATGTGCCGTTTGCTAATATCAGGATTGTGGATAGTCGCTATGACAAGCCCTATATGATTCATGATTACTTTGTTAAAAAATCTCTTGACTTGGTGCATGACGGTGGGCAAGTAGCCATTATTTCCTCCACAGGAACCATGGATAAACGGACAGAAAACATTCTCCAGGATATTCGTGAGACGACTGATTTTCTAGGTGGTGTGCGTTTACCAGATAGCGCCTTTAAGGCCATTGCAGGTACCAATGTCACAACAGATATGTTGTTCTTCCAAAAACATATGGATAAGGGATATGTGGCAGATGATTTAGCTTTTTCAGGTTCTATTCGCTATGACAAGGATGACCGTATTTGGCTCAATCCATATTTTGACGGGGATTACAACAGTCAGGTTCTTGGGACCTATGAGGTTAGAAACTTTAACGGTGGGACACTTTCTGTGAAAGGCACTTCTGATAACCTAATAGAAGCTGTACAGACAGCTATTAAACAGGTTAAAGCGCCTAGAAGTGTTGACCCTTCTGACATTCTTATCACTCCTGATGTGATGAGAAGACAAGTCATTGATACCTCGATTCCTTCTGACATCAGAGAAAGCTTAGACCAGTATAGCTTTGGCTATAAAGATTCTACGGTTTACTACCGTGATCATAAGGGCATTCGTGTAGGGACAAAAACTGAGGAGATTAGCTACTATGTGGACGAAGAGGGTAACTTTAAGGATTGGGATACCAAGCATTCTCAAAAACAGATTGACCGTTTTAATGCTTTAGAAGTGACCGATAGCACCGCTCTTGATGTGTATGTGACAGAAGAAGCCGCTAAACGTGGGCAATTTAAGGGCTATTTCAAAAAGACGGTTTTCTATGAAGCACCTTTGTCTGAGAAAGAAGTTGCACGGATTAAAGGGATGGTCGATATTCGTAATGCTTACCAAGAGGTGATTGCCATTCAACGCTACTATGATTACGACAGAGATGAGTTTAATCACTTGTTAGGACATCTCAATCGGACCTATGATAGTTTTGTGAAACGCTTTGGCTATGTCAATAGTGCTGTGAACCGTAACCTCTTTGATAGTGATGATAAGTATTCGCTCCTTGCGAGTTTGGAAGATGAAAGTCTTGACTCAAGTGGTAAGACTGTTAGTTATACCAAGTCGCTTGCCTTTGAAAAAGCCTTGGTTCGTCCTGAAAAGGAAGTGACGGCAGTTTCTTCTGCCCTTGACGCTCTCAATTCTAGTCTAGCAGATGGTCGTGGTGTAGATTTGGATTACATGATGTCTATTTATCAGACGGATTCTAAAGCGACTTTGATTGAGGAATTAGGAGACGCTATTATTCCAGACCCAGAACGCTATCTAAACGATAGGGAAGTGGTCTATGTGTCTCGGCAGGACTTCTTATCAGGAGATGTGGTGACTAAGTTAGAGGTTGTGGACTTACTCATTAAAGCAGACAACTCTGATTTTCCTTGGGTCTATTATCAAGGTCTCTTAGAAGACGTGAAACCACCACGTGTGACCTTAGCTGATATTGATTATCGGATTGGCTCACGTTGGATTCCTCTAGCCGTTTATGGGAAATTTGCCCAAGAAACCTTTATGGGACAAACCTTTGATCTCACAGACCAAGAAGTAGCAACTGTCCTTGAAGTCAGTCCGATTGATGGGACGATGTCCTACCAATCCAAGTTTGCCTTTAGGTATTCTACCGCAACGGATAGAAGTCTAGGTGTGTCTGGTTCACGCTATGATAGTGGCCGAAAAATCTTTGAAAACCTGCTTAATTCCAATCAACCAACCATTACCAAACAAGTGGAAGATGGGGATAAGAAAAAGCATGTGACAGACGTTGAGAAGACAACGGTTCTTCGTGCTAAGGAAACTGAGCTTCAAGAACTCTTCCAAGACTTTGTGGCAAGTTACCCTGAGGTGCAACAGATGATTGAAGAGACTTATAATAGTCTCTATAATCGTACGGTCTCCAAAGTCTATGATGGTAGCCATTTAACCATTGATGGGCTTGCCCAGAATATTTCCTTACGTCCTCATCAGAAGAATGCTATTCAACGGATTGTGGAAGAAAAACGAGCGCTTCTAGCTCATGAAGTCGGTTCAGGTAAGACCTTAACCATGCTTGGAGCAGGTTTCAAACTGAAAGAACTGGGAATGGTTCATAAACCTCTTTATGTGGTGCCATCAAGTCTGACCGCTCAGTTTGGACAAGAAATCATGAAGTTCTTCCCAACCAAGAATGTCTACGTGACGACCAAGAAAGATTTTGCGAAAGCCAAACGTAAACAGTTTGTGTCACGGATCATCACAGGGGACTACGATGCCATTGTCATTGGGGATTCCCAGTTTGAGAAAATTCCCATGAGTCAGGAAAAGCAAGTGACCTATATTCAAGATAAGTTACAACAACTTCGTGACATCAAGCAAGGCAGTGATAGTGATTATACCGTTAAAGAAGCAGAGCGTTCCATCAAAGGTTTGGAACACCAATTAGAAGAACTCCAAAAACTGGAACGTGATACCTTTATTGAATTTGAAAATCTTGGGATTGACTTTCTCTTTGTGGACGAGGCTCACCATTTTAAGAATATCAGACCCATTACAGGACTTGGTAATGTCGCAGGAATTACCAACACGACTTCTAAGAAGAACGTAGATATGGAGATGAAAGTGAGACAGGTTCAAGGAGAACATGACTATCGTAATGTGGTCTTTGCGACAGGAACACCAGTCTCTAACTCTATTAGTGAACTCTATACCATGATGAGTTATATCCAACCAGATGTCTTAGAACGATACCAGGTATCTAATTTTGATTCATGGGTAGGGGCTTTTGGGAATATCGAAAATTCTATGGAACTAGCACCGACAGGGGATAAATACCAACCCAAGAAACGCTTTAAGAAATTTGTGAACCTGCCTGAACTCATGCGGATTTATAAGGAAACAGCTGATATTCAGACCTCAGATATGCTTGATTTACCTGTTCCTGAAGCTAAAGTCATTGCGGTAGAGAGTGAACTCACAGAAGCTCAGAAATACTACCTTGAAGAGTTGGTTGACCGTTCAGACGCTATCAAGTCAGGCAGTGTTGACCCTAGTGATGATAACATGTTAAAAATCACTGGGGAAGCTAGAAAATTAGCCATTGACATGCGCCTCATTGACTCAGCCTATACCCTATCGGACAATCAGAAGATTATGCAAGTGGTGGATAATGTGGAACGTATTTACCGTGAGGGAGAAAATTTGAAAGCTACCCAGATGATTTTCTCTGATATTGGAACACCTAAAAGTAAGGAAGTGGGCTTTGATGTTTACAATGAACTTAAAGATCTACTTGTTGATCGAGGGATTCCCAAAGAAGAAATAGCCTTTGTCCATGACGCTAATACGGATGAGAAAAAGAACTCTCTGTCACGCAAGGTCAATAGTGGAGAAGTACGGATTCTCATGGCTTCTACGGAAAAAGGTGGAACAGGTCTAAACGTCCAGTCACGTATGAAAGCAGTCCACCATTTGGACGTTCCCTGGAGACCAAGTGATATTGTCCAACGTAATGGCAGGTTAATTCGTCAAGGCAATATGCACCAAGAGGTAGATATTTACCATTACATTACGAAAGGGAGCTTCGATAACTACCTCTGGCAAACACAGGAGAATAAACTCAAATACATCACGCAAATCATGACCTCTAAAGACCCAGTACGATCGGCAGAAGACATTGATGAACAAACCATGACTGCTTCAGACTTTAAGGCTTTAGCGACAGGTAATCCTTATCTCAAACTAAAAATGGAACTAGAGAATGAGTTGACGGTATTGGACAATCAAAAGCGTGCCTTTAATCGCTCCAAAGATGAGTATCGCCATACCATTTCTTACTGTGAGCAGAACCTCCCTGTCTTAGAGAAACGCCTTAGCCAATATGACCGTGATATTGCCCAATCTTTGGCAACTAAGTCACAAGATTTTATCATGCGGTTTGACAATCAAATGATGGATAACCGTGCAGAAGCTGGAGACTATCTACGAAAACTCATTACCTACAACCGTTCGGAAACCAAAGAAGTAAGAACGCTTGCGACCTTTAGAGGGTTTGAGCTTAAAATGGCAACCAGAAGTCTTAGTGAGCCCTTGCCAGATATGGTGTCTTTAACCATTTCAGGCAGCAACCAGTATTCTGTCTCTTTAGACTTGAAATCAGACGTGGGAACGATTCAACGCATTACCAATGCCATTGACCATATCTTAGAAGACCAAGAAAAGACAGAAGAAATGGCTAACAATTTGAAAGATAAGCTATCTGTCGCAAGGGTTGAAGTGGAAAAGGTCTTTCCTAAAGAAGAGGATTATCAGCTGTTTAAAGCTAAGTATGACCTTCTTGCCCCCTTGGTTGAACAAGAAGCAGAGGTTGAGGAAATTGATGCAGCCCTAGCTAAGTTCAATGAAACGATCCAACCACAACAGGACCAACAACTTTCGCTTGATTTTTAAGAAAAAGGCTGACAAAAAATAATGAACGCGGTAAAATGACATTAAGAAATCATCAAAGGAGAATTGATTATGACCCAGACAGTAGAAGATATACGTTACCAATTAGAAGAATGGTTAGCACAAGGTTTTACAAGCTCCGAAGATAGAGCTAACTATCAAGCCTTAAAGGAACAATATGAAGATGAAACCCTTGATTACAGCTTTTCAAAGCGAGAAATCATTGGTCAATTAGAGGTGATTATCACGACTCGTGAGAATGACTTTCCAGACTTAGATGAAGTGACTAAAGGAGAGTATCTAGACCTGGTTGAACAACTTGATAATCTGGACAAGGGACAGGCAGATTATTATCGTAAGCAATTAGCGTAGAAAGATGTACAGATATGATTGAACAAATTATTCAAAGTCTTTTCATTATCGCAGCAACAGGACTAATTTTACTTGTCCTTTACCAGATTGCGAAGATGCTTGGAAGCTTATTTATCATTGGATTAATCGGATTTTTAGCTTTCACAGAAGTCTATGGGATTTACCTCTTTTTTACAGAACGATACCTCTATTTGGAAGATTTAGCCACCAATGGTATTTTGAGCTTTACCACTTTCTATATTATTTTTAATCTTTTACTTGTCTTTGGACTTGTTAGAAAAGTTGTTAGAAGTCGGATGGCATGACGTAATGGGATTACCTAAGTTTGGTAGTCCTTTTCTTTATTGTGATAACTTTTTCAAGTTCATCTTGTTATCATAGTGCTATCTTATGGAAAAAGGAGATGGCACTAGTGATGTTAAATAAAATGAAGGCTAGATTTTTGATTGGTTTTGGTGGTCTAGCAGTCACCAGCTTTATGGTGATGATGGGTTATACCATTGGTTCTCAGTCTGTGACCAGTCACACGCAGAAACAAATCCAATCTGAAGCTCATAAATTATTGACAAAAGTGAAAGAAAAGGAAAAGGCGAGTGTTCTCTCTGATGAGTTGGTTAAAGAATTTCTCACGCAATACTACACCAAGGAAAAGCTGGGCGAGAACAACAACCGTATCAAGCCCTATATGACAGATTCTGCCTTTAAGGAAGAAGTAGCTCGTCAAGAAGATTCTATCAACCAAGTCTATAAAGACTATATGTTGGATTATCGCTTTGAGTCTGCCAATATCTATGTCAATTCAGAAGCAAATGAAGCCCTTGCGGAAGTGTCTTATCAAGTTATCTATGTGTCTGATGTCAGTGATAAGGCTCAGAAAAGTACACAGACAGAAACGACCTCTCTTAAACTATCTTATGCCAAATTGTCAGATAAACTCCTTGTCAATCAGGTAACCATTTGGAATGGGAAGCTAGGGGACTTGAAAGAGTCTTCTGATGGAGTAAATTCAAGCATTCCAAAGATTCAAGGCACTACTACAAGTGAGACCAACTAGCAGGAGTATATCTTCTGCTTTTTTTGATAAGGAGATGGCATGACAAGAATTGAAAAAGTGAAACAAAAGGCGATTTTAGAGGTGGCAGAAAGTCTAGGTTATTCTTTTAAACGACTATCAGGGCAAGTCTATGAACATCCAGAACACGATTCCTTTAGGATTTTTGCGGACACCAATACCTTTAAATGGTTTTCACGTGACGTACAGGGAGATGTGATTGATTTTGTTCAGTTAATGACGGGAGTGTCTTTTAAAAAAGCCCTGTCTTACCTTGAAACTGGAGACTTTGAACAAGCTAAAATCGTCGAAGAGACTTACCAACCCTTTCGTTATTATCTAAGAGAAGAACCATTTGACCAAGCACGGATATATCTGAATGACATTCGTGGTTTAAGTGATGACACTATCAATGCTTTTGGCAGACAAGGTCTATTAGCACAGGCTCATTACCAGACAAAGACCTTTCAGGAATCAGTTCTTGTCTTTAAGAGTTACAATCATCTTGGCCAACTAGAGGGAGCAAGTCTTCAAGGGCTTGTCAAAGATAATCAGAGACATGATCGAGGTTACCTCAAGAAAATCATGAAAGACTCTCATGGCTATATAGGGATGAGCTTTGATATTGGAAAACCGAAACGCCTTATCTTTTGTGAATCGGTGATTGATATGATGAGTTATTATCAACTCCATCAGAAGCAGTTATCAGATGTGCGTTTAGTTTCTATGGAAGGCTTAAAACTCTCTGTGATTGCGTATCAGACTTTACGATTAGCAGCTGAGGAACAAGGCAAACTTGAGTTTTTAGATACTGTCAAACCAAGTCGATTAACGCATTACCTTCATGCTATACAAGAGACGACTACCTTCTTTCAGACGCACCCAGGCTTATTAACCTTGGCTGTTGACAATGATGAAGCAGGGAGAGATTTTTGTCAGAAATTATCTGAGAAAGGACTTCCCACTGAAACAGACTGTCCACCATTACAGGAACTGGAAACTAAAGCAGATTGGAATGATATTGTAAAATATCAAAATAATTATTCTCTAAAAGATGTGATACAATCGGCCAAGTTACAAGTTATCCGAAGCAATCCTCCGCCTAGAAAAAATACCGCTTTAGAGTTGTGATAACAAAATCAAGTTTCTTAGTTTAATCTAGAAAGTGATAAGGAGGACACCCTATGAGTGTGATTGAACGCCTAGCTGAAAGAGTGGCTAGGCAAGAGGAAAAAGTTGCGAAAGAAACGGAAAAACTAGAAACTTATCGCAGTCAATTACAAACAGCGATGTATCAAGCCTTTATCAAACGCCAACAAAACAGTCCTTGGACATTTGATGAAGCATTGACGCAAGCCTTTGGCCAAGATGAACAAAAACCAATACCATCAGATAATTGAAATGAGGAATAACATATGACAAAAGATTGGACCTTTGACCAACCACTAGATGATAACACACAGACATCTTCCACAGAAGAACGTGCGAAGATTGCGGCACTATTTCATAAAGAAAACCAAGAGGGCGCTGAAGACGTTGATTATGTGGCAGCCTTTGAAATGGAACAACAAAAAGCTAAGGAGAAATCCGTTTCACAACCAAAAACTCAAGAGCAATCCACACCAAAAGTGGTGTCCTCCTCTAACATTACAAACGACTACAAGCAACATCTAGCTGATGTGATGGCTCAGAATAATGAAGACATTCTTCAAAGTCAGAAGAAAATCGAAGAGTTGCACCAGTTGATTGATGACAAAAATAAGCAAAATAAGAAATTACAAGCCATTTCAGCAGCTATTGATGACTTGTAAGTGAGGCAGTCCTTACAAGGGCTGCTTTTTATAAGGAGATAAGATGAGGTTATTCAAAAAACAAAGACACAACCAAGATAGTTTTAAACAACTCATTCATCGCTTATCAGGAATGACTGAAGCTGACTTACATAAGGTCAACCAATTATTAGATGTCGTTTTTGACGCTACACGTCAAACTATCGAAGATGAAAAAAAGTCTCCTGAAATATTGCTAAAGGAGCCTATATTAGATGAGACCATAACTGAAGCTAAGAATAAATTGAAGACTGAGCAACTTGAAAAGCGGATAGAGCAATTTAGGCAGGCAAAGAAACCTAAAAATGAGTAAAAAAGATTAGGCATTGTGATGAAGGCCTAATCTTTTTGTCTGATGCTTGTTGTTCGCTGATACACATATTTTTTTGTCAATTTACTATCATTTAGGTTTTCTATGTCAAAAATGAAATAATGATCGCGATTATCTTTAGCATTTTCTTTATTGAGCTTGAAATAGTTTTTAGCAGATTTCGCCATTGCCAACATGATATCATCTGTTAGAAAAGTCAGTGGTGTATCAAGTGCTGAGTAGCGATAGAAGTCACTTTCAAATTTACGGTAATTTTCACTGAAGTAGTCCATCTGTAATTCGTTTTTATAAAAGTCAAGCTGATTCATGGTAGACCTCCTCAACTAATGTGATAGTTATAATATCTTCTAAAGCGATCGCGATATGTCCGTCATTGGTTTTTAGAATGACCTCATTTGTTGATAGGGTCGGAATGGTTCCGATAATATTTTGTAAATCATTTTTCTGTTTTCTAGTCACCTGTATGGTCAATTGATTAGCGTAACTCTGACTGAGTAACATTAATTTTTGATTCAGCGATAGGTCAGAAAGGTAGCTGACTTGCTTAACATCATCTGATAAGGCGGAGGTGTGTTCCGATAAAAAGAACCCCATCCACTTTTGCATGTTAACGTCTTGATAGTCTCTTGCGGATTGAAATGGTAAGTATGATCGGTCAATCATTGTAATCCCTCCAAGCCACCTGCTGAGTGGCCTCCTATTAGTTTACTTCTTGCAATATTCCTGGAACTGTCTAGGAGGGCAGTTCCTTTTTGAACCGCTAAAAAACCGAATTGGTCTCTAATATGGTCAATAGTTTGTTGTAACTTTTCTTCTTTTTCGGTTGCTTCGATATCATCAAATAATGAGATTAAGGTATAGCTTTCATCGACAAATCCTGAGTAATTGACTGCAATACCCCGAACGGCTCCTGACGTGTATTTTTTACGAAAAAGCGTTAATACGGTATCGGTAAGCAGTCGTGTATGATTAGTGGGTTCTATCTTCATTTGAGCGTTAATTGGCTGTTTCATTTCTGTTTTAGAGTAGGTCACAAAGATGGAAACAATAGTAGCTTTCTGATGTTCTCTCCTCATTCGGATGGCAACTTGTTCAGCCATTTCACTAAGGACAATCTCAATATCACGCTGCTTGACATAGTCACGAGGTAGCACCTGAGAGTTGCCAAGCCCGTGTGACTTTGGTTTATAGGGTTGATGAACATTACTCTCGTCAACACCATTGGCATGAAACCACAACTGGACTCCAACCTTCCCAAATTCTTTTTTCAATAGGTCTGGATTGCTATTGGCTAGTTCCTTGATAGAGGCAATTCCTAGTTTGTGAAGGCGTTTTTCTGTTCTAGAACCAATACCCCAAAAATCAGTTAGATGAGGGATTGACCAGACTTTGGTTTCTACATCTTCGTAGGACCAATTGGCACGCATAGTAGGTGTTCGTTTGGCTTCATTGTCTAGAGCAAGTTTGGCCAATAATGGGTTAGCGTTACTCATACCAATGGTAGAATAGATACCAGTCTTTTGCCAGATGTCATGTTGTAGTTTGGCAGAGACTACATCTAATTTTGCCTTTCTATCCATCTGTTTATCACTTACAAAGTAATTGAGCGAGGAGGTTAAATCAATAAACCCTTCATCGATGGAGTAGGGGAGAATATCTTCAGGGGCAGCATAATCTTGGAAAATGTGCTGAATATCAATATTCTTTTCAATATATCTATCCATTCGAGGAGGGACAATAAGCGTTCGCTTAGCCCAATGTTCAATATAGGAAATATAGCGTGGTGATATGTCTAAGCATTGACGTTTGGCATTATAGTGGTCAAATTTTCTTGTGCTGATGTCAAAAGGTAAATCGTAGGCACGTCCAACATTATTTTTACCAAAGACCTTTTTGAACATGGGAGAAGAGGCTAAAATTAAGCCTCCAGCGTTATCAGCACGACTCATGACACAGAGAGAGGTATGGAGGGGATTCAATCCTCTATCCACACATTCAACCGAAGCATAGAATGATTTCATATCAACGAAAGCTATATCAGACTGAGGTTCTCTTGAGTAATCGATATAGCCCATCATCTTATCCTCTTTTAAGCATTTCTAATTCTTCCATCAGTTCCTGAATATGATCAGTAATGTCATACTCTTTGAGATAGGGTGTAAAATAGATACGGTTGTCTCTGAGATAAATCATTTCTTTAATATTGACTGACATATTTAAGCTCCTATAACAGGCATAAAGTGACTTACGACAAGTCCCACGATACGAGGATTGTCTTCATAAGGAATCCATTTATCAGGGTAGTTATCGTTGAGGGATACCATTCTAAAGCCATGTTCTTCTCGATAAAGTTTTTTGATATAGACAGAATCATTCCAAGATAGGGCGTAGACTGCACCATCGTAATCAAAACCACTAGCACGAATAAGGGCTACTTCACCATCAAGATAGATGGGTTCCATAGAGTCTCCTTTAATCCAAGCAGCAATATCATAACCATACTGTTCTTCCTCAGCATAGACGGTCTCTGTATCGTATTCGTCAAAGAGCGATTCTCCAAGACCAGCAGAAAGAGCGATATCAGATAACACTTCTACAGCAAATAGTGGAACAACCTTATCATGTGATTGTTGTGCCTGAAGTAGTCCTTCCGCATACTCATCAACCTTTCCTTGATTTTCCGTAGATAGTTGGAGATAGGTATTCACAATCTTGTATTCCGATTCAAAATAGGTTGTTGGAACATCAAGTATTCTTGCAAGGGCAGAAAGATTTTTTTGATTAGGAACAGATTTACCAGTCTCCCATTTGTTGTATGACGCCCTATTGATTTTTAATAGATTAGCTAGCTCAGATTGGGAATAGTGCTTTTCCATTCTACATTCTTTAAGACGGCTACCAGAAAACATAAGCTAAAACTCCTGTTGCTTTATTATGCAACAATTATATCAAAAATTTTTTAAGATGCAAGAAAAATAGTTAAGAATATTTTGGGTAATATCTGATACAGATTTTTGAAGTTATCAGTAATTCGTGCGAAGTTGATTTAGAATGATAACTAAAATAATAAATTGTTTATGTTATAATGAAAAATAAAGTGAGAAGGTGCAGGTTATCCAATAATGGTAAAGAAATTTAATAAAAAAATTGAAACTGTATATAGAGTATTCTCGGAAGAGAAAGTCTCTTTTGGAGTGTTTCATAAAACATTAATTCATTTACATACTCCAGCTTCGCATGACTATAAGCTTTTTTCTAATTGGACTGAGGATGAATATAAAGCTGCAACAAATGAGCAGTTATATGAACTTTTTTTTAATAACAAAATTGAATTAAAGAAAAGATTTCCTATGGATGAATTAGCTAGTTCTGTAGATGATTCTTTCTTTGTAGATTTTAAAGAATACATAAGTTATTTGTTTTTAGCTGAAAGCATTCTACAGAATGAGTTAGAAATAGTAGTTGTGACAGATCATAATACTACTAAAGGCGTAGAAAAACTGCAGAAAGCAGTATCAATACTTAAGGCAAATAATAGAAATTATAAATATCACCCCCATATTTTGTATGGTGTTGAGATTAGCGCTGCTGATAAGCTCCATATAGTTGGAATATTTGATGATAATAAAAAAGAGGTAGTTAATAAATGGTTGGATGAAAACTTACTCAGTACAGAGGAAGGAAGCTATCAACATTCTTTAATTATAATGAATTTTTTTAATGAAAATAAAATCTTAAATTATATCGCTCATTTTAATACTTCTAATATTTTTACTAAAAAGGCTCAATTGTCAGGTGCTTATAAAAAGTCTTTATTTTCTCCAACACAAATTAAATTTATGGGTGTAAATAAAGCTGAAGTAATTCCTGGCTTATTTAATAAACTATTACGAGACTTTTCTTGTAGACCAAATTTTATATTAGATAATGATTCACATGATATTGACGGATTAGATAAAAATATTATGTGGTTCAAAGGTGGGAAACTATCTTTTCAAATGTTTGAGGAAGCATTACTAGATTATGAAGTATCTGTTAGTTTAGAACAGCCAAAAATTGAGGGAAACTCTTATATTAAAGGAGTCTATGTAGAAAAAAGAAGAGGGAACAGAAGTTTCTTACTAGATAAATCAAAGGAAAAAGATTTTTATATTTCCTTTTCTCCGTCATTGAATTGTTTGATTGGAGGTAGAGGTACAGGTAAGAGCACATTAATTGATATACTTCAATTTGCTTTATCTCAATATTGTGATAAACAAAGTAAGTTGGAATTTATGTGTAACCATGCAAATATTTTTATCTTATACGTTTTGGATAATGTGGAATATATTATCGAGGTAAGTTTACCAGATGTACTTCAAGAGAATAAGGATAATATTTTACAATATTATGGTCAAAATCTCGAAGATAAATTTTCGTATCATTATATTTATAATTCTCTCTCAATCAGAGAGTGGACAAGATCGCAATATACTAATGTTTATAAAGTAGAAAGTGGGAAATTCAAATCAATCGATAAAAACAAAGTTTTAGATAAAATGTTTGATAGAAGGTATTCAGTTAATGAATTAGTTCGAACAGCGGATGGAGAGAAAATTACAGAATTTATTTCTGATTTGATGCTGAAAAATAAAAATTTACCAAATCCTAATTATGGGCTACGAACTCAGAAACTAGAATCATTTGTAGCCAAATTGAATGAACTTGATGAATATAGAAAACAACGAAAAGAATCGATACTTGAAATAATAGATGATTTTAATAAGACTCAAGTTGGAAAGCTAAGAATTTGTTATGAACAAGTTGATAGTTGGGAAGAGCTACGCTTGGAGAGTGTGTTATTTGATAGTGATTCTCTTCTAAGTTCTTCATTTGATATGACGTTAAGTCAAGTTTTTAGAGTAACTAACGTAGAATTTTAATCTATTTATTTTAAGCACTTACCTTTTCAAATTGATTAGGTGTAAGATACCCTAAACTTTGATGGATTCGTTTTGAATTATAAAAGGCTTCGATGTACCAGAAAATACTCTGATAGGCTTCTTCAAAGTTCTTATATTTAAATTGATACACCCACTCTCTTTTTAAATGTCCATGCCAAGATTCAAGACTGGCATTATGATAAGGGTATCCCCTTCGACTGAAAGAGTGAGTCATCCCATAATACTTAAGCAACTCTTCATACTCTAGACTCGTATACTGGGTTCCTTGGTCAGAATGAAGAATAACAGCTTCTGGATAGTCTTGTGATTTAATGGCCTTATTTAAAGTTCTTTGCACTAATTCTACAGTCATTCGCTTGCCCAAATCCCAAGCAATGACTTTTTTAGTATAACGATCCATAATGGTTGAGAGATAAGCCCATCCTTGTTGAGTAGGAATATAAGTAATGTCGGTTGACCAAACCTTATTTTTCTTTGTAGGTTCAGTCTGTATGAGATTTTTTCGATTGATGTGATCACTTAGTGAGTATCCAGGCTTAAATTTCTTAATGACTGCAGACTTGAGTTGAAGTTGCTTCATTAGCTTCTGTACCAGTTTTAACCCGACTTTTTCCCCTTGTTTAAGTAGAAGATGATGAATTTTAGGAGCACCATAGATTCCTCGGTTAGCATTGAAGAGTTGAGAAATTTTGAGTGACAGGTATTGTCTCCTTAATTGAGTTTTAGATGGATGTCGGTTAATCCGTTCATAATAACTTGATTCAGGAACATCAAGGAGTTGACAGCTTAGTCTGACATTGAGTGCTAAAGTTTGTATGGTTTGAGCCATATCCGCAGCACTCACTTCTTTTTCTCGGCGAATATGGTCAATACTTTTTTTAAGATGTCTCGTTCTTCCTTAACTTTAGCCAGTTGTCTTTTTAATTCTAGAAAATCAGCTTTAGAGACGGAGCTTTCATTAGATGTAGAGTAGAGGTCTATCCATTTATAAATTGTTGCAGGGGCCACGTCGTATTCTTTAGACAGCTGGGTGACGGATTGACCAGAATGATAGAAGGCGATAAGGGTTTCTTTAAATTCTTTTGAGTAGCGTTTTTGCATGTTTTTGTCCTTTGTCTAAATTATACAATAGTGACTCTAAGATTTAAGGATAACATCAATAATTTTAGAATAAGTAAACAAGATGTAGTTGATATTTTCTATCTTGCTTATAAAGAATTAGGAATAAAGAATTTTGTTGAATGTATAATAAAAGAAAGCCTTGGTCAAAAATATTTTAATCTTTTAAAAACGATATCAAACGATAATTTCTTGCAAAGAACTAATCAATGGGAAAATTTTAAAGAAATTAATGATAGCAATATCAAATATTTAAAATCAAGTATGTATTCTTTGATTAAGAATAATCGTTTATTATCTGAGTTAAAAAGAGTTTTACACGAACATGTAGCAAATGAAAAATTATTTTTAGAGTTTAACATTAATTCAAAGGAAAGCTCAAAACAACTTAATATTCTTTACAAAGAAGTCAGTGTACTAAGTTTAGGGCAAAAAGTAGTAGCGATGCTTGATTTTATATTAGCATATAGTGATTATTCTAAAGATTTCAGACCATTAATTATTGATCAGCCTGAGGATAACTTAGATAACCGTTATATATACAGTCACCTAGTTCAACAATTTAGAAAAGCTAAAATTCAAAGGCAAATTATTTTAGCAACGCATAATGCTACAATTGTGACAAATTCTATGACAGATCAAGTAGTAATTATGGAGTCAGATGGAACACATGCTTGGATTGAAGCGAGAGGATACGTAAGCGAAAGATTTATAAAGAATCACATCATCAATCAGCTAGAGGGAGGAAAAGAATCATTTAAACATAAGATGTCTATATACGAGACTGTACTTTCTGAATAGACATAACGGAGGAATTAGGAAATGGCTTAGAGTTACGTTGTTAAGAAATGTTGCTTCTAAGTCATTTTATATTATTCAATTTTGTTAGAGAAATTTTAACAATCGAGTTTTTACCATTCTTTTTGTAATGTGATAACTTTTCCAAATTATCCTTGTTATCCTTATATCAATCCTAAGAAAATCAAACTTTGATTTTCTACTGGGGGTTTGGGGGGCGAAGCCACCAAGTTATCTTATCGTTGGCTGTCAAAACAGAAAGGTTTTGGTCGGCTGGCGATATGATTTTTTGGGTATTGTGACCACAATGCCTGAGCTCGCAAAGACCGAACAAGAAGAGAGTGAGGTCTTTAGGAAGCGTACTGACAATGTGAGGCAGCCTGACACTGTCAGACAAGTATAATGTTGAAAGGATAGTAGGATGGGACAAGAAATTAAGTTAATCCGTAAGCAATTTAGGATCACGAGACAAGAAGAAAAACAGATAAAAGAAATGATGAGGGAACAAAAACTGGATAGTTTCTCAGAATTTCTTCGTCAAAATTTGTTGAAAAAGAATTATCAGGATAGAATTTTTGAAAGTTGGTTTTCCCTTTGGCAATCTCAAAAGTTTGAACAAATTAGTCGAGATGTGCATGAAGTTCTAGTTGTCGCAAGAGAAAATCACCAAGTGACTCAAGAACACGTTTCAATCTTACTGACATGCGTTCAAGAATTGATTGCGGAAGTCAATCAAGTACAGCCGCTCAGTCGTGGATTTCGTGAAAAATACATGAGATAGGAGGCTACTATGGTTTATCGTTATCGTACCAATCTCAAAAAAGTATTTCTAACAGATTCAGAGTTACATCAATTGAATGAGCGAATCGACAAGAGTCACTGTCAAAATTTTTCAGTCTATGCCAGAAAAGTGTTGTTGAATCCCAATATGTCATTTGTCACCATTAACACGGATACCTATGACCAGTTAGTATTTGAATTGAGACGGATTGGAAATAACATTAATCAAATTGCGCGTGCAATCAATCAAAGCCATTTGATTTCTCAGGAACAGTTACAAGAATTGAGTAAGGGAGTTAGTGAGTTAATTACTGGCGTAGAGAAAGAATTTCAAGTGGAAGTGAAAAGATTGAAGGAGCTCTATGGTAGTCACTAAACACTTTGCGACACACGGAAAAAAATATCGTAGGCGTTTAATTAAGTATATTCTCAATCCTGATAAAACGGACAATTTGAAATTGGTATCTGATTTTGGCATGAGCAATTATTTAGACTTCCCTAGCTATGAAGAAATGGTAGAAATGTACAATGTCAACTTTACCAATAACGACAAGTTGTACGAATCCAGAAATGACCGACAAGAAAAACATCAACAAAATATCCATGCCCATCACCTCATTCAATCATTTTCTCCTGAAGATAATCTGACACCTGAAGAAATTAACCGCATTGGTTATGAGACCATGATGGAATTAACAGGGGGCCGTTTTCGTTTCATCGTGGCAACTCATACAGACAATGATCATGTTCATAATCACATCCTAATCAACGCCATTGACCGTAATTCAGATAAAAAGTTGATATGGAATTATGCCTTGGAACGAAACCTTCGTATGATTTCAGATCGTATTTCTAAAGTGGCTGGAGCGAAAATTATTGAAAAACGTTTCTCCTACCGTGACTATCAAAAATATAGGCCGTCTAGTCATAAATTTGAATTGAAGCAACGCCTTTATTTTTTGATGCAGCACTCAAAGTCCTTTGATGATTTTTTAGAAAAAGCGGTGCAGTTACATGTTCATATTGATTTTAGTCAGAAGCATAGTCGATTCATGATGACGGATAGAGCAATGACAAAACCAATTCGAGGACGCCAACTCAGCAAACGAGATTTATATGATGAAGAATTTTTTCGTACACATTTTGCCAAGCAAGAGATTGAAAGTCGTTTAGAATTTTTGTTGAACCGTGTCAATTCTTTAGAAGAGTTACTAACAAAAGCAAAAGAATTGAATCTAACCATTGACTTAAAACAAAAAAATGTAATCTTTATACTTGAAGAAAATGGAAAGCAATTCAGTCTGAGTCATAAAAAAATAAGTGATAAGAAATTATATGATGTCAATTTTTTTCAAGATTATTTTAAAAATAAGGAAGTCGGTGATTCAGAAGGCTTAGAGAATTTACAGGAGCAGTACCATGCTTTTCAAGAAGAACGTGATAAGGAGAAGGTAGCCACTGAAGAAATTGAGGAAGCCTTTGAGGAATTTAAGAAGAAGCGAGATGCCGTTCACGAATTTGAAGTGGAACTTGCAGGACACCAAATAGAGAAGTTAGTTGATGAGGGCGTTTATATCAAGGTGTCTTTTGGTGTAAAGCAGAGCGGTTTTATTTTCATTCCTAACTATCAATTAGATATTCTTGAAGAAGAGAATCAGACAAAATATAAAGTCTATATCCGTGAGACAACCTCATACTTTATCTATAACAAAGAACATTCGGATAAGAATCAGTATATAAAAGGACGAACCTTGATTAGACAGCTAACCAACGATAGTCGAGCAATACCATACAGACGACCGACTGTTGAAAGACTTCAAGAAAAGATTTCTGAGATTAACCTCTTGATTGAGTTAACAGAGACAGACAAAAAATACCAGGTCATCAAAGACGAACTGGTCGCAGAAATAGCAGAGATAGACATCAAACTGACTCAAATAAATGAAAAAATCGCCACCTTAAACAAGATGGCGGAAGTGTTTATTAATCATAAAAGTATAGATAAGAGTAGTAGGAAGTTAGTAAGATATGAATTATCAAAACTAAATATTCCCGAGAATGTAACTTTAAAGAATATAGAATATGAGGTTGCAAAATTAAATAAACAACTAATTCAGCAAATTGATCTATATGAAAAATCAGTTAGAAAACTGGAAATTTATTTAAAACAATTTGATATAAATAAACATCGAATTTCTAGAGATAAAATTGAAATTGAATTTTAAAGGATTTGAGTACATATTACGACTAATAGAAAAACTTGATATATAAGGGATTTATTGATGCAAAGATACTAATTACTGATACAGTTATTAAAACGACTAAAGTAATTGGAGTGAAATCGGGTGAAGTTGTGTTAGAAACGAAAGAAGAAGTAGAAGAAATACCTCAACCATTTGACACAATACCGTTATTTTTTTAGATGAGATTAATTCTTTGTTTTCCAAAGACACATCATGTTGAGGCGGTAAGTTTGCTAGTCAAGGAGTAAAACGACGAAGATTAGCATTTACTTCCGCCCATGCGATAGCTGTCCGTGATTGACAAGTGCTAGCACGCAGACAGAACGGAGATAGCGAACCGCTGAGTGTGTCGCTCTGCTCGTAAAAGCTTAGAAACCTTTGAACGAAAGGGATAATGAAAGCCTTGATTGCAAGGCTTTTTGCTTTATGGTGGGTAAGTATCAGAGTGAGAAAATTTTTGGAATGAGTAGAAGTGATAGCTAGAAATTATCAGTTTCTATTTCCATTTACCCTGTGGGTACGTGTTTGTTTCCATTGACAAGGAGTTTGTGGGAATAGAAATGTACCCACCTTGTTTGAATCAAGTGAAGTGTAGTTGAAGGAAATCTGTTGAAAGCAATACTTCATTTTACCGAATAAGTAATAATTTAGGCAACTTCAAATCGATTAAAAAAAACTATTTTAAAGGTTAAGAGTAGACAAAAATTGTCCACTCTTTTTTGCAAACTCAATTTATCAATAAATGAAATGAGGGAATGTAAAATGAAATATTTTGAGGTTGAGTTAGAAAATCCTGATGAATTTTTAAAACTACAAACAGAAGATTTTGTGAAAGCTAATCGCTTGCTACTAAGGAAGATAATCCAGAGCGTTACAGTCTATGAAGAAAACTTCGTCATATCCTTTAAATCTGGCATCGAATTGGAAGTATGAGTCTCATTCCATAACTTTTATATTGAACATATCATCTTGTTGTGTTATACTATAAATTGATATAAACAAAGATGTAGGAGGAACCGAAACTATGACAGCCTCAATGCGTTTAAGATAAGCTGGCAATAAAAAAAGCAGAATCTATACCCGATGATAGGCTTTTTTGTTGTGCTTATTTATACGATATTGAGCATTCATTAGTTACGGTGAGGATATTGGTTATTTAACTATACCTTTATTTAACTATGTCTTTAATATGAATGTTTCCAAATTGTATGTATGCAGACCAAAAGCCACATTGTGGGGTTTGGCCTGCATTTTTTATTGCCTAGAATGCTATTCAAAATAGAAATTCAAGCAAAATAATATGCAGGAGATAATATAAATGGAAAAATACAACAATTGGAAACGAAAATTTTATGCAATATGGGCAGGGCAAGCAGTATCATTAATCACTAGTGCCATCCTGCAAATGGCGATTATTTTTTACCTTACAGAAAAAACAGGATCTGCGATGGTCTTGTCTATGGCTTCATTAGTAGGTTTTTTACCCTATGCGATTTTGGGACCTGCCATTGGTGTGCTAGTGGATCGTCATGATAGGAAGAAGATAATGATTGGTGCCGATTTAATTATCGCAGCAGCTGGTGCAGTGCTTGCTATTGTTGCATTCTGTATGGAGCTACCTGTCTGGATGATTATGATAGTATTGTTTATCCGTAGCATTGGAACAGCTTTTCATACCCCAGCACTCAATGCGGTTACACCACTTTTAGTACCAGAAGAACAGCTAACGAAATGCGCAGGCTATAGTCAGTCTTTGCAGTCTATAAGCTATATTGTTAGTCCGGCAGTTGCAGCACTCTTATACTCCGTTTGGGATTTAAATGCTATTATTGCCATCGACGTATTGGGTGCTGTGATTGCATCTATTACGGTAGCAATTGTACGTATACCTAAGCTGGGTAATCAAGTGCAAAGTTTAGAACCAAATTTCATAAGGGAGATGAAAGAAGGAGTTGTGGTTCTGAGACAAAACAAAGGATTGTTTGCCTTATTACTCTTAGGAACACTATATACTTTTGTTTATATGCCAATCAATGCACTATTTCCTTTAATAAGCATGGAACACTTTAATGGAACGCCTGTGCATATTTCTATTACGGAAATTTCCTTTGCATTTGGGATGCTAGCAGGAGGCTTATTATTAGGAAGATTAGGGGGCTTCGAAAAGCATGTATTACTAATAACAAGTTCATTTTTTATAATGGGGACCAGTTTAGCCGTTTCGGGAATACTTCCTCCAAATGGATTTGTAATATTCGTAGTTTGCTGTGCAATAATGGGGCTTTCGGTGCCATTTTATAGCGGTGTGCAAACAGCTCTTTTTCAGGAGAAAATTAAGCCTGAATATTTAGGACGTGTATTTTCTTTGATCGGAAGTATCATGTCACTTGCTATGCCAATTGGGTTAATTCTTTCTGGATTCTTTGCTGATAAAATCGGTGTAAATCATTGGTTTTTACTATCAGGTATTTTAATTATTGGCATTGCTATAGTTTGCCAAATGATAACTGAGGTTAGAAAATTAGATTTAAAATAAACAATATTGGAGGAATATTTATGTATCTTATTTTCATGTAACTCTTCCTGCTAAAATCGCAGGGTTTTCCCTGCATACAAGCAAATGAAAGCATGCGATTATAGACAGGAGGAAATGTTATGGAATTAATATTAAAAGCAAAAGACATTCGTGTGGAATTCAAAGGACGCGATGTTTTAGATATAAATGAATTAGAAGTATATGATTATGACCGTATTGGTTTAGTAGGAGCAAATGGTGCTGGAAAAAGCACTTTACTCAGGGTACTTTTAGGAGAATTAACTCCCCCAGGATGTAAAATGAATCGTCTGGGTGAACTTGCCTATATTCCCCAGTTGGACGAAGTAACTCTGCAGGAGGAAAAAGATTTTGCACTTGTAGGCAAGCTAGGTGTTGAGCAATTAAATATACAGACTATGAGCGGTGGTGAAGAAACAAGGCTTAAAATAGCACAGGCCTTATCGGCACAGGTTCATGGTATTTTAGCGGATGAACCTACGAGCCATTTAGACCGTGAAGGAATTGATTTTCTAATAGGACAGCTAAAATATTTTACAGGTGCACTGTTAGTTATTAGCCATGACCGCTATTTTCTTGATGAAATAGTAGATAAAATATGGGAACTGAAAGATGGCAAAATCACTGAGTATTGGGGAAACTATTCTGATTATCTTCGTCAGAAAGAGGAAGAACGTAAGAGCCAAGCTGCAGAATACGAACAATTTATTGCGGAACGTGCCCGATTGGAAAGGGCTGCGGAGGAAAAGCGAAAACAGGCTCGTAAAATAGAACAGAAGGCAAAAGGTTCTTCAAAGAAAAAAAGTACTGAAGACGGAGGGCGTTTAGCTCATCAAAAATCAATAGGAAGTAAGGAAAAAAAGATGTATAATGCTGCTAAAACCCTAGAGCACAGGATTGCGGCCTTAGGAAAAGTAGAAGCTCCGGAAGGCATTCGCAGAATTCGTTTCAGGCAAAGTAAAGCATTGGAGCTCCATAATCCATACCCTATAGTCGGTGCAGAAATTAATAAAGTATTTGGGGATAAGGCTCTGTTTGAAAATGCATCTTTTCAAATTCCGTTAGGAGCAAAAGTGGCGTTAACTGGTGGTAATGGAATCGGAAAAACAACTTTAATCCAAATGATCTTAAACCATGAAGAAGGAATTTCTATTTCGCCTAAGGCAAAAATAGGTTACTTTGCACAGAATGGTTACAAGTACAACAGTAATCAGAATGTTATGGAGTTTATGCAGAAGGATTGTGACTACAATATATCAGAAATTCGTTCAGTGCTAGCATCTATGGGGTTCAAACAGAACGATATTGGAAAAAGTTTATCTGTTTTAAGCGGTGGAGAAATTATAAAATTGTTGCTTGCTAAAATGCTCATGGGTAGATATAACATCCTAATAATGGATGAACCCAGTAACTTCCTTGACATACCAAGTTTAGAGGCTTTGGAAATACTAATGAAGGAGTACACCGGAACTATCGTGTTTATCACCCACGATAAACGATTACTCGAAAATGTAGCAGATGTAGTTTATGAAATTAGAGATAAGAAAATAAATCTGAAACATTAAATTTAAGGTAGTCGCTGGTCAGTATAGTCTGTTCTGGTTGGCGACTCCATTGTTAAAGAGTATAAAGACTTTAGATTTTATGAATATTAAAAATAGGAACAGTCAATTGAACTGCTCCTATTTTTCTGCTAAATATATTGTAGTTTTCTTATATGTATAATGATAGATTAGCGGATTCTCATCTACGGTACTTACTTCAAATATGAAGAAGTGATCGCGGTTATCTCTGGACTTTTCCTTATTGAGGACAAAGTAATTCTTACGTGAAGTCGCCATTGTTTTTAGGATATCATCAGTTAGGAAGGTCAATGGAATATTCATGTTAGAGTAGCGGTAGAAGTCACGTTCAAAATCTTGGTAGCTCTCGCTATAATAGTCCATTTGTAGGTGATTACGCTGAAACTCAAGCTGATTCATAGAGCACCTCCTCGACAAGTTCAATACTAATAATGTCTTTTAATTTCAAATTGATGTGACCTGTTGTAGTTTTTATCAAAATGAAATCTTTGGTCAGACTTGGTATTGTTCCAGTGTAGGAAACACGCTTGTTTTTTTCAATCACTTGAATGCGTGTGCGTAGCTGCCCGGCGTATACTTGACTGAGGAGTAATAATTTCTTCTCTAGTGATAAGTCAGACATGTACGTTACTTTGTTTGTATCATCAGAGAGTGCTGATGCATGTTCAGATAGGAAAAAGCCCATCCATTTTTGCATCTTTGTATCCTGGTACTCTCTTGCTGATTGAAATGGTAAATATGAACGGTCAATCATATCAAATCCTTTCTATGCAGAGGCAAGGGTATTTTTATCAAATTGAATCGTAAAACCTTGAATTCCCCCACCTGTGTAACATTCTTTAAAGCGATTGATTACCTCAGTATAGATTATCACAGATGAGCTTGTTGGCTTAATGCTAAATGTAAATTCCAATGGTAATCGGTTTTCAGATTTAGCATGTACTAGTCGTATCGATATTTCAGTTGTTTTGAGTTTTCTCTGACGAAGTTTTGAAGTTGCTGTTTCAACGATTCCATGTAAAAATCTTTCAAGCATTTCAATATCATTACATCCTTTGCTACGGATTTCTGAAAATTGTACTGTATTTTTTTCTTGTTTCATTTTAATCCCTCCAATCCACCCGCGGAATGACCACCGATAAGTTTACTGCGTTCAATATTTCTGGAACCTTCAGTTAGGACGGTTCCTTTTTGTATGGCTAAAAAACCAAACTGTTCTCTGACAACATCAATAGCTGTCTGAAGTCTATTATCTTTTTCAATTTGTTCTACATCATCAAAGAGTGATAGTAGAGTATAGCTTTCATCTACGAAGCCACTATAAGATACACCAATTTGTCTCACTGCACCAGAGGTGTATTTTTTCGGAATAATACAAGTACATGACTCACCATTGTTTTGGGGAGATTTGCGGGTTCAATTTTATTCTGAGCATTTATAGATTTTTTCATCTCAGTCCTAGAATAGCCAATATGAATAGAAACGACAGTAGTCAATACTAGGGCTACTGTTCCGTTCCACAGTATCATTTAAAAATCATTTTCACACCCTTTCGTCTATTAGTATAGAAGAAAGCTCTCAGCACATGTGGAGGTTGTAGGACTGCTGGTGAAAGAGGGATAAACCCAACCGTTTCAGGGTTTACAAAAGACTTGAAATCAAACCTTTCTTGCTTTTTGGGGAGAAGTATCAGTTTGATAGTCTGAAGTGAGCTAGTAGCACTGCTAGTGATTATCTTAGAAATCTAATCCCACATACGCAGTGGGGGTGCAAAATCTATTTACAGAAAAGTGTCTCTGGGAATAGATTTGCACCCCTTTTTTTGCGTGCGGATTATCCTGTGGGGACTCATGGGTGTTAACTAGCGTAGTAACAATGGACCATTAGAAGTCAGTCGAAGACATAGTAGTGATGACGTTTCTGTAATGGAAGTGTAGCTAAGGGCTGAATAATTAAGTTAGTATCTATCCATGCAGTTTTGTCTGCCCTAACACATGGTCTGAAACAGCAGTACTCGCCTAACGTATGATGAAAGAGGCTATTTACAAATATAGGACGACACAAACAGAACGAAATCGAAAAAGATAGATGTGGAGGAAATTTTTACATGCCAAAGTTTAATTGAACCACCGTATACCTAACAGCACGTACGGTGGTGAGAGAGGTTAGAAACTATCTTCTACTCGATTGTACTGATGTCTGATAAATAATTTGGATCGCTGTAAATCTTTTCTCTTGACTAAAATCCTAAATCGTACTATAATGCTTTTAATGTCCGAAATCGAATTTTGAAAAAGAGGTATCCAATATGACATTTAAAGAAGAAAGCTACCAATTAATCAATGCCTTAGTTGCTATAGGCGAAACTTATTTTAAGATTGCCAAGTTATCTGATGTGCCTGAAAATCTTTTCTGGTTACTGGCTGGTTTGAGTGATAAGGGGTTTCACACCCAGAAAGAAATTCATGAGACTTGGGGTCTGCCCAAGACAACTGTTAACAGCTTGGTGAAGAAATTAGAAGGTCAAGGCTACTTGGAACTGATAGCCATTTCAGGTCGTAAACGAGAATTGCAGATTAGTCTGACAGAGGCTGGTCAAACTTACACCGATGAAGTCCTCTCCTTGATGTCAGAGGTGGAGAGAGAGGTGTTGAAGCGAGTAAAGGCTGAATTGCCAGCTCATTTTATCCGAGACATGATGACCTACAGTCGTATTGTTCAAGAGACAGTAGCCAGCCATAAAGAAAGGAGAGGAGTTGCCCATGAAGACAGCCACTAAAAATAATTTTTCAGACCAGACCATCAGGTGTCTAGTCAAGTCTCACTTTCCCCAAGCCATATTGAGCAAGATTGAACGGATTGTTGGTGGGACCTTTAATACGGTTTACTTGCTAGAAGGTAGTGGTTTGCCTGATGCCAGTATCATGCTAAAGACCGGACCTCATCGTGATGTTGAAGTACCCAAGCATGAGGCGGATAATCTCAAGACAGAAATTTATACCTATCAACTACTAGAAAATCAGAATATACAAGTACCTAGAATTTATGCCCATGATTTTAGTCATAGCATTATCCCCCACGATTTTTTCTTCATGGAAAAAATATCAGGAAAGACCTGGTATGAGATTAGCCCTAAGAAGACGCCCCAGCTCATGTATGAACTAGGACGGCAAACGGCTGAGATGCACAAGACCAAAGGTAGCTGGTTTGGAACCATCAATGATGAGACAGATGAGCGGTTTGACACTTGGTCACAGGCCTTTCAGCATAAAATTGAAACCTTGTTGAAAGAGGTGGAGGCAAGAGGAAGTACGCTTCCTATTGCAGAAATCCGTCATCAGATTGCGCTTAGAAAAGACCTTCTTGATGAGGTCAAGACACCTCGACTGGTCAATTTTGACCTCTGGGCAGGTAATGTCTTTCTGGAAAAAGGCTCAGATTGGCAGATTTCAGGCTTGATTGATTTTGAACGCAGCTTTTTCGGTGACCCCATGGCTTCCTTTGTCTCAGCTCTCTTTCTATATGATAATGTTGAAAAGGAGCCCCACTTTATTCAGGGCTATAACCAAGTGAGTCAAGAACTCCTAGTTATTACCGAAGATGACAGAGAACGCATGTGGCTCTATACCTTACTTTTTTATCTAAGAGCCTATGTCGAAACAGAGCGTTATCAGGGGTTGATGAAGTGGGGGCAAAAGAGTTTTCTAAGTGCAACCCTCACATTCATGACTAGAGCTTTAAACCGTCGTTGGAAAAAACGCTTAAAAGCTAGAAAGGACGAAAAATGAACCAAATATTTTCAAGGGTTAAATTCAAGAAAAAATACTTTGTTTGGCTATTTACTTTTCTCATTATTGCTATCGCTGGTGAGACAGCCCTACCTACCCTTATGGCTGAGATGATTGAGCAGGGCGTTGTCAACCAAGCAACCAACAGTATTTGGCTCTTAGCAGGGGGAATGGTACTGGTCGTGCTCATGGCCTTTGTGGGCAATATGCTAGTCGCAAAGATTTCCTCACGGATTGCGACACTCTTTGCTCGTGATGTGCGCAAGGCACTCTTTGACAAGGTTCAGTCATTTTCTGGACAGGAGTTGGATAAGTTTGGGACAGCCAGTCTCATTACGCGGACCACTTCAGATGTGACCAATCTTCAGTCATTCTTATCGGCAGGCTTGCAGATTGGTATGCTGGCGCCACTTATGATGGCAGCAGGTGTAGTCCTAGTTGCTGTTACTGGTGGTGAGACCAGTAGTGTACTTGTTTTCACTCTGCCTATCCTCTTGATTGCGATGACTGTGGTTTTGGTTTTAGCTACTCGCTATTCCAAAGCCCTGCGTTTGACCTTGGACAAGATTAACCGTATTTTCCTAGAAATATTACAAGGTGTCCGTGTTATCCGTGCCTTTAATAAACAGGAAACAGAGAAAGCCCGTTTTGGTCAAACCAATAGCCAATATGCTGATATTTCTCTTAAAAACAACCGTCTCATGGGTGGGATGATGCCTTTTATCCAAGTGATTTTTGGTCTGACTACGATTGGTGTCATGGCTGTCGGCGCTGAGGCTGTGGCTAAGGGGAAAATCACGGTTAGTGCCCTTGTCGCTAATAGTCAGTATGTTGCTCTCATCCTTGGTGCCATCGTCATGGCAGCCTTTATCATCAGTTTCTTCCCGACGGCTTTTGCCAGTATGTCACGTATCGGTGAGGTTTTGGGGATCGAGGTCAAAATTACTGACGGTGATGATGAGCAAGCTATGACGGAAGCTCAGGGAACAGTGACCTTTAAGGATGTGACCTTCTCCTATGCTGACGCAGCAGAACCAGTCCTAAAAGACATCAGTTTCACCTCAAAACCTGGTCAAGTGACCGCCATTATCGGTGCTACTGGGGCAGGTAAAACCACCCTCATCAACCTCCTCATGCGTTTCTATGAAATCAATGACGGTCAAATTTTAGTGGACGGTGTAGACACACGTCAGATGAGTCGTGAACAGCTCCGTAGCCAGTTTGGCATGGTGCTCCAAGATACTTGGCTCTTTGAAGGCTCTATCATGGAAAATCTCCAGTATGGTCGAGAGAATATCTCCCATGACCAAGCTATCTCTGCTGCCAAAATGGCATCAGCACACAGCTTTATCAAAACCCAGCCAGGCAGTTACGATATGGTTTTGGAAAATAACGGAGAGAACATCTCTCAAGGTGAGCGTCAGCTTTTGACAATTGCCCGTGCCATTGCTGCCAATCCTAAAATGCTGATTTTGGACGAGGCGACATCTAACGTTGATACCTATACTGAGCAGCTCATTCAAAAAGCCATGGCCAAACTCATGGAAGGGCGCACCAGCTTTGTCATCGCCCACCGTTTGTCGACCATTAAGGATGCTCACGTCATTCTCTACATGGAAAAAGGTGATATCAAGGAGGTCGGCAACCATGATGAGCTCATGGCTCTAGATGGCAAATATGCTAGTCTCTATAATAGCCAGTTTGTCTAAACTAAAAAGCGATAATCTAAACTGCACTCCAAAAGTTAGACAAACGTAAGCGCCCAATAACGAGGTATATTGAAAAAATCCAAAGTCTTACGATGACTCTGGATTTTTTTATTACTTGCAATTCTTCTGTATCTGCTCTGCCCATGGCAAATAAGCCTCTAGAACCTCCTTATTTGTGAGGGTTTCCTCATTAGGAAGCTTTTCTAGTAGGTAGGTCATATATTTTTCGCTGTCTAAGTCATGTCTCCTAGCCGTTTCTAAAAGAGACATAATAATAGCTGTCGCCTTAGCACCCTCAAAACTTTGGAAGAACAGCCAATTTTTGCGTCCCATAACTAAGCTCTTGATCGCTCGCTCAGCCATGTTATTGGATAAGACAAACCGACTACTCCACCAATGTTCAACTTGCCAGAGATAGAGATAGAAACAAAAGTACCAGAAGACTATCCAACATTCGACCTACCGAAACTAGAAATACCAACACCGGTAACAGATATACCAAATAATCCGCCAATGCTTCCGCCAAAACCAGAACTGAACATAGGTGTACCGAACCTACCAGGAGAATTCCCTCCAACAGTTCCAGAAAAGCCAAGATTGGAGATTGGTATCGTACCAAACGAAGCACCGAAAAATGAGAAACCGGAATTAGAATTACCAATTCCACCGGCAAGTGAAGTGCCTAATACGCCAGAAGCACCAACACCAGAGACACCTGAAAATGAAACACCGGAAGAAACAATGCCACCGACTTACAGTCGAGTAGCGCGTAATTCAGAAGTATTACCTAATACAGGTGATTCTGAATCTGCATTTGCTGCGGTTACAGGAATAGCAACAATCTTAGGAGCGTTTGGTTTAGTATCAAAACGTCGTCGTAAAGAAGATTAATTAAACCCTATTGATTTTTAGGCATTATTTCCATACCTTAATACCTAAATTTAAAACTTATGTTAGAAAATGTTAATTTATTTTTACGATTGCATATTCCCTTTAAAATAAAAATATTTACGATTAGTTAATGTTTTCTAAAAAGTTTTACCCCGATTAATGCTGTTGTAATCGGGGGTTTTTATTGATTTACTACATTGATAGTCTTTTTCATTTGTCATTTAGGATATATAATTTCAAATTGATAAAACAGTACTATGATAAATATATTTTTTGATTTTCATTAATTGTTTCAATGGTGAAAAAAATATAATGAGCTTGTCCATCTTTGGCTTTTTCTCGATTAAGTTTGAAATAACATTTATGAGATGTTGCCACTGATAGGAGTATATCATCTGTGATAAATGTTAAAGGGATGGACATCTCGGAAAAGCGGTAGAAGTCAGATTCAAACTGCCGATAACTATCTGAAAAGTAGTCCTTTTGTAATTAATTCTTATTAACTTCCAATTGATTCATTAGTTACCTCCGATGTTATTTCTAGATGGATTGAGAGAATTGAAAAGATAGATATTTTAATATGTCCATTGTCGATTTTTAGTATGATGCTGTCATCTTGAAGAGACGTAATAAGTCCAGTTTCTTTCGTTGTAACTTTATTCTCTCTGTAAGTGATGATTATAGGAAGTTGCTGAGAATAGGATTAACTTAATAGGAGGTCGATTTGTTCCTGTGAAAATCCGTCATCAATAGATTGTGTATCTTTCGCTTCATTTATTAAAGAAGTGTGTTCTGAGAGATAGAAGCCCATCCATTTTTTCCATTCCCTTATCCTGATAATATTGCACAATGGGAAAGGGTAAGTATGATCTATCTATAATTGTAATCCGTCTAAACCTCCTGCTGAGTGTCCGCCTATGAGTTTGCTGCGGGCAATATTACGTGATCCCTCTAAGAGAACAGTTGCTTTTGAATGGCAATAAAATCAAATTTGTCACGTATCTGATCAAGCACTTCATGAATACTATCATCTTTAGTTTACATTTGGTCAAAGTCATCGAAGAGTGAAGACAGATCATAGCTCTCGTCAATCAAACCACCATATCGAACCCCAATTTGTCTCACAGATCCAGACTTGTAATGTTGTCGAATGAGTCCTAAGACATTAAATAGTGTGTATCTGAAGTTAGACCAGTGTTCATCACGCACTTTGATGAGCTTGAAAAAGGTGTTAAAGCTACTGTTCGTTGTCATAGTGTGGATACATTTATTCACGTATACAAAGAGAAATATCCAACATAAACTATTCCTTCAACAACGACATTCAATCGCTAAATTGGCGCTGGTTCTTATTGTCATTAAGCCAATCGATTTGCCAAAGATGGTGATCATCAGAAAGCGGTCTAAATCCACGGCATATAAAAAGTCCCTTGGAAATTCCATCGAGGAGCGTCCAGAAATGGTTAACAATCGCTTTGAATTTGGACACTGGGAAATTGATTTGGTTCTCGGTAAGAAGAATAAAGGGGATGCTGTTGTCTTGATTCTAGTTGAACATCAAACACGTTTGCCTTGGCGTGTAAGCTACCTAATAAACAAGCTGATACGATTAATGAATCTGTCAAATAACTATTGTTTCAGTACCCGATTACTTCTATGACATCAGATATCGAATCCGAGTTTAGTCTCTTGGTCGACTTAGTAAGTGTCGACATAAATTTTGCTCATCCATATTCTTCCCATGAAAGTGGAACAAATGAGAATTTCAATGGTCTACTCAGAGAATTTTTTCCAAAAAGACAGTCGCTTAAACCAATAACTGATGAAGAGTTTACTCGTTATGTTTCAGCTATCAATAACAGACCTAGACGACTTCATCATTACAATACAGCAACATTTCAGTTTGGGTTAGCCAAAAAACTTAAACAATGGAATACTAAGATATCTGCAAACTTGTTGCACATGACTTGACAATGTCTCAAAAATTTTAAATCTAGAATTTTTGTAAATAATTGTCCAATTAGGACAATTAAAGAAAGATCTCCTAAAAGTGAAATATACTATTTTTAGGAGTTAACTAGATGTATAAACGTTTAAGAGATTTAAGGGAAGATCGGGATCTCACACAAAAACAAGTGGCTGAATATCTTTCATTTACACATTCTGCCTATGCAAAAATAGAACGTGGTGAAAGAATTTTATCTGCTGAAATTCTTATTAAACTTTCAAATCTATATAGCGTTAGTATTGATTATTTGCTCGGGTTATCTGATTTTCCTGACCGTATCATAAAAAAATAGTTTCTCCTTATTATGTCCATTGACAATTGAATATACCAAGGTGGGACTTTCTTATTTGTGGAGCAAGCTGTTTATTACGCGATGAAATGAGCGATAAAATTTTAAACAGAAAATAGGATGGTAACCTATTTGCCATGAAATCAAATAATTATAATGATACTTCTGACCGTTCAGGCTGCCATCGTAAAAGGACAGCGGGTGAAATGCCCATGAATGATTTAACCAATCATACCCACGGAGGAAAAAATTTTTTTGATAGGAGTGGAGGTATGAAAACAGTAACATATAAAAACCTGATGAATATTGGTTTTCCTGAGCATACGGCAAGAAATATCATTAGAGAAGCAAAAAGAATAGCAGTAAAAAAGTTTGAAGAAGCTCGCAAAGTTGACCATAATGCGGTACAATTAAGTAAATCGCCCTTTGACAATAGAAGACTTGGTATTGCTCCTAAAGATATTGTAGAAGAGCTAATCGGAATTTCACTCTCTGAAGAAAGTTTAGAAAGTGAGAATTAAAGATGGCTACAAAAAATCAAAAAAAGTACAAAGGTGTTTATTGTGATAAGAATGGTAAAATATTTTATCAAGCTGATCTTGGTGTTGACCCTGTAACAGGTAAACGTGTTCAAAAGAAAGCTAGAAAGAATCAGTATGGTAAGCCATTTAGTACAATGAAAGAAGCTTATGATGAATTGGTCCGAATCAGATATGAGTTTAATAATAATCTTAGTATTGAAAATTACAATATAACATTTGAAAGTTACATGAATAGCATTTATCTAAGAGCCTATAAGCAAAAGGTTCAGTCTGTAACATATAAAACTGCTTTGCCACATCACAAGATATTTATTCAGTATTTTGGCTCCAAACCTTTAAAAGGGATAACAGCTAGAGATTGTGAATCTTTTAGATTACATATTATTGAACATTACTCTGAAAACTATGCGAAGAATTTATGGTCACGATTTAAGGCATGCATGGGTTATGCTGAGAGATTAGGATATATTTCATCAATGCCATGCAAGGCGTTAGATAATCCTAGAGGCAAGCACCCTGATACACAATTTTGGACTTATATTGAGTTTCAGAACTTTATTAAATCATTTGATTTACAAGATTACGAAGAGTTACAAAGATTCACGACTATTTGGTTATATTACATGACAGGTGTTCGTGTGAGTGAAGGTTTATCGTTATGGTGGGAAGATGTCGATTTTGAGCATAAATTCTTGAAGGTTCATACAACCTTGGAAAAGGATGAAAATGGAAATTGGTACCGTAAAGACCAAACCAAGACACCAGCTGGAGAACGCCTTATTGAATTAGATGATGTGACAATATCAGTATTGGAAAACTGGCGAAAAAATCAAATTTCCAATCAAGATACAGATTACATCATTTCACGATTTGGTGAACCATTTTGTAAATCAACAATTTGTCGAATTATCAAGAGAAAAGCCAAAGAAGTTGGAGTACCAGTGATAACAGGAAAAGGTTTGCGACACAGCCATGCTTCCTATCTTATAAATGTTTTGCAGAAAGATATATTATATGTTGCAAGACGAATGGGACATGCTGATAAGTCTACAACCTTAAATACATATAGTCACTGGTTTAATGCATTAGATAAAACAGTATCAGAAGAAATCACCCAAAATGTAATTAGTGCAGGACTAGATTCCATTTTATGCCAAAATTCCTGCCAAACTCTGAGTAAAGGCTAAAAAGCCAATTATACCGCCCACAGAGTAACGTATGTTATTGTTACTCTTAAATAATAGAGTACCGCAATTTGATTGCGAAAGCCTAGTAAATCAAGGTTTAATGATTGCTTAGAGCGATTAAAAATCGGTGGAATGATTTCATTCCCCACTAAAACCCCACCAAGGTTTAATCTTGGTGGGGTTTATTTTTTTACTCAAAATCATGATATAATAAGATTATCGAAATTTCTAAGCTAGCTTAGTCTTTTGCTTACACAAAAGACTAAGCTAGCTTAGTCTTTTGCTTACACAAAAGACTAATAACTATCAGCTAAAGAATATAATTATTAGTGGAGTTGTGTATGGCAATTAAAGGACTTAGTTTAAAGGAAAGCATGAATAAGTTTGTCCAAGCAATCATGCCGTTGGATGATGAAAAGTTACGTTTTGAAAAATACTTAACTGAGTATTTGAATCATCTTAAAAATAATAAAACCGAAAGCGAAGAGTATCAGAAAAACTTGCTTAAACATTTTTTGGAGCAAGTTTTACCTTATAATTTTATAAATACTTCTAGTCGTATTGATTTGGCTATTTACAATGGGAAGACATCAGATTCAACATTGGGTGTTATTTTTGAGTGTAAAAGTTTAACTAATAAATCAGAAATGATGACTAAGGAAAGATTAAATACTAAGGCTTTTCAAGAGATTGTAGCTTACTATTTGTCTGAACGTTTATTTTCAAAAAATCTTGAAATAAAAAAATGTATTATAACTAATGGCTTATCTTGGTTTGTGATAGAAGCTAAAGAGTTTGAAAAATATTTTTTTAAGAATAAGTGTTTGATTGAGCTTGTGACAAAATTTAGTAAAAATCAGCTTTCAAGTAATAGAACAGATTTTCTGTACTCTGAAGTAATTGCGCCTGAAATTGATAAAGCGATTGAAAAAGGTATTGTTGTTGCCCACTTTGATTTGAGTCAAGCTTTAGTTAAATCAAGTAAGTCTATTGAAATAAAGAAAAGTAACTTAACACAACTTTACCGATTTTTCACAGCAGAAAACTTATTAAATAAAGAAATCTTTACAGATTCCAATAAGCTTAATAAGAATTTTTATGATGAACTGTTGTATTTGATGGGGTTAGAAGAAACTAAACAGGGAACAAGTAAAATAATTTCTCGTCTTAAACCTGCCAAGCGACAACGTTATTCGTTTGTTGAAAATATTATTGATAAGCTTGAGATGAAAGATGTCCCTAGGGAGAAGCAAGAAGAAATTGCCATTCAGCTAACAGTAGTTTGGATGAATCGTATTTTATTCTTGAAACTCCTTGAATCCCAGTTGATTCAATTTAATCAAAGTGAGGATTTCAGATTTTTAACATTTGAAAAATTAGATAGTTTTGAAGAAATTTACAGTCTTTTCTTTGCGGTGCTTGCTAAAAAAGAAGAGGATAGGAATCAGCGTGTACAAGAAAAATTTGGCTATGTTCCTTATCTCAACTCATCACTATTTGAAGAGACTGAACTAGAAACCTCAAGAGATGGTATAGGGATTGACCGCTTGCCTGAAGGTAACATTGATATTTTTTCAAAAACGGCACTTAAAGGGGCTGATAAAAAACGTAAATCAGGTAAAATAAACTTCATTGCTTATCTTTTTGACTTTTTAGATTCTTATGATTTTTCTACTACTATTTCACATCATAAAAAATCTAAAAATGACCTTATTAATGCTTCTGTGCTAGGATTAATTTTTGAAAAAATCAATGGTTATAAAGATGGTTCGTTCTTTACTCCAGGTCACATTACAATGTATATGTCTAGGAAAGCAATTCGAACAGCAGTTGTAGATAAGGTAAATGAATTTCTGAATTGGCAATGTGAGACAATCGAAGAGGTTAAATTTCTTATTCAAAATATCAAAATTGCAAAAAAAGTAAATTCGGCTATTAATGACCTTAAAATTTGTGACCCTGCGGTTGGTTCAGGGCACTTCCTTGTTTCTATTTTAAATGAAATAATTGCTCTAAAGAGTGAACTAAATGTACTATTTGATGATGAAGGAAACCATATCGGCAACCTTATCCAATGTTATGTTATTAATGATGAGCTTGTAATTCAGGATATGGCAGGGAATAACTTCCTTTATCAAGTAAATAATCGCCAGTCTGAGAAAATTCAGAAAGCAATATTTAATCAGAAACGTTATATTCTTGAAAATTGCCTTTTCGCAGTAGATATAAATCCAAGCTCAGTAAATATTTGTCGTTTGCGTCTCTGGATAGAGTTATTAAAATCATCCTATTACTACCAAAATAAAATGGGGCCTAAGACCTTAACAACCTTGCCAAATATTGATATCAATATCAAAGTTGGTGATAGTCTTCTACATAAGTTTGATTTGGACTATGAGTTCGATATGAGACGGACAGATTTTAAAGAGTATTTGTCTTTAGTAAGGGAATATAAAGAAACAAATAATAAGCGAACTAAAGCTAAAATCTGGGATAAAATTTCTAATTTAAAGCGGTCATTTGATGATACAGCTTCAAGTCCTGAACTGAAACGGTTAAAGAAGTTGGAAGTAGAGTTAGGGAAAGCAGGTATTATTGACTTATTTGGAGATGAGACTGCTGAAACTAGAAGATACGAACAAGTTAAAAAACAAGTATCTGAAGCTAAAAAAGTTTTAGAAGCTCGTTTAAAGAATCCGTTATATGCTGGTGGTATGGAATGGCGAATGGAGTTTCCCGAAATTTTGGGAGAAGACGGTCGCTTTGTCGGCTTCGACCTTGTTATTGGTAATCCTCCTTATATTTTTGCTCAAAATAATACCTTTTCAGTTGAAATGAAAAGCTACTATTCAAGGAGTTACCCTTTGAATAACTATCAAGCAAATACATTTGGTTTATTTTTAGAATTGGCTTTTTCTCTAATTCGAGATGGTGGCGGAATTTCATATATTATTCCCAACTCTTTTTTAACAATTAATCAATATAAGACACTACGCCATCATATTCTTAAAAGCTATGATGAAGTAACTTTTATAAATTCTAAAGATAAAATTTTTGATGAAGCTTCAATCGATGTTTGTATAGTAGAGATGTTTACAAAACGCCCCTCAAAAGTTACTTTAGGTGTGATTTCAGGCGGTGAGATAAAAATAGTAGCTGACACCAAGGCTGAAAGTTTACTTAATCAGGATGTAATTACAATTTCGTCTATTAGTGGGAGAGTTTCATCATTGCTATTGAAAATTGAGAAGAATTCTAAAGTAATAGAAAAAAATTACGGTACAGTCAAAGATGGATTGAAAGCGTATGAACGAGGTAAAGGAAGTCCTAAACAACCTGAGGATAAGGATGAATTTAAAGAGTTCAAAGCCAGTAAACCGTTCTTTTCTAATCAAAAAAAAGATGATTCCTATCGGATGTTTCTATCGGGTAGTGATTTACAAAGATACCATTTAAAATGGTCAGGAAAGTTTTTATCTTATGGGAATCACCTAGCTGCACCTAGAGACAGTAAACTTTTTGAAGGAGAGAGACTTTTAATTGCTAGAATTCCAGTGAAATCTATCTATACTTTTAGAGCAACTTATACAAAAGAAAATTTTGTACATGAACAGAGTATTGAAAGTATTACCAATCTGAAAGTTTCCCCTTTATATTTAATTGGTGTATTGAATTCAAAAATACTTTCTTTTTATGCTATTGAAAAGTTTGACTTTTTACAAAGAAATACATTTCCACAGATGAGGCTGACACAAATCAAGCAGTTCCCTATTCCTAATTCAAATGATGACCAACAGAATGAAATTGCTGACTTAGTTGTGCAAATAATGGAAGAAATGACAAAAGAAAAAGTTAATCAAGACTTGGTTGATTCTTTAAATACTGAGATTGATGAACTCGTCATGGATTTGTTCGGATTGACTGAAGAAGAAAAGCAAATTATACGAGATTTTGAAGTCTAGAAAGTAGGGATATAAATGGCAAAAAGTTTACAAAGTCAAATTAAAGGTATTGAGAGAGATATGGTCAGAGAAATGAACAAAATGGTAAAGAGGGCAAACAAGAAAATCAATCCTGTAATACTTCCAACACAACTGGATTCCACTAGTTCAGCACTAAATTTTAACGAATATCATCAAGATAATAGCACACATGTTTCAGTCGGTGGGGATATGATGAACTCACAGATTGGTGGTCGAAATAATTCGATAACGGTTATCTATACTGATACCGATATTGAGAAAATATTAGAGAATATCAAAGAG
Organism: Streptococcus sp. HMSC034B03; assembly: GCF_001838575.1. Taxonomy (NCBI): domain Bacteria; kingdom Bacillati; phylum Bacillota; class Bacilli; order Lactobacillales; family Streptococcaceae; genus Streptococcus; species Streptococcus sp. HMSC034B03. The sequence continues at coordinate 157,749 of NZ_KV837632.1, forward strand.
TATTCACGAACATTGAAGGATGAAGAACAGACAGAGCTAGTGACAATGTTACATGAGATACAAATGAGCGGAAAGGTTGAAAATCATATGATTTTCTTTGATAAACATCCGATATTAGCAATGGCTTTTAGTGCTATTGTAACATGGGGAATTGACAATGGGATGGATAGTTTAGTTAACATTATTTCAAGAGTATTTGAGTAAGTGAAAAGGTTTCGTTGTGAATAAAACGAAACCTTTTTTATATTAATCAAAAAGTATACCTCTATCAGTTTCGTCAAACCAGAAAGTAAATTTCTGTTCCTCGGGGGCATCCTTTATCGCTTCTTGGTATGTTGTAATAAGCTCATCGATAGTGGTTACTCCAGTTTGGTATTTTTCTAGATTTTGAATTACCAAATCAACACTATCAATATAAGTTACTAAACAGTCAGGTATTTTTTCTAATGATGAGTCTTTATGATGTTGGATTTTGATTAGTGTCTTACAGTAACTTGTTGTAGCACTAAGAAGTTCCTCATCTATTTCTGATATGTCATCACCTAATAATTTAGAATGTAAATATTGTATATCATCCTTATAGATAGTGTATATCCGATAGCCAAGTGAATTTTCTTGTGCTTTATGTTCAACAAGAAAATCCAATAAATAGTTTTTTAAGAAGTCAACCAATCGAGTCTGCATATTATTGAAAGTAAGACTATGACCATTAACAGAAATAAAATCAAAAAATTTTTGACTTAGGCTAAGTTTATCTTTTACATGCAATACATAAAAACGATAAATAGCCTGAGATATAATTTTCTTTCTGTCATCCAAATTCGGACTTTCGGAGTAAATATCATAAATAGAAACTGTGTTTTCTCTAGTTATTTCTAGATTCTCATATGCTTGATAAAGCGCATACTCAGGAGAGTCAATCAAAATAGTATTTACTAAGTCACAATAACTGTCAGAATTTAACAAATCCTTCATTAATACATAAAAGAAAATCCCTTCGTTTAGAGCAAGTTCCTCAGGCGTTCCCCAGTAGACTTCATTAATATCCTCATATACCATTTCAGTTGTGTCTATATCCCTATGTTCTAGAAAATCAACGAATTCATCAGTTGGACGACAATAGTCAAGGATTTCTTTAGCAAGTGAATAAGGAAGATAACTTGGATTTCTTTTGGTAATGTTTTTCTTCCTAACTTGGGTAAGTTGTTTTCTATTATCAATTGCGATTTGATTATTTGAAATCATTCTCAGCTTTGTTGGATACTGGCTTTGAAATTCATCAATTGCACTATTGATTTTAGAAATTTTATTTTCAAGACGTTCTGAAGCTTGATAGTAAAAATAATTTGCGGTGTGTAAGAATTTAAGCATATAACTTCTTCTTTCTAAATACTCTTATAGTTATATTATACCGAACTTTTTCTATTAGTTATGGGTTAAAAATCAGAAATAAAAAGTTCAAAAGCACCCCGTACTAAAGTTCGAAGTTCGTAATAAAATAGTTATATGCTAAGGCACAGCTATAACAGATTTGTTCGGTATTATTAAATGACATGTTCTCAATTGGAGAATATTAAAGGTTGTAGGGGTTAAAAATAAAAGTTAGAGATATCTAAAAAGCCCCTTAGCAGGAATTTCTAGTCATTATATAATGAGATTGTGCTTGGGCATAGAGTGTTAACACGAGAGTATTGCCAGTTGTCGGCTAGGTTAAGACAACAAGAAAATTTAGGTGACTAAAATGGAAAAAATTAGTTTAAATAGTACAAAATTGGGAGAACTCCGCTTCTCAGTTAGTGAAGTTGATGCCCCTCAGGTTGCAATTATTACACAAGCAAGACAAGTTGCAAAACGAAACGACAATGGCGATGTTATTGAAAATTCGGTTGCAAAATTGAATTTATCAGGAATTGATATTAAATTATACCAATTAATGAAACAACAAGGTCTTGATATTTCAAGTGTTGTTCCAATTACAATTGAAGTCGTAACAGACGAAGCGACTTTAAAACGTTATAAAGTCGATGAGTTAATTGGAGAAATCGTTGATTTGCGTAGTGCAAAAGTCGCTCTAAAATGGGTGTCACGAGGAAATTCTGGTGGTTGGGGTGGCTTAAAGCTCATTCTTGAAAATATTCAGATTGTCCAACCCAAGGCAACAAACTAAATAATTAAGTGATATACGGGATAGGGGATGTAGCAATTGCTACGTGGGTATTAATAAAAAATAAAGGTGGTCAAATATGACTCCAATACGAACAATAAAAGAATGGGTTAGCCCCCTTAGTATAAATGAACGAAAGGTTACTTATATTAAAGTAACCAAGACTAAAACTCAACGCAGAAAACAGATGTTATTGATTTTAGCTATTTTGTTCATTAGTCAAATAACATTGGCTTTTGTAATATCAATGCTGAGATATTTTTCTCAAGAAAATGCTGATTTCGTACCAGTTTCAATAGCGGTATGTCTTATTAGCATAGAAGTTCTAACAATCCTGACGTGGATTATTTTGCACTCACTATATTCACCGATTGAAAAATGGAGAGTATCAACCTTACTAAAGGGATTTGCAGAAGAAAACGATATACTTCGTAAACATAAATCTGATATTGACAGTACTCAGTCCATTCGTTGGGAGTATTACCTAGATTCGGGAATGATATTTATAAAACTATTTCAAGGTGGTCACGTTTCAAAAGCTAGTTCTGAGGAAATTCCAAATGCACTCTTGTCATACTTTATTAAAGAAACAAGGGAATCGTGGTTTTTGGAGCAATATCTTATCGGAGATGGTTTCGTTAAAATGGTCTTCTCTCACAAGCCAGATAAGTCACTATATATAAAAGGTTATGAAGATTTTATTGAATCTAAAGATTTAAATATCAAATTGACTAAGCGATTAAGTTGGACACTGAAGCAACCGATGGGGCTAATAGTAGGCCCCACCTCATCAGGAAAAACGAGTTTACTAAAATATTTGATATTGGCTTATCTAATCAATAATCCGAAAAATACAGTATATACGATTGATGGTAAAGGAGCATACTTGAGTCAATCTATGCAAATTATTGGTGATGTTGCCACAAATGGTGAAGATTCATTCAAGATGATTTCCTATCTTGAGGATTTGATGGAAGCTAGGTATGCTGAATTAAATGCGGATATTTCTGCTGATGAGGATATTACACATAATGAAAAATTTAGACATGGACAAGTCCTACTTGTGATTGATGAATATCTCGCATTAGCTACCACAATGCAAGCTGAAGATAAACTTCGGAAACCAGCCGACCGACTATTTCCACAGTTTTATGCAAAGTTGATGAAATTGATTGTCAAAGGACGTCAAGCCTCAATCTTTGTTATTATTTCAGGACAGATGATTCCAACCTCTATTTTACCGAGTGAAGCTAGAGATTCTCTTGGATTGAGGATAGCTTTGGGGAGGATTAGTCAATCACAGGCAACTGAAATTTTTAATATGAGCAAGTTAGCTCTTCCAAGTGCAGATAGCTCACTCTATGAAGGAGTAATATATCTTGATGGAATCGGGCTTGAAAATCCTATAGTTTTTAGAACCCCTTATTATGATGATAAGAAACTGCCATTCAAAGGCGCACTACGTGTTTTAAAATCTGAGCGGAGCTTGCTCCGCTCAGACAACTAAAACATATAAAGAGGGGATGATTAGCTGTCTACTTGACAGACAGCTAAGATAAGCTGACGGAGTAAGAAATAGTAAGAAAGGCGGGTCAGAATGACTTGTCAGATGAATATAATGCAAAAATAGTCGGTTTTCCTGACCATATAGAGGTTATAAAGTATGGTAAGACGAGAAGGAAACCGGGACGACAAATAATACGGGCAACAGAGCCTAAAATACGTGATGAAGATGAGCAAGAGTTGTATGACTATCAACAGGCTCAGAAAATTAGACGAAAAATAAAATACTACTGTCAATCAAATGATTTTGATTTATTCTGGACGTTGACATTTGATGATAATAAAGTTGATGCTAGGGATTATCCTTATGCCAAAAAGAGGCTTAGAGCTTGGTTAAAATATCAACGAGAAAAATACGGAAAATTTCAATATATTTTTGTAGCAGAATTACATAAAAGCGGACGAATACATTTTCACGGTTTGACGGCTGGATTTTCCCCACCATTGACCGAAGCGAGAAGTCCAAAAACAAATCGACTCATTAAGAAAAAAGGGCTTCAAATCTATAATGCTGAAACATGGAAAAATGGATTTAGCACAGTATCAAAGATACAAGATAGAGAAAAAACCGCAAACTATATTTCTAAATATATTACTAAAGAGTTGATGGCTATACCATCTGGATACCATCAACCACGCTATTTCGTGAGCCGTGGGTTAAACCAACCAGATATTGAATATAAAACCATCGCGGACAAGGAATTAGCGAACTTTATTCCTACATTTGTTGCTGGTGAGCTAGATATGAACACACTCGAATTTGAAAAAACTGTATCAATATATAATTTAAAAGAGAATGACAAGAAAGAGTTGATACAGGATAGCACACCAGATACAGTTATAAAAAGTAGAATGAAAACTAAGAGAGATAAGAATGATAGCAATGAAAAAGAAACAGACAGTTAACCATAAAGATTTGATGGAACTAGGATTTCCAGAACATACAGCAAGGGATATTATTAAGCAAGCAAAAACTATTGCAGTACAGTTATTTGAAGAAAGTAGAGAATCTTCAGGTAATGTGATAAAATTAAGTCGTTCGCCCTTTGAAAATTCAAGATTAAACCTTGCTCCTACATACATTGTAGAGGAATTACTCGGCTTTGAGTTGCTTTCTGAACAGAAAGGGGCTTAAAGATGGCTACTAAAAAATATCGTGGTGTTTCAAGAGATAAAAATGGAAAAATTTTCTATCAAACTGAATTTGGAGTAGACCCTGAAACGGGTAAACGTCGTCGGAAAAAAAGTTATAAAGATAAGGACGGTAATCCGTTCAAATCTGAAAAACAAGCATTTGATGAGCTTTGTCGCATAAGAGTAGAATTTGCTCAGCAGAATAATTCAAAAGTTTGTACTCTAACATTTTCTGAATATATGGATGATATATTTTTACCATATTATGTAAAAACTGTTCAAAGTTCTACATATAGAACGGCTCAGCCACATTTCGATTTGTTCAAATCAGAATTTGGAAAAATGAAGCTAATTGATATCACCGTGAAAGATTGTGAGTTGTTCCGATTAAAATTAATGGATGGTGAAAATTATTCTGCTAATTATGCCAAAAATTTGTGGATTCGATTCAAAAAAACTTTCACTTATGCTGAACGTCTAGAATTAATTGAAGTGAATCCATGTGATAAACTAGACAATATTGCTGGTGAACGCACGACAACAAAGTTTTGGACGTTTGAAGACTTCCAGAAAGTTGTCTCATCATTTGATGTATCAAGCTATGATGGTCGTTATAAATACACCATGATTTGGCTCTATTTTATGACAGGGATTAGGGTGTCTGAAGGTCTTAGCTTAATTTGGTCTGATATTAATTTTAAGAAGAACTTACTTCATGTTCAATCTACACTAGAAGATTTAGGACACGGAGAATATGCCAGAAAAAATAGCACTAAGACCAACGCTGGTAATCGATATGTAGAATTGGATGAATTAACCGTTCAAGTATTAAAGGAGTGGAAATTGGTTCAAATTAACAATTCTGAAACTGATTATATTCTTGCTAGAGAAGATGTTCCACTGCATAAAACAACATTAACACGAATTTTACAAAGGCAAGCTCGGAAGGTTGGAGTCCCAGAAATCACTGGTAAAGGGCTAAGACATTCGCATGATTCATTTATGATAAATGAGCTTGGCAAAGATGTATTATTTGTATCTGCTCGCTCAGGACGAGTCGATAAGGCAACAACCTTGAATACTTACTCACATTTGTATGACAGTAAAAAAGCAGATGGTGGAGCAGAAATTACTAAACGCTTGATAAGTGCAGGGTTCACACCCCACCAAAACCCCACCAAGAAAGAAACAACTGCTTGAAAAGGTTGATAATAAAGGACTTATGATAAAGTGCAACTGTTACTCTTAAATAAGAAGCACATAGCAATTTGAGAGTGAAATCCCGATTTACCAGTCTTTGATTGCGATAATCAAATGAAAAAACAAGTGAAATCATTTGATTCCCTGCCAAAAATCCCTGTCAAACAAATTTTGCCAGGGATTTTTGTTTTTTAAAGAATTATTTATCTCAAGCGAGAACTGTTTTCATAATTCTCGCTTTTTTGCGTTTAAGGAGGAAGCATGCAGAAGGAAATACAATCGTCATGTTACATCGTGATTTCCTATCTAGTCCGACAAATGGGGATACCAAGTTTATAAGGAACTCAAAGAACATTACGAGGAAGTGACTGGGGGACTCTTCTCGAAGAGAGAAATCACTAGTCAACTAGAAATTGCCCTCCAAGAGCAACATGGAGTGGACTTTGAATACCCTGAAAAAGAAGATTATCTGGAATTGGTTCAAAAATTAGAAGAGTTTGATTCCAAGGACGCAGTCTTTTATCGTAGCATGGTAGAGTAGTAGGAGGGTTATGACAGATTTTCTGATTCTTCCTCTTATCCTCATGGTGGTGGGCATGATTGCCTTGATTCTCTGGAAGCTCTTAATCCTAGACAGTGGTGTGTTTTTTATAGGACTGGCTTGTGCTATTCTTTTTACAGAGGTTTATGGATTCTATCTTCTCTTTACAGAACCTGAACTTTATACAGCAGACCTGACACAAAATGGATTTCTGAGTTTTACTTGAATCATTATTTTAATAGATGTATAATGTATTTAGAGAAAAACAAAGAACTTCCTAAGAGATCGGAAACTATAACCAATCAATGCAATATTTGCAGTTAATAGATTAGAAATGATAATATGGAGAGGAGTGCTAGCCTCTCTATTTTTCCAGGAGGACATTATGAATAAAATTTTTCACTATCTGGATAAGAAAACGAAATTTTATACTGTCATCGGGGCACTGGCAAATGGAGGATTGGCTCTTGCTCAACCTTTAGTAGTATCTCGAGCTTTGTCCTTAAACCAAGGAGAACTAACCTATTTTAAGATAGTGCAATTTGCTCTTTTTGGTTTTACAGTCTACTTTGTCTTGTATAGCTTGATGCTCTTTTGCAATCACACGCATAACGTATTTCGACGTGAGATTCAGATGAATATGAGAGCAGATTTATTTGGTAAGTTAATGACAAATAAGGATTATAGTGAAGATGAAAAAATCACCATGCTCACACAGGATATGGAGTATTTGGGGGATAATTATTTAGAAAAGTACATTAACATAATTTGCTGGGGATTTGTTGCTTTACTAACAGCAATTTATATTATTACGCAAAATCTGTTACTGGGGAGTATTTTTGTCTTCTTTACTATCTTACGCCCTATTCCTCAATATTTAATGAACAAAAGGCTCAAACATACTGGTGACGATATGGCTCAAGGCAGAGTGGAGGTTCATAATCAGGTATCTGACAGCATCCGAGGGGCGCAGACTCTGCTCATGAATCAAGCGATTCTGGAAAATAGACAAAAATTATGGAATGTGAATTGGAAATATCAACGAGCTATCCAAAACTTTTGCTTCACCCATAATATCGTCTTCTTTTGTAATGGCTTTATGGTATTTCTGAGTCAGGTTTTACCGCTTGTGTTAGGTTTCTTCTTTGCCATGAATGGTCATAGGGTATCTGTCGCTAGTCTTGTCGCCATGTATATCGCAGCTGGTCAGTTGGTGAGTCCTATCCAGACAATCATGTATGATACAGTAGATATCCAAGGGGCAAAAACGACTGCGGACAAGATTTATGGAGTATTAGACAGTAAAGATGATAAACAACTGGCGAAAGATGATATGCAAGAACTTCGTGCCCTGCACATCCAAAATTTAAGTAAATCTTATGGTAGCAGACAGCTTTTTACCCATCTGAATTTGGACATCCAAACTGGTCAGAAAGTTTTAATCAAGGGACCGAGTGGCTGTGGGAAATCGACCTTGTTTCGGATAATTATTGGTGAGGAGCAGGCTGATGAAGGTCAGATTACTGGTGTGACAACAACTAATAACTATACATCTCATTTTGTATCTAGTGTTGGTATTATTAGCCAGCATCCATTCCTTTTTAATGACACAGTTCGATATAATTTGACTTTGGGACAAGTCTTTTCTGATGAAGATTTGTGGTTTGTTTTAAAACAAGTCAAGCTCGACAATGAATTAACAGAAGGGTTGGACTTTATTGTCAGTAACAATGGTGACAATATTTCGGGTGGTCAGAGGGTTCGGATAGAACTGGCAAGATTTCTCCTGCGTAAAAAGGATGTTTTACTAGTAGATGAGGTAACCGCTGCTTTGGACGAGGAAAACAGCCAGATGGTGCGTGAGCTACTGTTTTCTCTACCTGTTATGATGCTAGAAATTGCTCACCATATTGAGGATGAAAGTAGATATAATCAAATTTTAGACTTAGGAAAATATTGAGCTATTTTTGATAGCTCTTTTTCTTGTGATAGAAGCTCCAAGCTATATTTGATATGCTTGAACTAGTTTATAGAAAGTATAGGAAAACTCCCCTTATAGTTTTAGTGAATTTTTGTTTTTTCGTTGTCCGCTATAAGGGGAGTATATCACATCACGGCGTGGGTGGGGTTTTTGTTTTCTTGAGAATTCCTTTTATTCATGATAGAATAAATATGATAATGCTAGTATTTGGAGAGAAAATGAACTATTATAATGTTGGAAAAATTGTAAATACGCAAGGTTTGCAAGGCGAAATGCGTGTTATGTCCGTAACGGATTTTGCAGAGGAGCGTTTTAAAAAAGGAAGTATTTTAGCTCTTTTTGATAAAAAGGAACATTTTGTCATGAATGTGGAAATTGCCAGTCATCGTAAGATGAAAAATTTTGATATTGTCAAGTTCAAAGGAATGTACCATATCAATGACATTGAAAAATATCGTGATTTTACCTTGAAAGTGGCTGAGCAAGACTTATCGGATTTGGATGAGGGCGAATTTTATTATCATGAAATTATTGGCTTGAATGTTTATGAACAGGACATTTTGATTGGAACAATTAAAGAAATTTTGCAGCCCGGTGCCAATGATGTCTGGGTGGTAAAGCGCAAAGGCAAGCGTGATTTACTGTTGCCTTATATTCCACCTGTTGTATTGAATATTGATTTTGAAAATAGTCGAGTAGACGTGGAAATTCCGGAAGGACTGGACGATGAAGATTGATATTTTGACCCTATTTCCGGAGATGTTTGCCCCTTTAGAGCATTCAATAGTTGGCAAGGCGCGCGAAAAAGGATTACTAGAGATTCACTATCATAATTTTCGAGAAAATGCAGAGAAATCGAGACACGTTGATGACGAGCCTTATGGGGGCGGTCAGGGAATGCTGCTCAGAGCACAACCAATTTTTGATGCTTATGATGCGATTGAAAAAAATCAGCCACGAGTCGTTTTGTTGGATCCTGCTGGTCGAACATTTAATCAAGCTTATGCGGAAGAACTTTCTCAAGAAGAAGAATTAATCTTTATCTGCGGGCATTATGAAGGTTATGATGAGCGGATTAAGAGTTTGGTGACAGACGAGGTCTCTCTTGGAGATTATGTTTTGACCGGTGGAGAGTTGGCTGCTATGACAATGATTGATGCGACGGTACGACTGATTCCTGAAGTTCTTGGTAAGGAAGTTAGTCATACTGATGACAGTTTTTCATCAGGCCTTTTAGAATATCCTCAATATACGCGCCCGTATGATTTTCGTGGAATGGTTGTGCCAGATATTTTGATGAGCGGTCATCATGAAAATATTCGAAAATGGCGTCTGTATGAGAGTCTGAAAAAGACTTATGAACGTCGTCCAGATTTGCTAGAAAAATATGAGTTCACAGCAGAAGAAGCTGAAATGCTGGAAGAGATTCGTAAAGAAAAAAGCGATTGGTAAGAGTAAAAGTTTTCTAATGCTATTTAGAAAGCTTTTTTATTATTGTTAAAAAAACAGATAAAAAATTCTTGACAGCTAATTTCTATCATGGTATCATATTAACCAGTTAATAAACTGGTTAAACACTAGTTAAGGAGTGATATATGAAATTAAGGAAATATTTATTTTCTATTTTTGTGGCAGGACTGGTTTTGATTTTGACGGCGTGCGGTGCAGGTAGCAAAAAGCAGAGCAAGGGAATGAAAATTGTAACAAGTTTTTACCCGATTTATGCCATGGTTAAAGAAGTGTCTGGGGATTTGAATGATGTTCGGATGATTCAGTCAAGCACGGGAATTCATTCTTTTGAGCCATCGGCGAATGATGTAGCTGCTATCTATGATGCGGATGTCTTTGTTTACCATTCTCATACACTAGAGTCATGGGCAGGGAAATTGGATCCAAACCTGAAAAAATCCAAAGTAAAAGTTCTTGAAGCATCAGAAGGGATGAAGCTGGAGCGTGTACCGGGATTAGAAGATGTTGCTGCTGGTGAGGGAGTGGATGAAAAAACTCTATACGATCCGCATACTTGGTTAGATCCAGAAAAAGTGGCAGAAGAAGCGCAAATCATCGCGGATAAACTTTCGAAGATTGATAGTAAAAATAAAGAAACCTATCAAAAAAATGTGAAAGAGCTGGTAGCTAAGGCAAAAGAGTTGACTAAAAAATATCAACCGATTTTCAAAGCGGCGAAACAAAAAACATTTGTGACGCAGCATACGGCCTTTTCTTACTTAGCGAAACGATTTGGTTTAACTCAGTTGGGAATTGCTGGGATTTCACCAGAGCAAGAGCCTAGTCCACGTCAGCTGACGGAAATTGAAGAGTTTGTGAAACAATACAAGGTCAAGACAATTTTTGTGGAAAGCAATGCTTCTTCAAAAGTTGCTAAAACCTTGGTCAAATCTACAGGAGTGAAATTAAAAGAATTGAATCCTTTGGAGGCTGACCCACAAAATAATAAAACTTATCTTGAAAATCTAGACGCCAATCTAGCGGTATTGGCAAAAGAATTAAAAAAATGAGGAGAAATATGAAGAAAAAATATATCATTGGTTCTATTGCAGTTCTTGCATTGAGTATTTGTGCGTATGAGCTAGGGCGTTATCAGAGTGTTTCTAGCAAAGCAGACAATCGTGTGGCTTATGTTGATAGTAAGTCCAAAGAAAAAGGGAACAAGGCTGAGAATTTAACTCCAGATGAAATAAGTGCCAAAGAAGGAATCAATGCAGAGCAGATTGTCGTTAAGATTACAGACCAAGGCTATGTAACTTCTCACGGGGATCATTATCACTATTACAATGGGAAAGTTCCTTACGATGCCATTATCAGTGAAGAACTGATCATGCGCGATCCAAACTACACTTTGCAGCAGTCTGATATTGTCAACGAAGTAAAAGACGGCTACATTATCAAGGTGAATGGCAAGTATTATCTTTATCTGAAAGATCCAAATCATACCAGCAATGTTCGGACAAAAGAAGAAATTGCTCGTCAAAGGGAAGAATACAGTGGGAAAGGTCATAAGGGCGCAAAAGGAACTGTAACAACAGCTGTCAAAGAAGCTCGTGCGCAAGGTCGTTATACGACAGACGATGGCTATGTCTTCAATCCAACTGATGTCATTGAGGATACAGGTGATGCTTTTATCGTTCCGCATGGCAATCATTTCCACTACATTCCAAAGAGCGATTTGTCTCCTAGCGAGTTAGCAGCGGCTCAAAACTATTGGGACAATAAAACAGGCAAAAGTCGTCCACAATATCCGTCCAATTCAGGTCAAATTCCTCAGTCAAACAGAGGAATGAACCATCCATCGTTGGACTATCGTCCTGCTAATCCGGGAACGTCTAATCATACAGGAAATCAGCAAACTCAGCCTTCTCAACCAGCTCCAAAACAAACTGAACCGAAGCGCGGAAATAAAGCTGAAATCATTAAATTGCTGCGGCAATTATATGCGACTCCTTTGAGTCAACGGCATGTAGAATCAGACGGTCTGGTATTTGACCCAGCACAGATTACAAGTCAAACTCCTAATGGAGTTGCCGTTCCGCATGGCAATCATTATCATTTTATTTACTACAATAAAATGTCTGACTTGGAACGAAAGATTGCGCAGATGATAACGCCAGGTGAGGATTATTCTGAAGCTAAGCAGTCGAATCAAGCGCAACAAGATCATCAAGCAACACCAGATAAAAATCAGCAAGATACTGGCAAAACTTCTGATAAAAACGAGAAGAAAAAAGAATCTGCTGAAACGGAAATTAGCGATGAGCAAATCAAAACTTTCCTTGCTAAAGCAGAAGCTTTGTTAGAGAAGGTTTCAGATGCACGTCAAAAAGCAAACTTTGAAGAGCAAATAAATGGTCTCAACTCAAATCTGTTATTAGGTATAGAAGAGAAAGAGAGCCTGCTTGCGAAAGCAAAAGCTTTGTTAGCTGAAATGGTGAAAGCAACTGGTTCAGATAATGATTCTGCTGGTCAAAACACAGAATTTGCAAAGAAAGCGAAAGTTGTGTTGATGTCTATCCGAAAAGCACTGGAAGAAAAAGGAAATGCAAGTGATAAACTGGCTCAAGTGAATGATTTGCTCCAAAAAGTGGCAGACAAGAATGCGGATAAATTGGCTTTGCTAGACCAAGTCTTGAAACTCTCCGCCGAAGTGCACCATGACCGCGCAGGCAAAGCAAATTCGCAAATTGCTTATACGGCTGATGAAGTTGCGCTAGCTAAAGCTGCAGGTCGTTATGCGACATCAGACGGTTATATCTTTGATCCGCATGATGTGACAGAGGAGCAGGGAGATGGCTACACTGCGCCACACATGACACATAGCCATTATATTCCTAAGAAAGATTTGTCAGAATCTGAGCGTAAGGCGACAGAAGAATATCTGAAAACCAAAGCGCCGAATGAAAAGAAAGAAGACAAGCCTAAAACTGATCCAAAGCAACCTCAAAAAGAAAGTGCGCAATTAATCTATGAACGCGTGACACCAGCTAAAAAAGTGCCGGTTGAGGCAATGCCATATCATACAGCTTATGTTGTGGATTACAAGAATGGGCAATTGATTATTCCGCACCATGATCACTATCACAATATTTCTCTCTCTTGGTTTGACGAAGGCCTTTACAACGCGCCAGAGGGTTATAGCTTGGAAGATTTCCTTGCTACGGTGAAATATTATGTGCAAAATCCAAACGATCGTCCTCACTCTGATGATGGCTTTGGTAATGACAGCAATCATGGTAAGCAAAACCAATCAGATGATGGCAAGAATTATGCACCAAATGAAGAGCCAGAGGATAAGAAAGACGACTCTGCAAGTAAAGAGGTAGATGATGAAAAGGAAAATTCAGAAGGGACTGAAAAACCAACAGTTAATGCTGAAGAAAAAGCTGAAAAGGCACGCGCAGCAAGCTATGGATTGTCTCTGCAAGATTTCCGAGCAAAAATGATTAAAATTGCTTTTAAATATGGTTTGAGCTTAGAAAAGTTTACCTATCATCCTGCAAACAAGACGGTCAGCTATACTGATTCGACAGGAACTGTCAAGTCTATCAATGTACTCACAGGAGAATTGGTTTCTTAACAACGCCCCCCTCAAGAGTTGGAAATTTATTTTCCAGCTCTTTTATATTTTTGGACTTAAAGATAAAGTAGGTTGAAGCGTTCGAATGAATCGACAGTCTCAACTGAAACTGATTTACCTCGCTAGAATGATAGGCGTTTTTTACAAACGGGGAAACTCTATCATTTTTGAGGAATTACTTTGCTAGTGGTATAATAGGCTATAGCAAAAGAGAAAAGGAAAATAAGCAATGCAGGATAGACCAGATTTTACAATGATAAAGACCTATCAAGAGTTTTCACAATACTATTGGTATCGTGCAGAATTAGCAGAGATTTGTAAACAGTTGGGATTGGAGTATTCAGGTATCAAAAAAGAGCTAGAAGAGGAAATCAAACAGTATTTTGCAGGGAATGTTGTTCAGAAGAAAGTTCCTTTAAAAACCAAGAAAAAGCAAGGCATAGAGCTTACTTTAGACACGCCCTTGTTATTCTGTGGTTTTGCCTTTAATGCGCACTTTCGGAAGTTTTTTGCTCAGCAAACAGGCATTCAACCTTTTAAATTTACAGCGGACATGGCGGCAGCTTGGCGAAAGGTAAAAGCAGAAAAAGATGTCGAATTCACACTGCGAGATATGTTAGCGATTTATCAAGGACAATCAAGCTATGCTCAATATGATACTTCTAGCTGTCAGTGGAATCAATTTGTCAAAGATTTCTGCGCTGACACAAGCAATGCTTCTTTTCAGCCTAAACTAAAAGTTGCCGCTATTCTTTGGAAGAAAGTAAAAGAAAGCAAGGAGCCAAAAGTGTATTCATCGCAATTGGTTAAGCGATATGAGTCGGAAATTAGTGATTATCGAAGGGAGAAAGTATGAATGCTGTTATCATTAGCGTTGCTATTTTGTTCTTCTTGCTTTTTTTATATTTACTCAAACAATCCAAGCAACCGACAGGTCTAGTGGGCATTTGGATGATGAAAATCTGGAATCAGGTTTATTTCCCTATGGTTGAGTGGGCGATTAGCCAACTAGAGCAGCAAAATATCAAAAATATTTTAGATGTTGGAATAGGAAATGGTCAATCCACTCTCTATCTCAAACAGTATTTTCCAAATAGCAAGGTTATCGGAATTGATATTTCGAAAACAGCTATTACCCAAGCTAAAAAATGGAACATTGCAGATTTGAATTTTGAACTCAAAGATGTGGGTCAAACAACTTATTCAGCAGAGTCATTTGACTTGATAACTGCTTTTCAGACACATTTTCATTGGCCAGATTTATCCAGAGCTTTTTCTGAGTTGAGGCGAATTCTAAGGCGAGACGGGCTTATCTTGCTGGCTTGTGAATGGAGCAAATTAACCTACTTCCAGCCAGAGCTCAAGAAAGAGGAAGAATTTGCAGCTTTTTTAAATAACAAGGGTCTTAAGCTGGTTAGCAGTCAGAGAAAAAATCAATGGATTTTGTATAAAATTATTAAAAAGCCAGAAGGTGTTATATAAAATAAAGTGTGTTATTTATAACAATAGTTGGAGATACTATGTGTGGTTTATAGATTCTTTAATTTGCTTCCCCTTACAAAACTGGATAGAAGCAAAAATATAAAGTTTTTAGCACAGTCTGCTGTCTTTTTTGATATAATAGAAAGTATGAATCAATCAGAAAAAATTTCAAATTATCAATTACTTTTAGCGCAGCTTGAAGCATTACTAGAGGGCGAAAGCAATGCGTTGGCGAATCTCTCAAACAGCTCTGCTCTGCTAAACCAAGCCTTGCCTCATTCTGTCTTTACTGGCTTTTATCTTTATGACGGAAACGAGTTGATTTTAGGACCTTTTCAAGGTGGTGTCTCCTGTGTACATATTGCGCTAGGAAAAGGAGTCTGCGGTGAAGCAGCAGCCAAACGGCAGACGATGATTGTAGAAGATGTGACCCAACATGGCAATTACATTTCCTGTGATAGCAGAGCTCGCAGCGAGATTGTAGTACCAATGGTCAAAAACGACCGCTTAGTAGGGGTGTTGGATTTGGATTCTCATCTGGTGGCAGATTATGATGAGATTGACCGAGAATATCTGGAAATTTTTGTGGCTCTCTTACTAGAGAAAACAAGTTGGAATTTTGAAATGTTTGGAGACAAAGCCTAATGTATCAAGCTTTATATCGAAAATACAGAAGCCAAACCTTCGGTCAGCTAGTTGGGCAGGAGGTTGTGGCGACAACCTTGCGGCAGGCAGTTGAACAGGATAAAATTAGTCATGCCTATCTCTTTTCAGGTCCCAGAGGAACTGGGAAGACCAGCGTAGCCAAGATTTTTGCTAAGGCAATGAATTGCCCCAACCAAAAGGATGGAGAGCCTTGCAATGACTGTTATATTTGCCAAGCCATTACCGAAGGAAGCCTAGAAGATGTCATTGAGATTGACGCGGCTTCTAATAATGGTGTGGATGAAATCCGAGATATTCGTGACAAATCAACTTACGCTCCCAGTCTAGCGAAGCATAAGGTTTATATCATTGATGAGGTTCACATGCTCTCAACGGGCGCTTTTAATGCGCTTCTTAAGACTTTGGAAGAGCCGACAGAAAATGTCGTCTTTATTTTAGCAACGACAGAACTGCATAAAATACCAGCAACCATTCTTTCGCGTGTTCAGCGCTTTGAGTTCAAGTCGATTAAAACCAAAGATATTGTAGAGCACATTGAGTGGATTTTGCAGCAAGAAAATATTGACTTTGAAAATGAAGCGGTGCAGATTATTGCAAGACGAGCAGAAGGCGGTATGCGAGACTCCCTATCTATCTTGGACCAAGCCCTCAGCTTGACTCAAGACAATCAGCTGACAACGGCTATTTCTGAAGAAATCACGGGTTCTATCAGTTTAGGAGCATTAGACGCGTATGTAGCAGCTGTATTAGCGCATGATACGTCAGTGGCATTAAAAAATCTTGATGTCATATTCGACAGCGGCAAAAATATGGCTCGCTTTGTCACAGATTTGCTGCAATATCTTAGAGATTTGCTCATTGTTAAAACGGGTGGAGAAAATACGCATACGAGTGAAAGCTTTTTAGAAAACCTCAAGACTCCGCAGGAAAGATTGTTTGAGTTGATTGAGATTGCAACGAAGAGCCTTGTGGAAATCAAGAACAGCTTGCAACCCAAGATTTATACAGAAATGATGACCATTCGACTGGCTGAAGGGCAAGATAAAGCAGAATTACCCTCCAATATAGCAGGCCAGATAGAAACGCTCAAAGAAGAAATCAACCAGCTTAAGAATCAATTGGCAAGTTTGCAGTCAAGTTCTGCACCTAGTAAGCCAGTACAGCCAACACGCTCAGCCAAAACAAGCAAGGGTTATCGAGTAGACCGCCATAAAGTGAATGCCATTCTGCAAGAAGCAGTTGAAAATCCTAGCCTGGCTCGCAGTAATTTAACCAAGTTGCAGAATGCTTGGGGAGAAATTATTGAAAGTTTAGCCGGAGCAGATAAGGCACTTTTAGTCGGCTCACAACCCGTCGCAGCTAACGAAAACCACGCCATTCTGGCATTTGAGTCGAGCTTTAATGCAGAACAAACCATGAAACGGGAAAATCTCAACACCATGTTTGGGAATTTATTAAGCAATGCGGCTGGATTTTCACCAGACATCTTGGCGGTTTCTATGACGGATTGGACAGAGATTCGAGCTGAATTTTCGGCTAAAGCGCGTGGAGAAAACGCACCACAAGCTGAAGAAAAAGAGAATACAGTCATTCCAGAAGGATTTGATTTCTTAGCGGAAAAAATTACCGTTCAGGAGGACTGAATTTAGATTTTTCTGCTGTTTCATGCTATAATAGAATCATGACAAGACAACAATTTCTTACAACAGCTTTCTTCACAGCAATTGAAACGTATTTTTTTAACGAAGCAATGATGTCAGGACACTATTTATTCGCTGTTTTCTGGGCACTTTTAGTGATTCGCAATTTACAGGTGAGCTATGTCATGGGTAAAATAGTGGACGAAATTGACAAACATATCAAACGTAAAAAATAACAAGAAAGGTTGGGACAAAAATCCTCAACCTTTTCTTTTCAATTTGAAAAAATATTCTACTTGCGATAGAATAAAAGTGCAAAGATAAAAACACAGTTTCGGTTGGTAGTCCGAACATATTCGTGACAGGCTAGATTTGTTTTTCTAATGACAATTGAAGTAGGTCACGACTATCAGTAACCCTCCTCCTTGGTTGTCCCTTCTTTGTAATGTATTTAAGGAGGATGCTGTATGGAACATGTTTCATTAGAATTGACCATATACTTTGAAAATGGCTTTTATTATGGCCTATTTGAGCAAGAAAATGCTCAAGGTTTGTCCGTTTGTCGGGTGACATTTGGAGTTGAGCCCCAAATGAACGAGGTTTTAGAATTTGTCAATCGGAGGTTTTCGCAATTACAATTTAGCTCGGCTGTTGCAGTAAAGAAAAAAAGACATTGTGCAAATCCTAAACGGTTGCAGCGATTAGCAAAAAAAGAAATGAAGCGTGAAAAACGTTCAACGAAATCACAAGATGCACTAAAACTGCAACAAGAGTTAGATAAACAAGCTAAACGTTCCAGATTGAAAGCTCAAAAAGAATATATGCAAAATAGAAAATTCCAATTAAAACAGCAAAAACGCAAAGAAAAGCACAAAGGTCATTGATTTTGTGCCGAAAAAAGAAGGAGACAAGTTGATGTTTATTCAATTTATCTCCTTCTTTTATTTACCAACTTGTTAAAGAAACTTCACCGCTGTTTAGCCACATTTCTTGTCCGGTATCTAATTGGATCAATAGCTGCCCGGTATCTGATATTTCCTTGGCAACTCCTTTGTAGTCTTTGTCATTTTGGCAAAAAGTGACCGTCCGACCTAAGACAAGGGAGTGTTGTTTGTAAAGGTAAATCAGCTCGTCTGGCTCACATTCATAGAAATTTTTCCAAATTTCAGCAATAAGTTCATTGCGTGTGATAGGTTGCTTTTCGTGGAAGAGAGAGGCAGCCTTATTTTTTAACTCTTTCGGAAAATCAGAGATTGCGAAATTGATGCCCACTCCAATAATCACATCAGTGACTAAGCCCGTCTCGACAGAAGTAATAGCTTCGGTTAAAATGCCGGCTATTTTCTTGCCCTTGTAGTAAATGTCATTGACCCATTTAATGTCCATTTCCATTAAAGTGAGGTCTTTAATAGCCTTGTAAATGGCTCCAGCAGTCAAGATAGTATAGGCGGGAATTTGTGGGAAAGGCAGATTGGGCTTCAAGTGAAGCGTCATATAAATCCCGCCTTGATCTGGGGCAAAATAATTTCTGCTAAAGCGTCCACGACCAGCTGATTGAGAAGAAGCCAAATAGAGGGTGTTGGCAGGATTGCCAGCTTCAATACCAGCTTTGGCATCTAACTGAGTGGATTGGCAGTTTGGATTGAAGGAAACTTGAATAGGAGCAGTTTCTTCGATTTTTTTAGCAATCAATAAATCACCTGAAAGGAGCTTATAGCCTTTATTTTTTATCGATTCAACATGAACGCCTTCTTTTTCCAAATGTTGAATAGCTTTCCAGATAGAAGTGCGTGAAATTCCTAAGTCTTGTGCCAATTTTTCACCGCTGATATAGTCAGATTCTCGACTTAAAATGTCAAATAAAATTTCGTATGTTTTCATTTCTATAAGCTGCTCTTTCTAAGGGTCAGTTTGGTGGCAAGTGTTACCATACGTGGAATGGTCGAGCCAGGATGTTGAAATTCCTCGTGCAGCAGTTGCAAACCTTGTCTGCCCATTTCCTCTGTAAAGACAGTAACCGTGCTGAGTGGTGGATAGACGTACTTAGCAATAGATGTATCGTTAAAAGCAATCAAACTAACACGATCTGGTACAGGGATGTCCGCTTCTTGAAGTGCTCGAAGGGCGCCAACAGCTAAGGCGTCACTTGCCATGAAAAATGCAGTTGGAAGTTGGTCACCTAAATTTGCAATCAATTCTTTCATCATAGAATAACCTGATTCAGATGAAAAGTTTCCTATTTTGACGTATGTTTCTTGATAAAGTTGTTTTTCAGTTAGATAATTTTTAAAGGTTACCAAGCGTGGATCAGATAGGATAGTAGTTTTGTCAGAAGTTTGTTCTTGCCCAACTAGCAGCCCAATTTGTCGGTGTCCCCTTTCTAAAAAGTGGTTCAGAACAGTTGTAACGGAATTTTCAAAATCTGTCGTGACGCAGCTATGTCCATAGGCAAGCGTATTGCTATCAATAAAAACAAGTTGTTCTGTGTAGAGTTCCAGCTCCTTTATCTTTTGAGGGCTGAATTTTCCAATCGCAATAATACCGTCAATTTGCTCAAGCTGATTTAATGTTTCATTATTGAAAAAGCGCATAACATCATAGCCCAATTCTTGGGCTTTTTTCTCTACCCCAAGACGAATGGCATAGTAGTAGAGGTCGTCTAGTTCCTCCTCTTCTGTGTACCATTCTACGATCGCAATTCTGCGGTTTTGGGAATATCGTTTGTCTCTTCGCTTTGTCTTTTTATATTCTAATTCTTCTGCAATATCAAATATCTTTTGGCGTGTCTCATCACTCACAGACATGGATTGGTCGTGATTTAAAACGCGTGATACAGTTGCTGGAGAGACACCAGCACTTTTTGCAATATCTTTAATCGTTGCCATGATTGTTTCCTAATTTCTTTAAAGAATATGTCTATTATATCTTAAAAATTAGTAAAATACAAAAATATTTAGTAAATTTCCTAAAGTTTAGTATGAAAGATTGACGAGTATTATTTCTTACAACTTGGTTAATAAAATTTTGGTAAAAATTTACTAAAATACTTGAAAATTTACTAATGATGTTTTATAATAAAGATGATAAAACGGTTACAAGACCTAACAAAACAAAAGGAGACTTTTTATGTCAACAACTCTTTCTATTCAACAATTGCGTTCAAACTTTGCAACAATTTTTGGGGCAGAAGCAGATCACACATTTTTTTCACCGGGACGCATTAACCTGATTGGTGAGCATACAGACTACAATGGTGGTCACGTTTTTCCTGCGGCTATTTCGCTGGGAACTTACGGAGCGGCGCGCAAGCGTGACGATAATTTACTTCGTTTTTATTCAGCGAACTTTGAAGACAAAGAGATTATTGAGGTGCCTTTAGAAAATCTTCGTTTTGAAAAAGAGCATAATTGGACCAATTATCCAAAAGGGGTACTTCATTTCTTGCAAAAAGCGGGGTATGTCATTGACAAAGGAATGGACGTCTATATCTTTGGGAATATTCCAAATGGTTCAGGTCTCTCTTCATCTGCCTCTTTAGAGCTATTGACAGGAATTATTGCAGAGAAATTGTTTGATTTAAAATTGGGACGTTTAGATTTAGTAAAAATTGGTAAACAAACAGAGAATGAATTTATCGGTGTTAATTCTGGTATCATGGATCAGTTTGCCATTGGTATGGGAGCGGATCAACGGGCAATTTACTTAGATACGAACACGCTCGAATACGACTTGGTACCGCTTGATCTCAAAGACAATGTGGTTGTTATCATGAATACAAACAAGCGTCGTGAACTAGCAGACTCCAAATACAATGAACGTCGTGCAGAGTGTGAAAAAGCAGTCGAGGAATTAAAACAAAAACTCTCTATTGCAACCTTGGGTGAATTAAATGAGTGGGATTTTGATGAATACAGCTACTTAATTCAAGATGAAAATCGACTTAAACGTGCTCGTCACGCTGTGTTGGAAAATCAACGGACACTTCAAGCTCAAGCTACTTTGCAAGCTGGCAATCTGGAAAAATTCGGTCGCTTAATGAATGCATCTCATGTCTCACTTGAACATGATTATGAAGTCACAGGATTAGAATTGGATACATTGGTTCATACTGCATGGGAACAAGAAGGCGTACTTGGTGCTCGCATGACGGGAGCAGGATTTGGCGGTTGTGCTATTGCTTTGGTTCGCAAAGACGCAGTAGAAACTTTCCAAAAAAATGTTGGTCAAAAATATGAAGAAGTCGTAGGTTATGCACCGAGCTTTTATGTTGCTGAAATTGCTGGTGGCAGTCGCGTATTGGATTAAGCGAGCGTTTTAAATAATAGTAATAAGGGCTGACGAGGATTTCAGCCCTTTCTATAAAAGAAAGGAAAATCAATGGCACGAAATTTACTGAATGCCTTTGTAACGGAGGTCATAGCAAATAGCTCTTTTACAGAAATCGACCGAATTTATTTGACAAATCGCGTCATGAGTCTGGTTGGAGAAGAAGCTGCAAAGCAAGAGACAGCAGCAACCAGCTTAATTGATCTCAAAGATGATTTACTAGAAGTTGCTTTAGCAGTTGGAAAAATTGGCTCAACTCTTGCAGAACAGGATATTCTTGGGGCAAAGTTGATGAATTTAGTCACGCCAGCACCTAGTCAGCTCAATCAGCAATTTTGGCAGACTTATGAACAAGATCCTGAACGAGCTATTGCTGATTTTTATGAGCTTAGTAAGCGCAATGATTATATCAAGGTTAAAGCTATTACTAAGAATATTGCCTATCAAACACCGACTGAATATGGTGATTTGGAGATTACGATCAACCTTTCTAAACCAGAAAAAGATCCCAAGGAAATTGCAGCAGCTAAGAAAGCCAAGACGAGCTACTATCCAGCTTGTCAGCTTTGTTTTGAAAATGAAGGGTATCAAGGGCGACTAGATCATCCAGCGCGAGCGAATCATCGAATTATCCGCTTTGATTTAGCCGGACGAGAATGGGGCTTTCAGTATTCTCCCTATGCTTATTTTAATGAGCATTGTATCTTTTTAGATAGCAAACATACTCCTATGGCTATCAGCCGTGGTACTTTTGCGCGTCTTTTGGATATTGTAGAGACTTTTCCGAGCTATTTTGCAGGTTCTAATGCTGATCTTCCTATCGTGGGAGGCTCCATTCTCACTCACGACCATTATCAAGGTGGACGACATACTTTTCCTATGGAAAAGGCAGAGCTGGACAAAACTTTCATCTTTGCAGGTTTTGAAAATGTAGAAGCCGGTATTGTTAACTGGCCCATGTCTGTTTTGCGGTTACAATCAACTGATAAATCTGCATTGATAGATTTGGCTGATAAGATTTTAAAAAGTTGGCGTGGCTATTCAGATCCAAGCGTTCAGATTGTAGCTGAGTCAAATGGTGAACTACATCATACGGTTACTCCAATAGCACGTCAAAAAAATGGTAAGTTTGAATTAGATTTGGTTCTTCGGGACAATCAAACGTCAAAAGAATATCCAGATGGTATTTATCATCCGCATAAAGATGTTCAACACATTAAGAAAGAAAATATCGGCTTGATTGAGGTCATGGGCTTGGCAATTCTTCCACCTCGTTTGAAAAATGAGCTAAAAGAAGTTGAAGAATTTCTTTTGGGACAAAGAAAAGAAGTGGCTCCTTATCATCAAGCGTGGGCTGAGCAGTTAAAAACTAGCCATTCAGATATAACAGCAGAATCAGTCCAGACAATCGTGCGTGCTTCGGTTGGTCAGATTTTCAAACGTGTCTTGGAAGATGCAGGTGTTTACAAGCGAACAAAAGAAGGTCAAATCGCCTTCATGCGTTTTATTGAATCGATTGGTCTAGTGAAATAACCTATTAAAAAATTGCTATTTTCGGAGATGATTATCGAGACAGCTTGGAAATGGCATTCGACACATCCAAACGGTTACGCTGATTGACATTGAAATCCAGCAGGAAGCCTGTTGGATTTTTACTTTGTGGGGATTTTCAGTTGTAATCTTTTTATTTCAGCTATCATTTGAAAAACTATCTTCTTCATGTTACAATTAGAAGAGTAAATTAAATACATAGAGGTAATATCGTGGCTTTTGGTGATAATGGACAACGGAAAAAAACAGGATTTGAAAAATTGACTTTGATTGTAGTTGTTATCATGTTATTGGTAACGGTTGGAGCAATCTTTGCAAGTGCACTTGGTGCTTTGAGCAATTTCTAATCCTCAAACGCTTGAAAGAGCGTTTTTTTAGAGTGAAAAACGAGAGAAGAGAAAAATATGAGTATGTTTTTGGATACAGCTAAGATAAAAGTCAAGGCTGGCAATGGCGGTGATGGCATGGTAGCTTTCCGCCGTGAAAAGTATGTCCCAAATGGTGGACCTTGGGGCGGTGACGGTGGTCGTGGCGGCAATGTTGTTTTTGTCGTAGATGAAGGGCTTCGCACTTTGATGGATTTTCGTTACAATCGTCATTTTAAGGCTCAGTCTGGTGAAAAGGGAATGACCAAGGGAATGCACGGTCGTGGAGCAGAAGATTTGATTGTTCACGTACCGCAAGGGACAACGGTTCGTGATGCTGAAACTGGAAAAGTCCTAACAGATTTGATTGAAAATGGGCAAAAGTTCGTCGTAGCTCACGGCGGTCGTGGCGGTCGTGGCAATATTCGCTTTGCGACGCCTAAAAATCCAGCACCAGAAATTTCTGAAAATGGTGAACCAGGTCAAGAACGTGAACTCCAGTTGGAATTGAAAATTTTAGCAGATGTCGGTTTAGTCGGATTTCCGTCTGTTGGGAAATCAACTCTTTTGAGTGTGATTACTTCTGCTAAGCCGAAAATTGGCGCTTATCATTTCACAACTATTGTACCTAATCTTGGAATGGTTCGGACGCAGTCCGGTGAATCCTTTGCTGTGGCAGACCTGCCTGGCTTGATTGAAGGAGCCAGCCAAGGTGTAGGACTTGGAACACAATTCCTTCGCCATATTGAGCGAACTCGTGTCATCTTGCATGTCATTGATATGTCAGCTAGTGAAGGACGTGATCCTTACGAAGATTATCTTGCTATCAATAAGGAATTGGAATCCTACAATCTTCGCTTAATGGAGCGTCCACAGATTATTGTCGCTAATAAAATGGACATGCCTGAAAGTGCAGAGAATCTAAAAGTCTTTAAAGAAAAATTAGTAGCAAATTATGATGAATTTGATGAACTGCCACAGATTTTTCCAATTTCAAGTTTGACGAAACAAGGCTTGTCAACGCTTTTGGATGCAACTGCAGAATTGCTTGATAAAACACCTGAATTTCTGCTTTATGATGAGTCCGAAATGGAAGAAGAAGCCTACTATGGCTTTGATGAAGATACTCCAGCATTTGAAATCTCACGCGATGATGACGCTGTCTGGGTTTTATCTGGTGATAAGTTGGAAAAACTCTTTACCATGACAAACTTTGACCGTGAGGAGGCTGTCATGAAATTTGCACGGCAACTACGTGGTATGGGGGTAGACGAAGCATTACGGTCGCGTGGTGCTAAAGATGGTGACTTGGTTCGTATCGGCAAATTTGAATTTGAATTTGTAGACTAAAAAGGAGCGATTTTATGGGTGATAAACCAATATCCTTTCGTGATAAAAATGGCAATTTCGTTTCTGCAGCTGACGTTTGGAATGAAGAAAAACTCGAAAAACTTTTTAACAAACTCAATCCGAACCGAAAATTTCGCTTGGAACGTGAGAAATTAGCACAAAAGAAAAAAGAATAGGACTTGCTCATTTTTGAGCCAAGTCCTATTCTTTAATTTGTAGCAATTTCATTTAATAAGTCTTGTGCAGTCGTTGTTGGATTGACACGAACACGGTTGAGGGTTAAAAGTCCGTCATTAAGAGAAGCTAGTCCGTTGTTGGTTGTCAATCCCATTTTATAGCCGAGGCTTTCAGCAATTTGTGTCGTTGTTTCACTATAACGTCCTGAAGGATAAGCAACCGTCGTTGTATTTTGTGATAGGTTGCTGTCTAGATACTGCTTAGAGGCTTGCAATTCTGTCGTTTGTGTTTCTGCACTTGAAAGGGATAAATCCGGATGGTTAACGGTATGATCTTCAAAAGACATTCCCTTTTGCTTCATTTCCTTGATTTGCTCAAGCGTCAGCATATCCTCGCGCCCATTTTCGACAAAGCCAGTAATGACATTATTAGTTGCCCGCATTTGGTATTTTTGAAGAAGCGGGAAAGCATTGGTGTAGAAATCTCTCAAACTATCATCAAAGGTCAACCATACTACTTTTTTATTTTCTGGAAGAACATTTTCGGTTAAGACTTTATAGGCTTCTTCTGGTGTGAGAGTATAATATCCAGCGTCTTTCAGAGCTTTCAAATGACTTTCAAACGTTTCTGGCGAAACAATCAAACCAGCATTTGCTGCTTCAGAAGGATCCATATTATGAATCGCATGGTACATCAAAATAGGGAATTTAACTGGTTGATTTTGCTTTATCCATTTCACTTTGCTTACTTTTTCACTAGATCCAGATGTTTCTTTAGAAGTTGCTTGAGAAGTAGAAGATTTCTTTACTGTTGAAATGGCAGTTCTTGTATGGTTATTAGCCAGATTTATTCCAGAACGTCTCCACATGAATGTCCCTGCAATCACCAGAACAACCAATAAGATGAAGCTTATAATAGCACGCCGTTGTCTCCTCTTACGAATACGATTTCGTACAGAACGATTACCAGAATGTTTTCCCATTATGTGGAACTCCTTTTACTTTTAAATCACTATGTTTATTTTACCATATTTCTGACTAACCGTTCACAATTTTTTAAAATAGATTTCTATTATTTTTATAAAAATCCTGAAGTCTGCTTACTAGAAAAAAACAAGTTTATTTGCTATAATAAAAAGCATAAAAATCTCAAGGAGTGGTCATGTCTATTAAAATTGCTTTACTTGGTTTTGGGACAGTTGCTAGTGGTGTTCCATTTTTATTGAAAGAAAATAGTGAGAAGATTGTGCAAGCAGCTCATTCAGAAATTGAAATTGCGAAAGTATTGGTAAAAGATGATGCTGAAAAAGAGCGTTTGTTAGCAGCGGGAAATCATTTTAATTTTGTCACGACGATTGATGAAATTGTAAATGATAATGAAGTAACGATTGTTGTTGAATTGATGGGGCGTATTGAACCTGCAAAAACTTTCATCACTCAAGCGCTAGAGGCAGGTAAGCATGTTGTCACTGCAAATAAAGACTTGCTGGCAGTTCATGGCGCTGAGTTGCTCGAGATTGCTGCAAAACACAAGATGGCTCTTTACTATGAAGCGGCAGTAGCGGGAGGAATTCCGATTTTACGTACGCTTGTTAATTCCCTAGCTTCTGATAAAATTACGCGTATTCTCGGTGTGGTCAATGGAACGTCCAACTTCATGATGACCAAAATGGTAGAAGAAGGTTGGTCTTATGAGGCGGCACTTGCTGAAGCACAGCGACTTGGATTTGCAGAAAGTGACCCAACCAATGATGTGGACGGAATTGATGCTGCATATAAAATGGTTATTTTAAGTCAATTTGCCTTTGGAATGACGGTTAAATTTGAAGATGTCGCCCACCAAGGCATTCGCAATATTACACCAGAAGATGTAGCGGTTGCGCAGCAATTAGGTTATGTTGTCAAATTAGTTGGTTCTATTGAAGAAACAAAATCAGGTCTCGCTGCAGAAGTCACACCGACCTTTTTACCAAAATCTCATCCTCTTGCTAGTGTAAATGGCGTGATGAATGCAATCTTTGTAGACTCTATCGGTATTGGTGAGTCGATGTATTACGGTCCAGGTGCGGGACAAAAACCCACTGCAACAAGTGTTGTTGCAGATATTATTCGGATTGTTCGACGGATTAACGAAGGAACTGTTGGAAAAGCCTTTAATGAGTTTCAGCGTGAATTAGTTCTGGCTAAACCAGAAGATCGTAAGAGCCCGTATTACTTTTCGATATTAGCACCTGATGCGAAAGGACAAGTTTTACGCTTAGCAAAAATTTTTAATGCTGAAAATGTCTCCTTTAAGCAAATTCTGCAACAAGGAACAGACGGAAATACTGCACGTGTTGTGATTATTACCCATGCTGTCAACAAAACGCAGCTAGAAAATGTCACTCGAAAATTGCAGGCAACTTCTGATTTTAAATTATTGAACACCTTCAAAGTATTAGGAGAATAAAATGAAAATTATTGTACCTGCAACGAGCGCAAATATTGGTCCGGGATTTGACTCGGTTGGTGTAGCGGTCAGTAAATATCTAACCATTGAAGTTTTGGGAGAAAGCGACCGTTGGCTAATTGAGCATGATTTGGAGCGGCGTATTCCTTCAAATGAACGGAATTTATTGATTAAAGTGGCGCGCAGAATTGCTCCAGCTATTCAACCTCATCATTTAAAAATGACAAGTGATATTCCTTTAGCGCGTGGTTTGGGTTCTTCTAGTTCCGTTATTGTTGCAGGGATTGAACTTGCAAATCAATTGGCAAATTTGCAGTTGTCAAATGCTGAAAAATTGAATTTTGCGACGAAAATTGAGGGACATCCAGATAATGTAGCACCTGCTATTTATGGTAATTTGACGATTTCTAGTTATTTAAACGAGAAAGTTTCAACTGTAGTGACGGAATTTCCAGAAGTAAGCTTTATTGCCTATGTTCCAAATTATGAATTGCGTACTAAAGACAGCCGTGGCGTTCTTCCAAAAGGTTTATCTTATCGTGAAGCTGTCACTGCAAGCTCTGTAGCGAATGTGGCTATTGCCGCTTTAATGAAGGGCGATATGGCAACAGCGGGACGTGCTATTGAGTCCGACCGTTTTCATGAGCATTTTCGCCAAGGTTTGATTAAGGAATTTCCAAAAATCAAGATGCTAGCAAAGAAAAACGGTGCGTATGCGACTTATCTATCAGGAGCAGGACCTACTGTGATGGTTCTAGCACCAAAAGACCAGTCGAATATGATAAAAGAGAAAATAGAAGATCAACAATTTAAAGGACAAGTTTTTGAGCTTCAGGTTGATTGCCGAGGCGTTCGAGTAGAAAAATGAGAAGAGAGTGAAGAGGGTGGAACAGAACTAATGAAACGAAAATTTAGTTCGTAATCCTACCTTCGTAAGGTTGCTCAATAGTCTGAGCAACTATTGAGATGGCAGATAAGGAAAACGAAGTTTTCGCCAAAAGTGGCTCTTCCGAGCTTGAAAAGTGAACCCGCTTGGAAAGCTCTATCTGCCACCTCAAGGCAGTACTTTGAGCAATCAGTCGCTGCGTCGTTGATTTATTACATAGTGTACTTTTTAGGTTGGGAATTTTTGTCCTAACCTCTTTTAATATTTTTACAAAAAATCTCCTCTTGTCTATTTATTCAAATGTATGCTATAATAAATAAAGAATATATAAAGGAGCACGGTTATGAATAAACTTGATTTGCAGGCGCTTGCGGATGAGTTAGGGTTGCAATTTGATGAGACTTCATCTGTTATTTTTGGTCAAAAAGATGGTTATACTTTCTATATTGAACAAACGAATCAAAAAAATCAATACTGTATTTGTTGTTCGGTAAAAAATGGTGAAGCATTACCATCTTTGGAAGAATTCAAAGAATTGACGAAATCTTCTAAGGCTTTGAAAACTTATCAGGTTAATTTATATAAAGCAACTTTTTATATTAAAACTGGTATGACTAAAGGAAAAACACGTGAACATATTCGTCAGGGATTACAAGACATTATCGCGTTCTTGAAAGAAAGAAATCTGACGAATGTTTGCGAGCAGACCGGAAAAGCAGGGCAAGTGGATGTTTATCAGGTAGGAGGAAATTTGTTGCTTCTTTCACCAGAAGCCTTTCAGGAATTAAGTTCGGATTTGTCTATCGCCAATCAAGCTTATGATCATCAAAAAGAAAGTATCTTAGCAGGTACAGTAGGGGCATTTCTGGGAAGCTTGATAGGGGGAATTGTTACCTTAGTGATTGCTCAACTTGGTTATGTAGCTGTTGTCTCAGGAATTGTCATGGGAGTTTGTACAGTAAAAGGGTACGAATTGTTAGGTAAAAAGTTGTCTAAAGTTGGTATCGCGATTAGTGTTGTTTTTATGCTTATCATGATGTTGGTTGCGCACCAATTTGACTATGCAATTCAGCTTGCAAAAGCAGAAAGAGCAGATGTTTTTACCGCTTTTACTTATCTGACAAATTATATCTTAAATGGCAATGAAGTACATATTTCTTATTGGACAAATCTTGGTTTGCTATTATTGTTCACAGGTGCTGGGGCTGTGGGAACGATTATCAGTGCTCTTTCCGCACAATCACAGAAATATCTTACAAGAAAATTAGGGTAAGTTTAAATATTTTAAGGCTTGGATTTTCATCTGAGCTTTTTTAGATTTAACTTACAAACTATTGAATATTTGCTATGGTTATTCATCAAAATATTTAGCATGTTATTTTTACTTAGTCTAATTGAATTGTCGTCTCAACTATGCTACAATCAAGCTATGATGTTCAATAAATTAACCAGAAAAAGTCGTATAGATCAATACTTAATAAAAAAAATGATTGCCTTTCGGCAAATGAGTTTCATTAAAATTACACAAGAAACATTGGTATCGCTCTTTCCTTTTTTCTTGCTAACAACGACAACAATGGTTTTGTCAGAGTCGGTTTTTTCAGTAAATGGTTATATTAACAACCTATTCAGCGTTCGCTCTTGGTTTCCGTATTTTTCGACAATTGGATTGGTTTTGACAAACTGTACTGCTTTGATAGGTGGGATGGCGGGCCCTTTAGCGACTTATTTTAGCGCAAAATACACAGCTGGTTATTATGGTCGTAGTACGGGGACAGCTGGGATTACAGCCTTTATTTTTAGCTTATTAGTTAATTCGCGCGAATTATTTTCGGTGGTTTTAAATGACGGCGCTTTGACGAAAATCAATCTTCCTGTCAATATCAATCTAATTGTTGCGATATTGATTGGTTATGTGGTGGGACAAATTTTTCGATTTTCAAGTCCGAATGATGATCACATTGTAGATGAGCATTTTATTTATTACCCTAAAACGTTGTGTCCTATCTTTTGCTCGTTTGCTCTGGCTGCCTTGGTTAGTTTTCTCATTAATCTAGGCAATCGATACAATGTTTTTTCAACAATTATAACTTTTTTGTCAGGCTTAATTGTCAATCGAAATAATATCTTTGTCATTGAAATGAATACCGCCTTACGGACTTTTAGCGCTTGGATTGGAAATAGTAATCCATTTAATGACCTGCCATTTATCAATGACTCCTTTGCCTTGGATAATCTTAATTATGCTTTGAAACATCATACTACAACAGGGGTACCTTATCTCTTTTCAACGACCAATCTGTATGATGCTTATGGAACATTTGCGGGACTGGGCGGAGTTTTAGCTCTTCTCGTAGCTATTCTCTGGAAATCTCGGAGTGACAAAGACCGAGATGTGAGTTTGAAAAGTATTTTTCCTTCACTTTTTAACCATGGTGTAGCCTTTATGGTTGGGATTCCTATATTTTTCAACTTTCTATTTTTAATCCCTTTTATCCTCGTACCAATGCTGAATGTCTTTGTAGCTAGTATTTTTCTATATTTTAGAATAATGCCTCCGGCTGTTTATCCAGTTCCTAGCGGAGCGCCAAGTGTTTTATTGGGACAGGCGGAAGTTTGCGAGCATTAGCAGTAGGAATTTTCATTTTTATTATCGATGTTCTTATTTATATCCCCTTTGTGAGATTTAATGACCGGATTCATGAGGAACTCAGACAAATGGATCAGAAAGGAGGCGAACATGACTAAAAAGATAAAAATAGTGCTGCTGACTGTTCTAATTTTTTTGATAGGACTAGCAGTTCCCTCTTATAGTTGGACGAGAAAAAACATTGATCAAATTGCTAAATTTTATAATGCTCGGATGTCGCCAATCATTATGATACCAGGTAGTTCTGCTACGGAGAACCGATTTGACGGCTTGGTTCAAAAGCTCAATCAAAGACGTCGTGGCGTGAAGCATAGCTTGCTCAAAGTTAAAGTCTGGAATGACGGACGAATTACATATAGCGGATCTATCGCAGCGAATGATAATGAGCCAATTATTGTGATTGGTTTTGAAAATAATAAAGATGGCTATAGTAACATCAAAAAACAAGCCAAAATGGTTGACGCTGCCTTTGAAAATCTCCAAGGAAAATACAATTTCAATAATTTTAAGGGTTTGGGTCACTCAAACGGTGGTTTAATTTACACAGCTTTTATTGAAAATTACCTCGGCAGCTATGATGTGGAATTGAAGAAATTGATGACAATCGGAACGCCTTATAACTTTACTGAAACCAATATCAACAACAAAACTGAGATGTTAGCTGATTTCATTAAAAATCGCGAAAATATTCCGACTACTTTAGCTATGTATTCTGTTGCAGGAACCATTACTTATGATTCAGACGAATTGGTACCAGATACGAGCGTGAGTGCAGGGAAATATATTTATCAAGGACAAGCGGCGCACTATACTGAAACCACAGTCACAGGTGCGGATGCCCAGCACTCGGACTTGCCAACCAATGATGAGGTTGTCTCCTTAGTTCAAGAGCGCCTTGTAGATAGACAAAACCAGCGAAATCAAAGAAATTGAGAAAGAGTAGGACAGACGCCTAGGGCTGCTGACACAATCATGGTCATCTATCCTATCTCCTCTTTTTGTTGTTATAAATTATGAATCGGACGATAATTTGCTATTCATTTTTTGCATACTGCTCTGCAATTTTGCTATTGTACTTTTTCTGAAAAGAGCGTTATACTTATAATAAAAATTGTGAAAAGAGGAAATTACATGCAAAATATAACCTTAAACAACGGTGTAGAAATTCCAATTTTAGGTTTTGGAGTGTACCAAATTGCTCCCAAAGATACCAAAAGAGCTGTACTAAATGCTATCAAGGCAGGTTATCGTCATTTTGATACTGCTCAAGCCTATGCCAATGAACAGGAAGTAGGTGAGGCGATTCGAGAGTCTGGGATTGACCGCAAAGAGTTTTTCATCACTAGTAAAGTCTGGCTATCCAACTATGGATACGACAAGGCTTATGCCTCGGTTTTAGA
Organism: Streptococcus sp. HMSC034B03; assembly: GCF_001838575.1. NCBI lineage: Bacteria > Bacillati > Bacillota > Bacilli > Lactobacillales > Streptococcaceae > Streptococcus > Streptococcus sp. HMSC034B03. Next base: position 190,365 of record NZ_KV837632.1, read on the forward strand.
ATCTCTTGACAGAATGGAGTTAGATTATCTGGATCTTATGTTGCTCCACCAACCTTTTGGTGACTATTATGGTGCCTACCGTGCTTTGGAAAAACTTTACAAAGAAGGAAAACTTCGAGCGATTGGTGTGTCTAATTTCTATCCAGATCGTCTCAGCGACATTGTAGCTTTCAATGAGATTACACCACAAGTCAATCAAGTGGAAACTCACCCACTGAATCAACAGATATTCGCACAAGAAAATATGATAAAAAATAAGGTGCAAATTGAATCTTGGGCTACTTTTGCAGAAGGTCGTGGTGACATTTTCAACAATCCAATTCTCAAAAGTATTGCTGATAAACATGGTAAATCCACTGCACAAGTCATGGTTCGCTGGCAAGTTCAACGGGGAATTGTTTGCTTGACTAAGTCTTCACGTTTTGAGCGAATGAAGGAAAATATTGATGTTTTTGACTTTGAACTCAGTGCAGAAGATATGGCAAAGATTGCAAGTATGGATACCCAAACCAGCCTTTTCTTTAATCATCAAGAAGCCAGCACAGTAGATCTCTTTTTAGGATTTCTGGGGAGAAAATGAAAACAGGATTTTCGTTTGATTTCAGAAAATAACTATGCTGGTTTTCATTCAGATAACATTTTAATAACAATTGGGTATAATTGCTTGATTTTCGCTTGAGGAAGATTATTATATATGTAAGTAATCTGATGTAAAGAATGCTTTATTATAATTTTTGAAAGGTTATCTAATGTTAACTCCAAAATTTAGTCTATTTGTTCTTGCTAGCTATTTTATCTTACCAATTATTGCATTGTTATTTCCAAACAAATATGTTAAATTAATCATATTTGATATTTCTATTAGAAAATATTTTGGTGATAGGTCTGTATATAAAGGGCAAGTATTTTAACTGATAGCCTTATCTTACAATACAATAGTAACAATAGTACCAAGAAAAAAGCCTAACTTTTTATTTTGATTGAGTTGGGCTTTTTCATCTTATTCAGTTTTAATATTAGAACGATATTGAGTTGATTAATAATCTTATTTTATAGTGAATATATCTTGTTTTTTTCATGAGCATGGACTATTTAGTTTTCACCAACTCCTGTAAAATAGCTTTATTCTTCTTCAAAACGGAAATGTAGAAAGTCGCAGAAGCATTTACCAACTCAACAAAGGCTGCCCAATCTTTTTGAACAATAAACTTTGTTTGCGTCAGTTGATTGACTAATGGCTGCCAAATACCTAGATCCGAGCGCAGCAGCATAGTCAAATTAGCCAATTCTGCAAGCTTTATCTCTTTTCGTGTGGCATACGGGTGAGTCAAGGGAACGGATAAGTAAAGTTGCTCCATGAAAAGACCCGTGGAAAGAATATGCTCTTTTTTGATAGGATAGTCTGTTACAATGAAGTGAACGTTTTCGTCATCCAGAGATTTTTCTAATTCCTCATTCGTCTTTTGTTCAATTTGAATGTGTTGCTCCAAGCCTTTTTCTTTCATACGACTTTCCGGTTCAAAGATGGCTCCCGGTGCATTAACACCACCAAAAATAGTACTTTCTTTTAATGCAAAATGTTGTACATCATCGAGAAATTTTTGTTTTTGTTTCAGAAATTTTTTGGCTAGTTTAACAGTTTGATGACCGGTTTCCATGAAACTTAATTTATTTTTTTCTTCGCTCAAAAAGAGTAACTCCCAATTCATCTTCCAGCATTTGCATATTTCGAGTTAAGGATGGCTGAGAGATGAGTAGGACTTCAGCTGCCTTAGACAAGGTTCCCTCCTGTGAGAAAACAATGAGTTGCTCCAAGTGTTGTAAATTCAGCATGATGTCTCCTTTTTGATCAATGAGTTGGACAGTTTTAACTATAGGTAAAATGAATACTAGTATCATCCATCGTTATTGTACAATTTTTTATTTGTCTTGTAAAATGAGAGCATAGAGCAGCACAAGTCGTTCAAACCTATTCAAGTTCTATGCAAACCTTTTCAATTCGTAAAAAATCTGATATAATAAGAATGAAAAAAATTATTAGAGGAGAGTAGCATGTCTAAAAAAATTATTGGAATTGATTTAGGTGGTACATCTGTGAAGTTTGCGATTCTGACCCAAGAGGGAGAAGTTCAAGAAAAATGGTCTATTAAGACAAACATTTTAGATGAAGGTAGTCATATTGTTGATGATATGATTGAATCTATCAATCATCGCTTGCGACTATTGGGACTTGGGGCAGAAGATTTCATCGGAATCGGCATGGGCTCACCTGGTGTTGTGGATCGTGAAAAAGGAACGGTTGTCGGAGCTTACAATCTCAACTGGAAAACTCTGCAACCTGTAAAGGAAAAAATTGAGAAAGCGACTGGCATTCCTTTCTTTATTGATAATGACGCAAATGTAGCTGCTCTTGGTGAACGTTGGAAAGGTGCTGGTGAAAACCAACCAGATGTTGTCTTTATGACACTTGGAACAGGTGTCGGTGGTGGTATTGTTGCGGAAGGAAAATTACTGCATGGGGTAGCTGGAGCAGCCGGAGAATTGGGGCATATCACAGTTGATTTTGATCAGCCGATTCTCTGTACTTGTGGTAAAAAAGGTTGCTTAGAAACCGTAGCTTCTGCAACAGGTATTGTTAATTTAACGCGTCGCTACGCTGATGAATATGCTGGTGATGCAGAGCTGAAAAAACTGATTGATAATGGCGAAGACGTTAATGCAAAAATTGTCTTTGATTTGGCTAAAGCTGGTGATGAATTAGCTCTCATTGTTTATCGCAATTTTGCACGTTATCTTGGTATTGCTTGTGCCAACATTGGATCTATCTTAAATCCGTCAACGATTGTCATCGGTGGTGGCGTCTCTGCTGCAGGAGAATTTTTACTAGACGGTGTTCGTAAGGTTTATGAAGAAAATTCTTTCCCACAAGTGCGTACTTCGACAAAACTGGCACTTGCAACGCTTGGAAATGATGCAGGAGTCATTGGAGCAGCTTCATTGGTTCTTCAATAATTCTACTAAAATGGAAAAAATAATCCAAATAAGGCATTTACAATTATTACAAAATTTGTTATGATATTAGTTAGTGCGCAATGGAAGCACTAGAAAACGACTAATCCGCTGTGGTCTTGAATCGTAAGATTAGTAAGATAGGAGAAGAAAAATGAATCCATTAATCCAAAGTTTGACTGAAGGTCAACTTCGTACTGATATTCCTGCATTCCGTCCTGGTGACACTGTTCGTGTTCACGCGAAAGTTGTAGAAGGAAATCGCGAACGTATCCAAATCTTCGAAGGTGTGGTTATCGCTCGTAAAGGTGCTGGTATTTCAGAAAACTATACTGTTCGTAAAATTTCTAACGGTGTAGGTGTTGAACGTATCTTCCCACTTCACACACCACGTGTTGAAAAGATTGAAGTTGTTCGTTACGGTAAAGTACGTCGTGCGAAATTGTATTACCTTCGTGCATTGCAAGGTAAAGCAGCGCGTATCAAAGAAATTCGCCGTTAATGTGGAATTAACTCTGTCACTTGGCAGAGTTTTTCTCTAGTCCCCTTAGTTCAATGGATATAACAACTCCCTCCTAAGGAGTAGTTGCTGGTTCGATTCCGGCAGGGGACATAATGTGCCCTCAAAAGTCCTTATTGTTGAAGGGCTTTTGTGTTTTTTGAGTTCAATATTTGCTTGTTATTCTCAATAAAATATAAAAGTAAAGTTTGTTTTGGAAACATCTGACTGAAAGGATAAGAATATGAAGGCTTATTTTATTGGAGGACTAGGCTGCAATTGCTATTATCCCCAGGACTTTTTTAATGCACTGTCTTTTCCAGTTACTTATCTAGATATTTATGATTCTAGGTTGGAAGAGCAACTGATTTCATTACAGGCGTTGAAAGATTGGTTTATGGCACAAGTTGATATGGATGACGATATTCTGTTAATAGCCCATTCTTTGGGAGCAGATTTAGCAGTTTATCTAACAAGTGTCTATGATAAAATTACGCATCTCGTCTTATTAGATGGTGGATACATTAATATGGATAAAATTTGCCCTTTGAATGTAGAAATTGAAGATTCTCTGAATTATCTTCAAACGAATGTTTATGAGAGCCTAAAGAAAGCTGCTATAACTGAAAAACAAAGCTCTGCTGTATGGTCAGAAAATTTGGAGAGGGCGGCAAAAGAAAGTTTTGTTTTTGATAAAGTTCAAAAACATTGGTATTTAAGCTTATCTGAAAAGTTAATGACTCATTTATTGACAATAAGACGGCAAGCTTTTAGAAATTTGTCCTTTTTGAAAAATAAAAATGTAATTTTGTTCATTCCAGAAATAAACAAGGAAACACCAATTTGGAAAAAGAGGGCTATACAGACCATCCCGAACTTTCTAAACCTCATAGAAATGACTAGCTGTAGTCATTCATTGTATATGGAAAAACCGAAAGAAATAGCAGCATTGCTTGAAGACAAAATGAAAATTAGGTCACTCTTTTGAGAAAAGAAACTTTTTCTAGGACAAATTTTATGAGATAATCTTCTAAACTAAATTGGAACAATCTGATTTAGTTTTTTTATATTTTGTGTGTCATTTTACTATTTTCTGTCTTTATTTTTAGTTTCTTTTAAGAAAAAATTCAGTCACTTTTAAGAAAATGTAGATATGATAGTTCCATTCAAAAGAAAGGACGTGATGAGATGAGAAAGTCAAAGTTAAATTTGTTTGTCTGATAAATCTTGGCATCAAGGGAGGTATTGTGGCAATACTCTTTGGAATGCAATCTCTGATCGCTTAAAAATAGAAAGAAGGAATTTGACAAAAATGAAACAAGAGAACACAAGTAAGAAAGAGAAGATGATCATGGTTGAAAAAAGTACGAAATGGTGGATGACTGTTGTAGCAAGCGGGTCACTTGCTGTTGGTCTTCTCGGTGGGCTAGGTATTGCTTCTTTGGCGACAAATGCACTCAATCAGCAAGCAAAAGTACAGACAAGTACGACAACTCAGGCACAGAATAACCAGCAACAGGGAAACCAAAATCAAGGTGGTCCGGGAATGCCTCCAGGTGGACAAAACGGAAATAACCAAGGTGGTCCAAATGGCATGCCACCCCAACAAAATGGCGACCAAAGTGACAATAATAATAGTCAAAATGGCTCAGGAAACAGTAATAACTCAAAGAAAAAAGCTCCATCAAATGCTGACGGTTCAACCAAATCAGATAAGAATAGTAGCACGACAGAAAATAATGATTCAAATACAACAAATTCTTAATATTTCAGAGGAAGTCATGATATAATAGAATCAGAATAATAGAAAGTCAGTAGATTGATTTTTGGCAAGACAATGCGAAAGCATTACTTAGTTCACGATGAAGGGAGCGGGCAGAACTGAACATTCAAAATATTTTTGAGTTCGTGGCCTTATCCCCTTAAGCCTCAAAGTACTGTTTTGAGCAATCAGCTACTGCATCGTTAGTTTAGTGCATAACGAATTTTGAAACTGGAGACTTTTGTCCCAAACTCGTATTTTAGAAGGAAAAGCATATGATTAAGATTCTATTAGTGGAAGACGACCTCGGTCTATCTAATTCGGTATTTGATTTTTTGGATGATTTTGCAGATGTCATGCAAGTTTTTGACGGTGAGGAAGGATTGTACGAGGCTGAGAGTGGCGTGTACGACCTTATCTTGCTTGATTTGATGTTGCCAGAAAAAGACGGTTTCCAAGTATTGAAAGAATTGCGTGAAAAAGGCGTTACCACACCTGTTTTGATTATGACAGCCAAAGAAAGTTTGAATGATAAAGGACATGGTTTTGAACTGGGAGCTGACGATTATTTGACCAAACCATTTTATCTGGAAGAATTAAAAATGCGGATTCAAGCTCTCTTGAAGCGTTCTGGCAAGTTCAATGAAAACACCCTTTCTTATGGCGATGTCACTGTTAATTTATCAACAAACACTACACTTGTAGACGGAAATGAAGTAGAATTGCTCGGAAAAGAATTTGACTTGCTGGTGTATTTCTTGCAAAATCAAAATGTTATTTTGCCTAAGACACAGATTTTCGATCGCTTGTGGGGATTTGATAGTGATACAACGATTTCAGTTGTAGAAGTTTATGTCTCAAAAATCCGGAAAAAATTGAAAGGGACGACCTTTGCGAACAATCTTCAAACGCTTCGTAGTGTCGGATATATTTTAAAAGATGCTGAATAAACTTAAAAAAACATGGTATGCGGATGATTTTTCTTATTTCATTCGCAATTTTGGTATTTTTACTCTCATTTTCTCAGCCATGACTTTGATTATCATTCAGGTGATGCGCTCAAGCCTTTATACAACGGTCGATAATAACTTGAAAAGTCTCAGTCAGGATTCCGCTTCTGTCATCAATTTGGCGCTCGCTCGGAGAGTGGGGATGGAACAGAAGTCAGACAACGGAGAGCCTAAAACCGACACGGGTGACAAAGAGCTTACTGATAAACCAAATGTCAGTGCCAATACGGAAGTTATTTTATTTGATAAGAATTATAAGCCAATCATTACAAGCAATAATTTTCTGGGACTTAATAAACTTTCCTTTAATAGCAAGCAATTGGATCGCATTCGGCAAGTCCAGGTTAAAAGCAATTATGGTCGACAAGAAACCTATCGGATGATTTTATTTGAAGTGAAAATCCCAAATTTGGAAACCAATGTCAAATATGCAGCGGTCTTTATCAATATCAGTCAGTTGGAACAAACTAGTCAAAATCATGAGCAGCTGATTGTAGTTGTGATGATTAGTTTCTGGGGAATTTCCTTGATTGCCAGTGTCTATCTGGCTCGAGTTAGTGTTAAACCTTTGTTGGAAAGCATTCAAAAGCAAAAGAGTTTTGTCGAAAATGCCAGTCATGAGTTGCGCACGCCTCTAGCTGTTTTACAAAATCGTTTGGAGACTTTGTTTAGAAAACCAGAAGCCACCATTATGGAATCAAGCGAAAGCATTGCTTCTAGTTTGGATGAAGTGCGGAACATGAAAATGTTGACGACAAATCTGCTTAATCTAGCACGGCGTGACGACGGGATTAAACCAGAAATTGGCGATGTCGAGCCAAATTTCTTTAATACGACCTTTACCAACTATGAAATGGTTGCCGCAGAAAATGGGAAAACTTTCCGATTTGACAATAGGATTCACCGCATGATTAAAACAGACAAGACCTTGCTGAAGCAATTAATGACGATTCTGTTTGACAATGCTCTGAAATATACAGATGAAGACGGTGTGATTGAATTGACAATTTCTGCAAATGATCGAAATTTGTTTTTGAAGGTTTCGGATAATGGTCCGGGGATTAGTACGGCAGATAAGAAAAAGATTTTTGATCGTTTTTATCGTGTTGATAAAGCACGGACTCGGCAGACAGGTGGTTTTGGTTTAGGGTTGTCGCTTGCAAAGCAAATCACAGAAGCTCTTAAAGGAACCATTGCAGTGAAAGACAATAAGCCTAAAGGAACTATTTTTGAGGTGAAGATTGCCATTAGAACGGACAATAGAAAGAAAAAATAAGTCAGGAATAACCTGTATTCATAGGGAAGGTTGTTTCGGAAGATGAGAAAAAACACGAACAAAGTCAGGATTAGTTGTTGGATATCTTGATCTGTTCGTGTTTTTATCTTGTTTAAAAGCAGCGTTGAATGGTTGAGGCTGGGGAATGTCAACATCATTTTTTCTTACTTCCGTCCGCCGGGCGGATGAGTTGTCTGACTTTTGGTTTATGCTGTCAGCTGGGCGGACGAGTCGCCTGAGTTTTAATTTATTCTGTCAGCTGGGCGGACGAGCTGACTAAGTTTCAGTTTATTCCGTCAGCTGGGCGGACGAGTTGTCTAAGTTTCGGTTTATTTTGTCGACTGGGCGGACGAGCCGCCTAAGTTTTAGTTTATGCTGTCAGCCGGGCGGACAGGGGTCTCAACTTTCGGTTTGCTTCGTCGCCCCGATCGACAGAGAGAGAGAATTTGGGTTTAGCTCTCTCTGTGTTCCTTATTTTATTGCGCAGACCAGACGCTAACTGATTTTTCTGCAACTGGGAAATCTGCCCAGCCGTCTTCCTCGATTATCACGGCTGAAGAGTTGTTTCCTAAGTAATCTTTAAACTCCTTACCAGCCCAATTTTCACCAACATACATGCGTTTTGAATTAGCTTGATCGTTTGTCAAAATAACAGCAATTGGTTGTCCGTTGTCTTTTCCTGAACGAGTCCAAGCGATACAATGCTCGTCATCAAAATAATCAGTCTGCTCACCATAAGCTAAGTTGAGCCGAATGTCTAATAATTTATCAAGAACTGTTTGGAAGCTGTCTTGAGCGAATTCGCCTTTGATACCATAGTAATCTCCGTAGAACACACAAGGAAGCCCAGCTTCACGAAGCAAGATAAGCGCATAAGCAGCAGGTTTAAACCATTCTTCAACAGTTGATTCTAGTGCTTGTCCACGTTGTGTGTCGTGATTATCGACAAAAGTAACAGCTGATTTAGGGTGATTTTTGACAAGCGTTTGTTCAAAAATATTTCGCAAATCATAGTCCGCCCCAGCACGACTAGCATCAAATAAGTTGTGGTGCAGTTTGACATCTACGAGATCAAAACGATAGTCAATACTTCCTAAATAATCGTTATTTGCAGTTTCATCACCATTCCAAAACTCTCCAAAGACATAGAAATCTTCTCCATACTTCGCCATAATATCACGGATAAAATTTCTCATAAAGAAAGAGTCGATATGCTTAATAGCGTCTAACCTAAAGCCATGAATGCCAGTCGTTTCGATAAACCAATCTGCCCAATCATAAAGGTTTTGAATGACTTCTGGGTGCTTAAAATCAAGGTCAGCATACATGAGATAATCAAAATTGCCATTTTCGTTATCAACTAAGTCATCATCTGCCCACCCTTTGTTGTCTCCTTGAATGAGGTAAATCCCTGATTTATTTTGCTTAGCATCATAATCCGTCCCTGTAAAGTGGTACCAATGCCATTCAAAATCATTGTATTTTTTATGGCGACCGGGGAATGTGAACTTGGTCCAGCCTTTTATTTCAAAAGGCTCAGAGAGGGCGACTGTACGATCATTTGGGTCAACTTCAATAACAGTAAATCTCTCTTTGTAATCCGCTGCCGCCTTGTGATTTAAAACGATATCTGCAATGGGTTCAATTCCATTTTCTTTGAGTGCCTTGATTGCGTTCAAATAGTCTTCCTTAAAGCCATACTTTGTCCGAACCGTTCCTTTTTGGTCAAACTCGCCTAAGTCAAATAAATCATAAATGCCGTAGCCGACATCGTTGGAACTAGTGGCTTTAAAAGCAGGTGGCATCCAAACCTTGCGAATGCCTTTAGAAGCTAGATGTGGAGCGTCTGTTGCCAAACGATTCCAATGTTGTCCGTCATTTGGTAGATACCATTCAAAATATTGCATTAATGTTTGATTTTCCATACGAGATACCTCTTTCTGGTCTTGTTGGCTACTATTTTAGCAAAATAATCTTTACAGCGCAAACGTTTGCGTAAATTTTATAGAATCAGAGGATGAAAAATAGATTGAAACGATGATTGTTGAGGTATATAATAAGGCTAGCAAGCTATTTTTATAAAAAGTTGAAGGAGCCATTGATGAAAAATAGGATTCAAGATATTTTTGACAAGAGTATGGCAATTGAGAGTTTCACCCATACGAGTTCAGAAAGAAATATAGAAAATTTTCTCAATCACTATATTGGCAGTCTGCTGTATTTTCAGGAGCATTCAGATTATTTTGGCACCTATCAGATTCCGGATGATATTTACCAGCGTAGTGTTAATTGGGCTTTGGTAAAAGGTCATTGTGCAGATACAGTGATTTTGTTTCATCACCATGATACGGTGGATATTGAGGATTTTGGAAATTTAAAGGAATTTGCTTTTGATAATGTTGCTTTGAAAAAGGCTTTAGCGAGTGCTTCACTGGGTCAAGATGTGTTAGACGATATAGCTGCTAACGAATGGCAGTTTGGCCGTGGGTCATGTGATATGAAAGCTGCATTGGCTTTGCAATTGGGAGTGGTAGCAGAATATGCGAGCAAAGCAGAAGGAGAAGTGAATCTTCTTTATTTATCAGTTGGAGATGAGGAATCCTATTCTCAGGGAATGCGAGCTGCGGTAGGTTTGCTTGCTGATCTGAAAAAGAAATTTCATCTGAATTATATCTTGGCGATTGATTCAGAACCATTTGAAAGCAATTCTGTTCAAGAAAAAGTATTGCATGTTGGAACAGTTGGGAAAATGATGCCTGTCGTGGTTACGCAGGGTATTCTTTCCCACATGAAAGAACCTCTCAAGGGTATCAATGCTGTTTCACTCCTCGCAAAAGTAGTGGAAAAAATTGATCTCAATCCCCTTTTGTCGGATTCGATTTATGGAGAGCAGGCTCCTTTGCCTTCGTGGTCTTACATGCGTGATTTGAAGGAAAATTATGATGTGTCAACCGTTCTCAGAGCAGCAGGCTATTTTAGTGTTCTTTATTTAGATAAAAGTCCAAAAGAGCTGATGACGACGATTCAACAACTCTGCCAAGAAGCCATTGATGAGTTTTATGAGCGTTATCAGGCTTTGCAGGTAACTTATAAAGAGGATAAAAAAGTCACAAAACCTCATGTATTGACTTATGAAGAGTTAATCCAGTTATGTCAAAAGAAGGCTGGATTTGAAGAATTTATGCAAAAGGTAAACCAATCTTCTCATGAAGCATTTCAAGCGGGTTCAAGCTATCAAGAAATAACCATTGCAACTGTTCAAAAGGTGATAGATTTCTATGATAAAAAGGAAGCATTTGTTGTGCTGGCTATTGCGCCGCCTTATTATCCTTCTATGAATTGTCGACATCTGAAAAATAGCGTGGTTGATATAGAAAAACTCATTGCACTTTATAATGGATACTTATCTGACACAGAGACTGGTCGTCTCGCAGTAGAAGAGTTCTTTATGGGAATTTGTGATATTAGTTATTGTGCTTTAGAAAAATCTGTTGAAGAGTATCAAAAAATTATCGAGAGTATGGCTGTTCCTGAACATTTATATTCGATTGATTTTGAGAAAATTCAGGACATCAATGTTCCTGGCATCAATCTGGGACCTTGGGGAAAAGATTTACATCAGTTAACAGAACGCGTCTATGAAAAGGATATGTTGGAGACGATTCCTCAATTTCTGTTATATTTGCTAGAACATATTGACAGTATTAAAAAATAAAAAAACAAGAGCTATATTCATAACTGAGCTGAATATAGCTTTTGATGTTTATGAAAATTGCGCTAAAAAGTTATCTAGTTCTTTTTGGTTATGAAGAACTATAAATTTGTAGGGATACATTTTTTGAAGTTTCTCATATCGTTTCCGAATATTAGCAGTTCGTCCGTCAAGTAAGATCCAGCGGATAAATTCCCAGTCAAACTTTTCAGGACAGCCTTGTGCCATACTGCCTCTGACCTTACCTCTGTTCTTGGAATAACGCTTTGCAGCCCGTAAAAGACAATCCCAACGCGAGAAATTTAAAAAGATAATTTGGTCTGCTTGCTCCATTCTCTCTTCATAGCAGCAGGAGCTGTAGTTTCCGTCTATCACCCAAGACAGATTCTCGTTTAAGAAAGTCTTGACTTGCTCTTGCATCCAGCTGCGGTCACTCATTTCCCAATTGGGTAGAAATTGTAGCGTGTCCAAATGAAGCAGTGAGATGTCATAATGTTTTGCTAAATATTTAGCAAGTGTAGACTTTCCAGAGCCGGAGTAGCCGATAATTGCGATTTTCATATAGAGCCTTTCTTACCGATGCAACAAAAAAAGCTCCACTGAGCTCTTTTTTACGTTATGCAGATTATTTTGCAAGTTTGCTAGCAAGGCGTGCTTTATCGCGGCTCGCTTTGTTTTTGTGAATCAAACCTTTAGTTTCTGCTTTATCAATAGCTGAGCTTGCAGCACGGAAAAGTTCTTCAGAAGGATTTGCTTCAAATGCTTTAATTGCAGAACGCATAGCTGATTTTTGAGCTGAGTTTTTTTCGTTTTGTTTAACGTTTAATTCAGCTCGTTTGATAGCTGATTTAATATTTGCCAATGTTTTCACCTCCAATGATATACTAACTATCTAATTATATATGAAAAGTTGAGATTTGACAAGCCTTTTTATTTTTTTAAGTAAATTTCATCAATCTCATGATTTTCTGTTTTATGAAGAATAATTTCAGCTCGGTTGCGTGTGGGTTCGATATAATCCTGTAAATTGACAAGATTAATAGATTTCCAGACATTTTGAGCAAATTCCATAACTTTGTTTTCTGGCTGAGAAGTGAAAGGATGATAATAGTTATTTGGATCTTCTTTTGCTAAAGTGAGCAATTTTTTAAAGCGGTCCAGATACCAAGTTTCGATATTTTCAACTTCCGCATCCACGTAAATCGAAAAATCAAAGAAATCCGTCATATAAAGGCGTTCATTTTGTGGATTTTGGAAAACGTTGATACCTTCAACAATGACAAAATCTGCAGCTGTAACAGACTGTTTTTTATTAGGAACAATATCATAAATTTCATGTGAATAAACAGGGATTTGGTAGTTTTGTCCATTTTTGATATTGTCAAGAAAATCAAGCAGCAGCTCCATGTTATAACTTTCTGGAAAGCCTTTGCGCTTGAGGAGATTTTGCTCCTCCAAATGAGCATTAGGATAAAGAAATCCATCTGTTGTTACCAATTCAACAGTTGCATTAGAAAATGTCCGAGATAAAAGTATTTGCAAGAGCCGACTGGTAGTAGATTTTCCAACAGCGACACTTCCAGAAACACCAATGATGAACGGTTGCCGTTTGCTTGCTTTCTGTAAAAAAATCCCTTTTGAGAATGCCAAATCCTCTTTTGAACGCTTGTAAATCTGAATAAGATTGGTTAAAGGCAGATAAACATCTGTCACATCTTGAAGGCTGATCTTATCATTGAAACTTTTGATAGAATTCAATTCTTTTTGCGTCAAAGGCGGGGTTGTTTTACGATGCAGATTTTGCCAAGTTTTTCGACTAATCTTTTCAAAATGGATAAATTCGTTCGTCATATTCACTCCTATAGTTGAAAAATAGTATAACATAATTTTAAACAAATTGTAAACGGTTTACAAATAAAAGGTCTTTATGTTAAAATAGTTTTATGGCTAAAATGTATTTCGCAGAAAATCCAGATGCAGAACATGATATTCACAAATTGAAGGTTCAACTTCTGGGGCAAAATGTGACTTTCTTGACTGATGCAGGAGTCTTTAGTAAGAAAATGATTGATTATGGCAGTCAAGCTCTTTTAAAGTGTCTTGATTTTCATAAGCAAGAAAGCGTATTAGATGTCGGTTGTGGCTATGGAACATTAGGACTTACTTTGGTCAAAGCTAAAGAAGTCGAAGCAACGCTTGTTGATATAAATCAGCGCGCTCTTGATTTGGCGCGTCAAAATGCTGAGCGCAATCAAGTCCTAGCTACGATTTTTCAATCTAATCTTTATCAAAATGTAGAAGGGAGATTTCATCATATTATCAGTAATCCACCGATTCGAGCAGGGAAACAGGTCGTTCATGAGGTGATTACAGGAAGTTATACGCACTTACTAGACGGGGGCGACTTGACGATTGTGATTCAAAAAAAACAAGGGGCACCAAGCGCAAAAGCTAAGATGGAAGAGGTTTTTGGAAACTGCGAAATTCTAAAAAAAGATAAGGGATATTATATCCTTAGAAGTAGGAAGGAAATATGAGAGCAGTTGATGTTATTCAGAAAAAGCGAGACGGCTTAGAATTAACTAGTGATGAAATCAAGTGGTTAATTGAAGGCTATGTTGCCGGAACTGTGCCAGATTATCAAATGTCAGCTTTTGCAATGGCAGTGTATTTTAAAGGCATGACCACTCGTGAAATATCTGATTTGACCATGACCATGGTAGGGACAGGTCAGCAAATTGATTTGTCAGCTATATCTGGAGTTAAGGTTGATAAACATTCGACCGGAGGTGTAGGCGACAAAGTGACACTGGTGTTAGTACCATTGGTGGCTAGTTTTGGCGTGCCTGTTGCTAAAATGAGTGGTCGTGGACTCGGTCACACAGGGGGAACGCTTGATAAATTAGAATCCATTAAAGGATTTCAAATTGAGCGTAGCCAAGAAGAATTTATTAAGCAAGTACAGGATATTGGACTATCCGTCATTGGTCAGTCTGATCAGTTGGTGAAAGCGGATAAATTGCTGTATGCTTTGCGTGATGTGACAGCGACCGTTGATACTATTCCTTTAATTGCAAGTTCTGTTATGAGCAAGAAAATCGCAGCTGGTGCAGATAGTATTTTGCTAGATGTGACAGTTGGTGAAGGTGCATTTATGAAGAACTTGGATGATGCGCGTGCTCTAGCTCGTACTATGGTTGATTTAGGAAAGGCAGTTGGACGTAGGACGACAGCAGTTATTACTGATATGAGCCAACCTCTGGGAACTAGCATTGGTAATCGTTTGGAAATCCTTGAAGCTTTGGATATCCTGCAAGGAAAAGGACGAGAAGATGTAACAGAATTTATTTGTGAATTAGGCCAAATCATGCTTGGCTTAGCAAATGTTGAAAAAACTGTAAAAGAAGTGCGGGAACATCTATTTGATGGATCGGCACTGCAAAAATTTGAAGCCATGGTTGTTGCACAAGGTGGCGATTTAGAAGATTTGTACCGCCCTTCATCAGCAAAATACGTTGTAGAAGTTACTGTAGATGAAGCGGGTTATATTTCTGAATTGCCAGCTATGGAATTTGGTTTATTTGCCATGCGGCTAGGTGCAGGCCGAGCGGTGAAAACGGATTCCTTAGACTTTGAAACAGGAATTGTTTTTGAAAAGAAAGTCGGAGAATCAATCAAAATTGGTGAAATTGTCGCAAAAGTTTATGCAAATGAAAAAATTTCACAAGAACTAGTTACAGAATTCAAAAAAAATGTTAAAATAAGTAATGAGTCGAAAAAAGTTCAAGAGATTATTGAAGTAATCGCTTAACTTACAGGAGAACCGAAAATGAAGTTAAATAAATACATCGATCATACGCTTTTGAAACCAGATGCTCAACAAGAGCAAATTGAAAAATTGATTGAAGAAGCAAGAGAATACGATTTTGCAAGTGTCTGTGTCAACCCAACTTGGGTCAGCTTTGCAGCAGAAGGATTACGAGATACAGATATTAAAGTTTGTACCGTTATTGGATTCCCACTGGGAGCAAATACGCCTGCTGTGAAAGCATTTGAAGCAAGAGATGCTATCAAGAATGGTGCAGACGAAGTGGATATGGTGATCAACATTGGTGCTTTGAAATCACAAAATCTTGTTTTGGTAGAAGAAGATATTGCAGCAGTAGTAGAAGCTAGTGGTGACACGCTTGTAAAAGTAATTATTGAAGCTTGTTTGTTGACAGATGAAGAGAAAGTAATCGCTTGTCAATTAGCTAAGAAAGCTGGTGCAGACTTTGTGAAGACTTCAACTGGTTTTTCAACTGGAGGCGCTACTGTTTATGATGTGGCTTTGATGAGAAAAGCAGTTGGTTCGGATATGGGGGTCAAAGCTTCAGGAGGCGCTCGCTCATACGAAGATGCAGTCGCATTTATTGAAGCAGGCGCAACGCGTATTGGAGCTTCTTCTGGTGTAGCCATTATGAAAGGAGAAAAAGCTAGTGGCGACTACTGAGTTGATTGATCTAGCTATTGAGACAAGTAAAAAGGCCTACGTTCCTTATTCTCATTTTCCAATTGGTGCTGTACTAGTAGCAAAAAATGGTCAGATTTTTACAGGTGTGAACATTGAAAATGCTAGTTTTGGTTTGACAAATTGCGGGGAACGCACAGCTATTTTTAAAGCGGTTTCTGAAGGTGTCACAGACTTTGAGGAGTTAATCGTCTACGGTGAAACCGAACAGCCTGTTTCTCCATGCGGAGCTTGTCGACAAGTAATGGCAGAATTTTTTTCTAAGGATTTAAAGGTAACGCTTGTTGCCAAAGATAAATCGACGGTCGTGATGACGGTCAGGGAATTACTTCCATATTCTTTTACTAACTTAGACTAGTTGGTAAAAAGGTCATTTGACCATAGTTAATCTTGCAACGTTTGTTGCACATCTTATTTAGGAGGTTCAGAGATGAACAAGAAACAATGGCTAGGCCTTGGTCTAGTAGCTGTCGCAGCAATTGGACTTGCTGCATGTGGTAACCGTGCATCTAAATCAGATAATAAAGATGCAAAGACGGATTTGAAAGCTGCAATTGTTACAGATACAGGTGGTGTAGATGATAAATCATTTAACCAATCTGCTTGGGAAGGTTTGCAAGCTTGGGGTAAAGAAAATGGATTGACAAAAGACCATGGCTTTACTTACTTCCAATCTACAAACGAATCTGAATACGCTACAAACCTTGAGCAAGCTGCTTCTAGCAATTACAAATTAGTATTTGGTATTGGATTTGCTCTTCGTAATGCAGTAGAATCTGCTGCAAAGGATCACTCTGATATTAACTATGTTATTATTGATGATGAAATTAAAGGTCAAAAGAATGTAGCTTCTGCACTCTTTGCAGATAACGAAGCTGCTTACCTTGCTGGTGTGGCTGCAGCCAAAACAACTAAAACAAAAATGATTGGTTTTGTTGGTGGTATCAAAGGTGCTGTATTAACTCGTTTTGAAAAAGGTTTTGAAGCAGGTGTGAAATCTGTTGATCCTTCTATTAAGATTGATGTGAAATACGCTGAAAGCTTTGGAGATGCTTCTAAAGGGAAGACAATCGCAGCAGCTCAATATGCAGCTGGTGCAGACGTTGTTTATCAAGTAGCCGGTGGTACTGGTGCTGGTGTATTCAACGAAGCAAAATCTATCAACGAAACTAGAAATGAATCTGACAAAGTTTGGGTTATCGGTGTTGACCGCGACCAAAACGATGAAGGTAAATACAAATCTAAAGACGGCAAAGAATCTAACTTTGTTTTGGCATCTAGCTTGAAAAAAGTTGGTGGTACTGTAAAAGATATTGCTAACAAAACAGCAAAAGATAAATTCCCAGGAGGAAAAACTACAACTTACGGTCTGAAAGACGGTGGAGTAGATTTGACAACTAAGAACTTATCAGATGATGCTAAAAAAGCTGTTGAAGATGCAAAAGCAAAAATCCTTGACGGAAGTATTAAAGTTCCTACAGAATAAAGAATAACCTGACACTCAAGAAGCGACCTTCGTGGGTCGCTTTTTTGAGATTGAGACAGCTTTTGTCTCAGTAAAGCTGGCTAATCTTTTAGTGAGTTTTACTGAAATAAAATAATTTCTGAAAGGAATCAATCATATGGCACATGAGAATGTCATTGAAATGCATGAAATAACCAAGATTTTTGGTGAATTTGTCGCAAATGATAAAATCAACTTAAATCTAAGACGCGGTGAAATTCATGCACTTTTAGGAGAAAACGGAGCGGGCAAGTCTACTCTGATGAATATGTTGGCTGGCTTGCTTGAGCCAACAAGTGGTGAGATTACTGTGAACGGAAAATCAGTGACAATTGATTCTCCATCGAAATCAGCATCTTTAGGAATCGGAATGGTTCACCAGCATTTCATGTTGGTAGAGGCTTTCACGGTTGCTGAAAATATCATTTTGGGTAGTGAAACGACCAAAAATGGTGTTTTAGATATTCGAAAGGCAATCAAAGACATCAAGGAACTATCCGAAAAATATGGTTTAGCTGTGGATCCGACTGCAAAAGTTGAAGATATTTCAGTTGGTGCGCAACAACGTGTTGAAATCTTGAAAACATTATATCGTGGCGCAGATATCTTGATTTTTGACGAACCAACAGCAGTATTAACTCCTTCAGAAATTGAAGAACTAGAACATATCATGAAAAATCTAGTCAAAGAAGGAAAATCCATTATTTTGATTACACATAAATTGGATGAAATCCGTGCTGTTTCTGATCGTGTAACTGTCATCCGTCGCGGTAAGAGTATTCAAACCGTTGAAATTGGTGGCGCAACGAATAAAGATCTTGCTGAAATGATGGTGGGACGTTCGGTATCCTTTACAACGGAAAAAGAAGCTTCAAATCCCAAAGAAGCTGTTCTATCTATTAAGGATTTGGTTGTGAATGAGAATCGTGGTGTGCCTGCTGTTAAAAATTTATCTTTGGATGTACGAGCTGGTGAAATTGTTGGGATTGCCGGGATTGATGGCAACGGACAAAGCGAGCTAGTTCAAGCAATCACAGGTCTTCGGAAGGTGAAATCAGGTAGCATTACCATTAAGGGGAAAGAAGTCGTTGGCTTATCTCCGCGGAAAATTACCGAAATGCAAGTTAGTCATGTGCCGGAAGACCGTCATCGTGATGGCTTGGTTTTAGATATGATGTTGTCTGAGAATATGGCTCTGCAAACTTATTACAAGGAGCCATTAAGCAAAAATGGAATTTTGAATTACAATAATATCACTTCTTATGCACGAAAGTTAATGGATGAATTTGATGTTCGGGCTGCAAGTGAAAGTGTTCCAGCATCTGCTCTTTCAGGAGGAAATCAACAAAAAGCCATTATTGCTCGTGAAATAGACCGCAATCCTGACCTTCTAATCGTTAGTCAGCCAACTCGTGGATTAGATGTTGGAGCGATTGAATACATTCATAAACGTTTGATTGAAGAACGTGATAAGGGTAAAGCAGTGCTTGTGGTCAGCTTTGAATTAGATGAAATCCTGAATGTTTCAGACCGTATTGCTGTTATTCATGATGGTAAGATTCAAGGTATTGTAACTCCAGCAGAAACTAATAAACAAGAGTTGGGTATCTTGATGGCTGGTGGTGAAATTAAGAAGGGAGATTCAAATGACTAAGAAAACGCAGCAAATTGCGGTGCCTTTGATTTCCGTTGTTCTTGGAATTTTACTTGGTGCCATTATAATGTGGATTTTTGGCTATGATGCTATCTGGGGTTATGAAGAGCTGTTCAAAGCTGCTTTTGGTACTATCCGTAGTATTGGTGAAATTTTCCGTGCAATGGGTCCACTTATTTTAATTGCTCTTGGGTTTGCAGTAGCAAGTCGGGCTGGATTCTTTAATGTCGGTTTGCCAGGGCAAGCTTTAGCTGGTTGGATTTTGAGTGGCTGGTTTGCGCTTTCATTTCCTAATCTTCCTCGCCCAATTATGATTCTTGCTACGGTTGTCATTGCAGCAGTAGCTGGTGGGATTATCGGTGCTATTCCTGGTATTCTTCGTGCTTATTTGGGAACAAGTGAAGTTATCGTTACGATTATGATGAACTATATCGTTCTTTACGTTGGAAATGCAATGATTCATAGTTTCCCAAAAAGTGTTATGCAAAGTATTGACTCAAGTGTTAAAGTTGGGGCTAATGCAACCTATCAAACAGAATGGTTACGGGCATTGACCAATAATTCACGGATGAATATCGGAATCTTCTTTGCAGTTATTGCCGTTGTTCTTATTTGGTTTATGCTGAAAAAAACAACGCTTGGATTTGAAATCCGTTCTGTCGGGCTAAATCCAAATGCGAGTGAATATGCAGGGATGTCTGCTAAACGGACGATTATTCTTTCAATGATTATCTCAGGTGCCCTTGCCGGTGTCGGAGGTGTTGTTGAAGGACTTGGAACTTTCCAAAATGTCTATGTACAAGGAAGTTCCCTAGCTGTCGGCTTTAATGGTATGGCCGTTAGCTTGCTGGCAAATAATTCACCAATTGGTATTCTCTTTGCAGCATTCTTATTTGCCGTGCTTCAAGTCGGAGCTCCAGGTATGAACACCGCAACGATTCCAGCGGAGCTGGTAAATATTGTAACAGCATCAATTATTTTCTTTGTAAGTATTCATTACATCATTGAACACTTTATCAAACCAAGAAAACAAGCAAAAGTAAAGGGAGGAAAATAAGATGAATTTTGTAACAATGTTAAGTCTGTTAGTTTCCTCTATGCTGATTTATGCGGCACCTTTAATCTTTACTAGTATCGGTGGTGCCTTCTCAGAGCATGCTGGGATTGTCAATGTCGGACTTGAAGGTATTATGGTTATGGGAGCTTTCTCAGGAGTTGTCTTTAACCTTACTTTTGTGAATACCTTTGGAAGTTTAACACCTTGGTTAGCACTTTTAGTCGGTGGTATTGTGGGACTAATTTTCTCACTCATTCATGCTGTAGCAACTATCAATTTCCGTGCGGACCATGTTGTTAGTGGTACAGTGCTCAATTTGATGGCGCCTGCGTTAGCGATTTTCTTGGTAAAAGCTTTCTATAATAAAGGGCAAACAGATAATATTCAAGTATCATTTGGTAAATTTAATTTTCCACTATTATCAGATATTCCTGTCATTGGAGATATCTTCTTTAAACACACCAGTCTAATGGGGTATATTGCAGTTGCATTTGCTTTCCTAGCATGGTTCATTATGTTTAAGACGAAATTTGGGCTTCGTTTGCGCTCCGTAGGTGAACACCCACAAGCGGCAGACACCCTCGGTATCAATGTTTATCTCATGCGTTATTACGGTGTGATGATTTCAGGTTTTCTTGGCGGTGTCGGTGGAGCGATTTATGCACAATCTATTTCTGTAAACTTCGCTGCGACAACCATTATCGGACCAGGGTTCATCTCGCTGGCTGCTATGATTTTTGGTAAATGGAATCCAATTGGCGCTATGCTTTCAAGTCTATTCTTTGGACTATCTCAAAGTTTAGCCGTTATCGGAAGTCAATTACCATTCCTATCACATGTACCAGCTGTGTACCTACAAATTGCACCTTATGTATTGACTATTGTTGTGTTGGCAGCATTCTTCGGAAAAGCTGTTGCACCAAAAGCAGACGGTGTCAATTATATTAAATCAAAATAAACTATTGCAAAAAGCCAAGTTACTTTTCAAAGTAGCCTGGCTTTTTTGATAGAAAAACAATCATTCTGCTAAGAAGAGCGACTTAGAGAATGATTGTTTTTAAAATGTTTTACATAAAATAGACAATAGCAAGATATTGAAGTGCAGAAGCAGCTAGGATAAAGAGGTGCCAAATCATGTGGAAATATGGTTTTTTCTTAGCATAAAATCCTGCACCAACAGTATAACAGAGTCCTCCAGCTAACATCAATCCCCAGAAAATAGGTCCCGTTTGACCAATGATTTGCGGAATGATCAGAATCACTAACCAGCCCATAATAAGATAAAGTGCCAAGCTAAATTTTTCATTAACTTTTTTAGCAAATATTTTATACAAAATACCAAAAATGGTCGTTCCCCATTGAATTGTGATAATAAGATAACCCAACCAATTGTTCATAAGAGATAGTACGACTGGCGTATAACTTCCCGCAATAGCAATGTAAATCATTGAATGATCGATGATCCGTAGAATATACTTATGCGTAGAACCATAGCTCATTGAATGGTAAATCGTTGAAGAAAGAAACATCAGAAATAAACTGATGACAAAAATTGAAACTCCGACAGCGGCAAGCATACCATGTTCTTCATAGCTGTAAATGGCTGAGATAGGAAGCAGTACTAACATAACCACAGCCCCAACAGCGTGAGTGACAGCATTGGCAATTTCTTCCCCGAAGCTGAGTTGTTTGCTGAGTTTAAGCGTTTGATTCATTTGTTTTACCTCCTTCTAAGGCTAGAGCTAATTTTTTTGTTTGATGAAATAATTTTACCGTTTGGCAAGCTGCTTCAATAGCAGGTGCGACTGTGTCAGCTTTTTCTTCTTGCATGCAATTAACGAATTCATTATAAAGAGTGGCCGAATCTTTTCCGTCTACCAGAAGTTGAATCGTCTTGATAATATCTGGTATTGGAAAGACAGGTTTTAACGTCGTCAGTACAATCAGACGAGCAATCTGTACGCGATTGTATTTTTTCTTAATTGGCTTTGGAATGTGGGCGTGTTTCACATAATTATTGACCATAGCAGCCGTTAAAGGCTTATCTGTGCTATGAAATGCTTGTTCGTTGACACCATTCACATAGAGGAGAACCTGGTCAAGATAAAGATCTAACTCTGGTAGTTCTTCCCAAGTTGGGAATTTTGTGATTTCCAAAATATCCACCTCTTCCTTATCTAGTCTTGATAACTAGATTATATGATAATGATTGTCTGTTGTCAAGAGAAAAATCATTTGTTCTGCAAAATAACTTTTGATACAATAAGATTATGAAAATTTTAATTCCAACTGCAAAGGAAATGAATCTTAACCTTAAACCTCATAGCAAGTGTTTTCTTTCAGAGCAAACAAAAACAATTGTAGCTAGTCTGTCACAGTATTCTATTGAAGAATTAGCGCATTTCTATCATATTGGCCTGGAACGAGCAGAAGAGGAGTATGTTCATTTTCAACAATTAAAAAATGGGGAAGCCTTGACTTACCCAGCTTTGCATTTATTTGATGGTCTTATGTATCGAAACATCAGAAGAAGTCATTTAACGAAGCAAGAGTTGAGGTATGTAGACAAGCATTTGTTCATCACTTCTAGTCTATATGGTGTTATACCAGCTATGGCGTTGATTTCACCTCATCGATTGGATTTTTCAGTGAAATGTACTATTTCTGGCAAAAGCCTGAAAAATTATTGGCGCAATGATTATGATGCAGCTATTTCAGATGAGGAAATGATTTTGTCTCTGTTATCAAGTGAGTTTGAGACGGTGTTTTCCAAATCTGTGCGCGATAAGATGCTTCGGTTTAAATTTTTAGAAGATAGAGAAGGAAGTTTGAAAGTTCACTCAACTATTTCTAAGAAGGCGCGGGGGCAATTTTTAACTGATTTAATTGAAAATCAAATAACAACGAAAGAGGAAATCAAACAATTGCAATTTGCAGGCTTTGCTTTCCGAGAGGATTTGTCTACGATAAATACCTATGTCTTTGTTAAGGAGTAAAATAAAAATGGAATGATGTAAAAGTGTCATTCCATTTTTTGCTTATTTTAATAGATAGCTGCCAATAATGCTTCAGCTTGAGCTGCGAGTTCAGCTTGTTTTTCTTCGGAAACTGTCAGTTGACCTGTTCCCCAGGCTTCCGGGTTAACAGCAACACCAGTAAATGGTTCAACAACTTTCATACGAATAAATGGAAGAAGGCTGCGATAATGTTTGAAAACTTCATCTGGAGAAGTTCCATTGGCTACAGAGGAAACTGTTATAAGTTTTTCATTAAGAGCAGAAGGTCCTGATGGGTTTGAAAGGTCAAGCGCACGTGATAGCCAATCTAAGAGATTTTTAACAACTCCTGGAATTGCCCAGTTATAGGTTGGTGAGAAGAGCCAGATAGCATCAGCAGCGAGAATTTCTTCACGAGCTTTGGCAACAGCCGCAGGAGCTGGGCTTTCAATATCTTGATTGAAAAATGGAACATCTTTGAAATCAAGATAAGAAACTTCAGCTTTGTCAGCAAGAATGTTTTCAGCTTGAGAAGCTAACTGATGGTTGAATGAGCCTTGGCGAAGGGACCCGACGATAAATAGCACTTTTTTAGACATATAAGTCACTCTCCTTTTCTTTTGTACCTGTTTATATTACAACAAATATCACTAATTAGCAAGAAATTAGCTCAAACTTTTGAATTTTTTTAAAATCCGAATCAAATCTTCTTTATCTTGCTCTGTTAAAATGCTAAATACTTGTTGAATATTTTGAATATGATCTGGAAGTACCGCTTCAATTTTACTACGTCCTTCTGGAGTCAATCCGACTAAAAAAGAACGTCGATCAGATGGGTCACAGGTACGAAAAATCCAACCGTCTCGTATCATATTTTTAATGACAACGGTCATATTTCCAGATGTAGCAAGCATTTTATCAATTAAGTCTTGAATGCGTAAGTTCCCTTTGCTATAAAGGGTTTCTAAAACTGAAAATTGAGTTGGAGTCAGATTGTGTTGTTTTGCCGCCTGATTTTCAAAAGGTCGAATCGTGCGAATAGCTTTATTTAAAATAATCATGGTTTTTAAATCTAAATGATTTTCTTGAAAAAGTTTTGTTAGTTTGTCCATAACTGTATTTTATCAATAAGTAGTAATAAAATCAAATTTTAGAAAAAGATAGAAAAAAATCCTTATTTATAGTATAATGGACGAGTGAAAAATAGAAGAAAAAATGATAGAAATTTTATTATTTGGCAATATATTATCGGAAGTGTGATAGTTTTGGTCGTTCTCACTTTTTCTTTTCTTTACATTTTAAATCTATCTATGGATCCTTACCAATCAGCTAAGGTAACGGCTAGTAAAATTGCTCGTCAATATGCGGATTTGGATAAAGTGGATCGCTTTGCTATTTATAACGGTGAAAAAAGTTATTATAGTCTTTTGGGGAAAAATCGTAAAAAGACGCAGCTTGCTGTTCTAATAGAAGCAGATAGTGATAAAATCTATACTTATGAATTGTCCAAAGGGATTAGTCAAGAAAAAGCAAAACAAATCGCTAAAGAGAGTGGTGCCAAACAAATTGATAAAGTGACATTTGGCTATGTAAAAGAGCAACCAATCTGGGAAGTCAAGTCTGGAACAATTTATTATAATGTTGGATTTGAAACAGGAACATTGCTCAGCAAGGAGGGGCTATGATATTATCAAATCGTGTTTTAAATATGGAAGAAAGTGTAACTTTAGCAGCAGCAGCGCGCGCAAAAGCTTTAAAAGCACAAGGTCGTGATATCCTTTCGCTGACTTTGGGAGAGCCAGATTTTCCAACTCCGAAGAATATTCAAGATGCTGCTATCTCTGCAATAAAAGACGGTAGAGCTAGCTTTTATACGGTTACCAGTGGTCTGCCTGAATTAAAGGAAGCAATTGTAGCATATTTTGCAAAATACTATGGTTATACGATTAAACCAAATCAAGTGACCGTTGCGACGGGTGCAAAGTTTTCCCTTTATACCTTTTTTATGAGTGTCATCAATCCAGGTGATGAAGCGATTATTCCGGCACCGTGTTGGGTTAGTTATGGCGACCAGATTAAGATGGCAGAAGGAATACCAGTTTTTGTTCAAACGACAGAAGCAAATCATTTCAAAGTAACCGTTGAGCAATTAGAGGCTGCTCGGACAGAGAAAACGAAAGTTTTGGTGCTCAATTCTCCTTCCAATCCAACGGGAATGATTTATACTGCTGAGGAGTTATTAGCGATAGGTAATTGGGCTGTAGAGCATGATATTCTCATTTTGGCAGATGATATTTATGGCCGCTTGGTTTACAATGGAAATGAATTTACACCGATTTCGAGTCTTTCTGAAGCTATTCGCAAGCAAACAATTGTTATTAATGGTGTATCTAAGTCGTATTCGATGACTGGTTGGCGGCTGGGTTATGCTGTTGGAGAGCCTGAAATCATTGCAGCGATGAGTAAAGTGGCTGGACAAACGACTTCTAATCCAACCGCTGCTTCCCAATATGCGGCGATTGAAGCTTTAAAGGGTCCTCAAGATACTGTTGAAACCATGCGTCAGGCTTTTGAAGAACGTCTCAATACCATTTATCCTTTGCTTGCAGAGGTTCCTGGCTTTGAAGTGGTGAAACCGCAAGGAGCGTTTTACCTCTTTCCAAATGTTAAAAAAGCAATGGAAATGAAGGGCTATTCAGATGTGACAGAGTTTACAACAGCAATCCTAGAAGAAGTAGGTGTCGCTCTTGTAACGGGTGCTGGTTTCGGTGCGCCAGAGAATGTTCGCCTGAGTTATGCGACGGATATGGATACCTTGAAAGAGGCCGTTCATCGTATCAAGGCGTTTATGGAGAGTTAAAAAATGATCGATCATTTTAGCCTTAAGGTAAAGAATTTAGAAGTTTCTAAAGCTTTCTATCAAGCCACTTTAACTCCTTTAAATTATCACCTTCAATTTGATACGGGGCAGGTCGTTAGTTTCACAGAACCGCGAGATGTGGATCCGGGTGGTGATTTTTGGCTAAATGTTGGTCAACAAGAGCCGATGCATTTTGCCTTTAGTGCTCAAACTTGTCAAGAAGTAGATGCTTTCTATCAAGCAGCTTTGGCTGCTGGAGGAAAGGATAATGGTGCACCTGGCGAACGTAAAAATTACCATGTGGGATACTATGCGGCCTTTGTGATAGACCCATACGGGAACAACATTGAGGCTGTTTATCATAAAAAATAAAATAGAAAAGAGAAAAAACGTGTCAACAAAATATACTTCAATTATGGATGTTAAAAATCATGTCGGAGAAGAAGTGACGATTGGTGCTTGGGTTGCCAATAAATCAGGAAAAGGAAAGATTGCTTTTTTGCAATTACGCGATGGGACAGCTTTTTTTCAAGCTGTGGCTTTCAAGCCAAATTTCCTTGAAAAATTTGGTGAAGAAGAGGGTTTGAATAAATTTAATATCATCAAACACTTGAACCAAGAAACAGCTGTTTTGGTAAAAGGAATCGTCAAAGAAGATGAGCGCTCAAAATTTGGATATGAATTAGACGTGACGGATATTGAAATCGTTGGAGAGTCCAATGATTATCCTATCACACCAAAAGAGCACGGAACAGACTTTTTGATGGATCATCGTCACTTATGGCTACGTTCACGCAAGCAAATGGCAATTATGCAGATTCGCAACGCGATTATCTATGCTTCCTATGAATTTTTTGACCGCAATGGCTTTATCAAATTTGATAGTCCGATTTTATCGGGAAATGCAGCAGAAGATTCCACAGAGCTTTTTGAAACAGATTATTTTGGAACTCCTGCCTTTCTAAGTCAATCTGGGCAACTTTACTTAGAAGCAGGTGCTATGGCACTTGGTCGTGTATTTGACTTTGGTCCTGTTTTCCGTGCCGAAAAATCCAAAACACGCCGCCATTTGACAGAATTCTGGATGATGGATGCAGAATATCCATTTGTTACTCATGATGAGTCGCTTGATCTTCAGGAGGCTTATGTGAAGGCTTTGATTCAAGGAGTTTTGGATCGTGCACCACATGCGCTTGAAGTGTTGGAACGTGATACTGATCTTCTTAAAAAATACGTGGCAGAACCCTTCAAACGTATTTCTTACGATGAAGTAATTGACCTCTTACAAGAACACGAAAATGATGAAGAAGCTGAGTATGAGCATATCGAACGAGGTGATGATTTCGGGTCACCACACGAAACTTGGATTTCAAACTATTTTGGTGTGCCAACTTTCGTTGTGAACTACCCTGCTAGCTTTAAGGCTTTCTATATGAAACCTGTTCCTGGTAACGAAGAACGTGTGCTTTGTGCAGACCTTTTAGCACCAGAGGGCTATGGAGAAATCATAGGTGGTTCTGCTCGTGAAGAAAGCTATGAAAAATTATTAGCGAAGATTGAAGAAAATGGTCTGAACCCTGATGACTATGCTTTCTATCTAGATCTTCGTAAATATGGTTCAGTTCCTCATGCTGGATTTGGACTTGGTTTGGAACGTATGGTGACATTTGTTGCAGGAACGAAACACATCCGTGAAGCCATTCCATTCCCACGTATGCTCCACAGAATTGAACCTTAGGAAATGTGAGAGTGGGATAGAAATCAATCATTCGAAGAATTTGATTTTTCAGCAAGTTCTAGTTTCTAGTTGCTGACCTAAAACAGTCCACTGGACTGTTTTACTCCCGCCTCCGCACAAGTTGGTTAGGATAGCCGTTGTCACTTGTATAACAAGGGATAAGGATATCCAACCAACCACTGGGTTTTGCAAGCCAAACTATAAAATGCATGAGGTTGGGAGCTTATGTCCCAACCTCTTTAAAATTGAAATATTATGAAAAATGAATAAGTTAGAAAACTGAACGGGAAGTTCGGTTTCTTCTTAGTAAAGGAAAAAGTATGTTTAGGAGAAGTTACAAAAGAAATATTCCTCTTATGACAGGAGTGGAATTCTTAGGATTTCTAGGTATTACGAGTTTTTGGATTTTATTCCTCAGTCAAAATGGTATGTCTTTACTGCAAATTGGGCTGTTAGAGAGTATTTTTCATGCAACAGGCATTGTTTTTGAAATTCCGTCAGGCATGTTAGCCGACAGGTTTTCTTATAAGGCTAATCTGTATATCAGCCGTTTAACAAGTATTTTGTCATCTATTTTGATGTTGACAGGGCAAGGGAATTTTTGGATATATGCAATGGCAATGATAATCAATGCTTTGTCTTATAACTTTGATTCAGGAACGAGCTCTGCACTGCTATATGACTCTGCTGTAGAAGCTGGTTTAAAAGACCGTTATTTGAAAATATCAAGTTTGATGTCAGGTGTTTCTGAGGCAGCAATCTCTTTAGGAACGGTACTAGCGGGGTTATTTGTACATGGATATTTGTATATTACCTATTATATCATGATTGCAGTTTCTATTATTGTTTTAATTCTGATTTGGTTGATAAAAGAACCGACAATGAAAAAGAAAAATGACGAAGTGGTTACGATGAAGAAAATAATCCTGACGGTAAAAGAAGAAATGAAAAGTAGTCCGAGTCTTTTTGCGTGGATGATGATTTTCCAATTCGTTGGAACAATAATGTGCATGTTTTACTTTTACTATCAAAAGCAATTGCCAGACTTGGCAGGATGGCAGATTTCGACAGTTATGTTGATTGGTAGCGTCTTAAATATTTTGGCAGTTTCTCTTGCCAGTAAGATTGGGAAAACATGGCATTCTTTTCGGATTTTTCCAGTAGTTGTCAGCTTAACAGGAGCAGCTTATGTACTGTCATTTTTGGGAACACCATTCATGTATATTATGATTTATTTGGTAACAAATGCTCTGTATGCCATGTATCAACCAATATTTTACAATGATTTGCAACAGTATTTACCAAGTTCAGCCAGAGCGACCATGTTAAGTGTTGCTTCAATGATGTTCAGTTTAAGCATGATTATCATTTTTCCGATTGTTGGTTGGCTGATTGACAGTTTTGGTTTTGATCAGACTTTTATTGGATTAGGGCTAGTTTTAATCTTACTAACGCCGCTTTTAGTGATTGTATTTCAAATGATTCGTAAACAATTGAAATCAATCAAAAATTAGCTCATTATTTATTATCGCAGAAGTGATTTGTATCTAATTTTTAATGAATGCAACCAGTTGTTGCTGCTTATGATAAAAATAGCAAATATAAGGAAAATTATATACTTATTTTTTACACAACTACAAAATATAATTATCAAATTTAGGAAAGTCTTGTTTAAAAATACTATATATTGTAGTTAGTATAAACTACTATATAATTCCTTAGTGTTATAGAGATGATAGGAGGAAAAATATTATGCGTGACAATCATCTTCATACTTACTTTTCTTACGATTCAGATACTGATTTTAGAGATTACTTGGAACATTATGATGGAGAAATTGTGACGACTGAACATCTGGATTTATCTAATCCCTATCCGTATAATGCAGGCTCTCCTCGCGATGATATTCCTGATTATGAGTCTTATTCTAGAAAAATAGCTTTTCTCAATAAGAAATATGGAAATCGAATCAAAAAAGGAATTGAAATAGGCTATTATAGACCACGTAAGAAAGATACTTTGGCTTTTTTAGAAGATAAAGATTATGATTTGAAACTTTTATCTGTTCATCACAATGGGAAATTCGATTACTTAGAAACTCCTGTTTTGCAATTGGAAAAAATGCAATGGATTCCAGATTATTTAAAAGAATTAGAAGAAGCTATTGAAAGTATTCCAGCTGATGTTTTGGCTCATTTTGACTATGGTTTTCGCAAATTTAATGTGACGGTTGAAGAACTGAAAAACTTTGAACTCCAACTTCGTACCCTCTTTCAAAAAATGATAGAACATAACTTGGCTTTTGAACTGAATGGCAAGTCTATGTATCTCTACAATCATGAAGATATTTATATTTATGCCCTGTCTTTGGTGAAAGAACTAGGTGGAACGAAATACTCTGTTGGCTCTGATGCTCATACGTTAGAACATTTTCGCTTGAATTTTGACCGCATTAAGCAAATCCTAACAGAATTTGACATAGACGAAG
The DNA here is from genome assembly GCF_001838575.1 of Streptococcus sp. HMSC034B03. Lineage (NCBI taxonomy): Bacteria > Bacillati > Bacillota > Bacilli > Lactobacillales > Streptococcaceae > Streptococcus > Streptococcus sp. HMSC034B03. Next base: position 220,440 of record NZ_KV837632.1, read on the forward strand.
GAATGTTGCTATAAAAAAGGGGTTAGAACAAAAAGTTCTTAACCTCCCATTATATTTGTTTTAGATTACAAGGTGTAGTAGTTGTCGGACATGGAAACATTATAATAAATATTCATATTCTCTGATAATTAAACCATTTTCAAACTCAAAAATATCACAGGATAGTTGACCAAAATCGTTTTTGAGAATAGTAACAATCCGATTTTCATTAGTTGAAAAAGTATGCAAGCAGGAAAATTGAACGTTGCTCTGATGATAGGTTTGCTGAATCTTCAGAAGATAGTCATCTATTCCATGAATGACTGAAACTTCTTGCCCGTGCAATTCCCAAGTAATATCAGAATGTAAAAAACTTTGGTACATTTCCAGTCTCTTTGATTTTCTGCTTGAAAGAATAAGGTTAGTTTATCTAAATTTGGCATCAATCGCCTCTTTAATGAAACAACTTTTCCCAAAAAGAAGTTTTCTTTTCTGTTTTTTGAGTTGAATCTGTTTGGAAAAACTCAGAAAATTGTTTAGCAATTTCTTTTTCAGCTATTTCTACTGGATGATCACTATGAATGACCAAGCCAAACGGAGAATTCTTGCAGTTACTAGACACGATTGTTGCTTTGCAGCCAAGGTCTTTTGCTATTTTTAAGTAAAAAATTTGATACTGATTGGTAACCTCGGGAGATATTTTCACAGTTACAGGCTGATAGTCCAAGATAATCTTTTGTAACATTTCTTTAAAGTGGTCGTGGATAGGAGCACTATTAGCCTCATCAATGCTACATTCTGCTACGACCCGTTCTTCAAATGTTCCTAAAAATTTTCTTTGCTCATCAGGATTTAATTTTAATCCCCCTTGAGATTTTTCCATTATTGTTTTATTTATATCTGTCATAAAGTTAGTATAGCATACTTTTTTTGAAATTTATCCAAGAAACATTCGGAAATATAAAACGCTTACATAGAAAATTATCGTAAATTTCATAGAAAGGCACGATTTTTCCTTGAAAAAAACTGATTTTTAAGGTATGATAGGAATGTAAATAAAATAACTCAAAGGAGAGTAAAAAATGTCAATTATTACTGATGTTTACGCTCGCGAAGTCCTAGACTCACGCGGTAACCCAACACTTGAAGTAGAAGTTTATACTGAATCAGGTGCTTTCGGACGTGGTATGGTTCCATCTGGAGCTTCTACTGGTGAACACGAAGCAGTTGAACTTCGTGATGGTGACAAATCTCGTTACGGCGGTCTTGGTACACAAAAAGCTGTTGACAACGTAAACAATATCATTGCTGAAGCAGTTATTGGTTATGACGTTCGCGATCAACAAGCTATTGACCGTGCAATGATTGCACTTGACGGTACTCCAAATAAAGGTAAATTGGGTGCAAACGCAATTCTTGGTGTATCTATTGCTGTAGCACGTGCTGCTGCTGATTATCTTGAAATCCCACTTTACAGCTACCTTGGTGGATTCAATACTAAAGTTCTTCCAACTCCAATGATGAACATCGTCAACGGTGGTTCTCACTCAGATGCTCCAATCGCTTTCCAAGAATTTATGATTGTGCCTGCTGGTGCACCTACATTCAAAGAAGCTCTTCGTTGGGGTGCTGAAATTTTCCACGCTCTTAAGAAAATCCTTAAATCTCGTGGTCTTGAAACAGCTGTTGGTGACGAAGGTGGATTTGCTCCTCGTTTTGATGGAACTGAAGATGGTGTAGAAACTATCCTTGCTGCTATCGAAGCTGCTGGTTATGTTCCTGGTAAAGATGTATTCCTTGGATTTGACTGTGCATCATCAGAATTCTACGACAAAGAACGTAAAGTTTATGATTACACTAAATTCGAAGGTGAAGGAGCTGCAGTTCGTACAGCTGACGAACAAATCGAATATCTGGAACAATTAGTTGACAAATACCCAATCATCACTATCGAAGATGGTATGGATGAAAATGACTGGGAAGGTTGGAAGAAACTTACTGAACGCCTTGGTAAGAAAGTACAACTTATTGGTGATGACTTCTTCGTAACAAACACTTCTTATCTTGAAAGAGGTATTAACGAAGGATGTGCTAACTCAATCCTTATTAAAGTTAACCAAATCGGTACTCTTACTGAAACATTTGATGCTATCGAAATGGCAAAAGAAGCTGGTTACACTGCCGTTGTATCACACCGTTCAGGTGAAACTGAAGATTCAACAATTGCTGATATCGCAGTTGCAACTAACGCTGGACAAATTAAGACTGGTTCATTGTCACGTACTGACCGTATTGCTAAATACAACCAATTACTTCGCATCGAAGACCAACTTGGTGAAGTTGCTGAATACCGTGGTTTGAAATCTTTCTATAACTTGTCAAAATAATTCAGCTATAATATGAATCGGCTAGTTCTGCTAGCCGATTTTTTCTTTAATAATATTGGTAACTTTTAGGAGGGCGATATGGACAAGATTGAAGAACTGGCTCAGATCATTCAAAGTAGCCAAAATATTGTATTCTTTGGTGGTGCAGGTGTTTCAACTGAATCTGGTATTCCGGATTTTCGCAGCTCAAATGGTATTTACAATATTGAGTTAAACCAGCATTTTTCAGCAGAGCAACTAGTTTCACATACGATGTTTGAACGTTATCCAGAACAGTTTTTTGACTTTTACAAGAAATATCTTATTTATCCTAACGCTAAGCCAAATGTAGCCCATGAATATTTAGCTTATCTAGAAAAGCTAGGGAAATTAAAAGCAATTGTTACCCAGAATATTGATAGTTTACACGAGATGGCAGGAAGCAGGAACGTATTAAAAATTCATGGTAGTGTTGACCGAAATTATTGCACCAACTGTCATCGTTTTTATGACTTAGAGGATTTTTTGAAATTGCCAGGAATCATTCCTTATTGCGAGACTTGTGGTTGTGTAGTTAAGCCAGATGTGACTCTTTATGAGGAACCGTTAAATATGGAAGTTTTTTCTCAAGCTATTCAGGTTATCAGTCAAGCTGACCTACTCATCATTGGCGGAACATCGCTAGTTGTTTATCCAGCTGCTAATTTAGTTCATTATTTTCAAGGACGGCACTTAGTTGTTATCAATAAAAACAATGTACTACAAGATAGTCAAGCTGACTTAGTCATCAAGGGCAAGATTGGAGAAGTGCTGAGTAAGGCATGGAAAGTAATGGGGTAGTCATTTTCAAATCAAATGATGGTTTCAATCATGTGCTTAGCTGTATTTTTTAGAGATAGTAGATTAAAAAATGTCCTCCATGACGGAAATTTTGGAAAATGTCCTTTATAATGGAAATTTTTTTAAATTTCCATTATAATAGACAAAAAGAGGTGAGAAGATGATGTACGTTGCTCTTATTGGAGACATTATTGAATCAAAAAAAATACAAGATCGAGCGCAGGCGCAACAGAAATTGTTGCAATTAATGAAAGAGTTGAATCAGCAATATCAGAAATATTTAGTTTCTCCCTTTACAGTCACAGCTGGCGATGAATTTCAAGCTTTGTTTTTACCAAATTCGGATATGTTTCAAATCATGGATCAGCTTTCTATGGCATTTGCTCCTTATGAAATTCGATTTGGGATTGGTGCTGGAGACATGATTACAGAAATTAACAAAGAACAAAGCATTGGTTCTGACGGTCCGGCGTATTGGCTCGCGAGAGAAGCGATTAACTATGTTCATGATAAGAATGACTATGGCATCAATCACATTTCGGTTTCTTTGGCAGACGAAGAAGTCGGTCAGACAATCAATGCTATTTTAGCTGCGTGCTCTTTTATTCAGTCCAAGTGGACAGATATCCAATATGATGTCCTCAAACAATTACTAGCTGAAAATATATACGATGAAACATTTTCTCATAAAGAAATGGCAAAACTACTTGGTATCACTCCGAGTGCTTTCAACAAACGTATCAAGGCGAGTGGGTTAAAAATTTATCTCAGAAATAAACGAGTTGCGATGAACTTGATGTTAAATGCGATAGAGAAGGAGGAGAAACATGTCTAATTTGTGGGGATTTTCAGACTATTTTATACAACATCCAATCTTGTTGTTAACCTTATTAGCGCATGTTTTAGCTGATTTTCAATGGCAAAGTCAAAAAATGGCAGATTTAAAATGTCGAAAATTGCCTTATTTATTGCTGCATTTAGCCATTGTTTTTCTTCCGTTGCTGATTTTGAGTATCTTTTTCCCGAAAAATATTATTTACTTTATCGCTGTTTGGCTTAGTCATGTAGTTATTGATTTCCTGAAATACAGGCTCAACACGTTTATAGAAATAAAGAAACTCACAAAGCAAGTTTTCATCATTGACCAACTCCTTCATTTGATTTGTATTTTTCTATTTTATGCTTTATTAGCTAATAAAATCAACCCACAATGGCTGAAAAATGGAGCGTCAGTTGCTCAAACTCTTCTTTTCTTAGCAATCGTTGGAAAGCCTGTTAATATTTTATTTAAGCTTTTCTTCAATAGGTATCAGTCAAAGGGAGATAACCAAGACACTATAGCAGGTGCAGGTGCGATGATTGGGATTTTAGAGCGTTTTATTATGGCTTTGTCTCTTATATTTGGGCAGTTCGCTTCCGTTGGCTTAGTCTTTACTGCTAAGTCAATCGCACGGTATAACAAAATTTCTGAAAGTCAGTCCTTTGCAGAATACTATCTCATTGGCTCACTTTTTAGCATGATTAGTGTGTTAATTGTTTTTGGTTTGCTTTATTTGTAATATAAAAACTGTAGTTTAGTGATTGACTACAGTTTCGTTATATTATTGAATTTCATAGCCCATGAGGAGACCATTTTCTTCAGCATAAAAGCTACAAAGTCCAGAAGTCGGGATGACTTCAATAACAGCTTGTGGGAATCTTTCACGAACCATTTCGGAAAATTGCTGGCAAAACTTGGGATTATTTCGATGAGCAATAATGATTTGTCCACCGGCATAGCCTGCTTTGATGAGTTCATCAAAAGCTGCTATTAGTGATTTTTTAGCACCACGCGCCTTTTGAAGCAACTCCAACTTGCCGTCTTGACTGGCTTCGCCGACCATACGAATATTCAATAATCCTACAACAGCTCCAAGCAATTTGCTTAGTCGTCCATTTTTAACTAGGTTATCAACCTTGGAGAGAACGAAAAGTAACTTCGTTTTTGCTTGATAGGCTGTAATTTCTTTTATGACTTCTTCATAACTTAAACCTTGACCGATAAGAAGATTAAGCTTTTTGATAATCAAATCATTTTCACCGCCAGCAGAAAGAGTATCAATAATGTGGATATTCACGTCAGGATGGTCTTCAAGATAGAGTCTTTTAGCCACTTGTGCGCTATTATAGCTTCCTGATAGGGTTCCTGTAATGGTGACCACAAAAATATTTGAAGCTCCAATAAAAGCTTTCATATAGTCATCTGGACTAGGGCAAGCAGACTTTGAAGCCGAAGAAGTGGTATACATTTTTTCCATCATATTATCAATATTGAGCTGAGCATTATCTATAAAGATTTCATTGCCCACTTGAATGGTCAGAGGAACACTTTCAAATAAGGTGTCAACAGCAAGGTTTTCGATAGTTCTATAATCACAGCCTGAATCAGCTACAATTTTCCAAGTCATTCAATTTCTCCTTTAGTGGGATGATCCCTTAATTAGACATTGACAAAAGGTTTGCCTTTTTTTACAATTATATCATGAAAACACCGCTTTAGAAAGCCTTTACAGTCGGTTGTTACATGTAGAAAGAAAATGTTATGTCGGAACGTAAAATATCGAAAAAATCTTTAGAAAATCTAAAAATATCAAATCAGGAATCTAACCGAATTACAAAAGAATCCTTAGAAATCTCGCTATTGCAATTGTTGGAAAAGAAGGAGTTGACAAAAATTACCATTTCTGAATTAGTAGAGAGAGCTGGTGTCTCGCGCGCAGCTTTTTATCGAAATTATGATTCAAAAGAAGAAATTTTACAAGAGATTTTCCAACGAACAGTACAAAAGATTACCGATAAATTGGCACAATTCAATATGAGAACCGAGCTTTATCAAGTGTGGCTGTTCTTGTTTAAAGAAGTCAAAAAAGAAGCACGAATCCTTAGCTTAGCAGTGGATTATAATTTAGAAAAACTGTTGACAAGTGCTGTGTTTGATTTCTTGGAAAAACAAAATAGTTCCAGAAAAGAAGCTTCAACTTACATGAATTCATTTTGGAGTTCGGCGGTGGTTTCTGTTTTAATCAAATGGACAAAAGACGGCATGAAAGTTCCAGCAGAAAAGATTGCATCGCTCGGACTGCCGCTTTTTCCACATCGAAAAAATGATAAACTGAGTGATAAGTAAGAGAAGAAGGTGACAATATGGCGACAAAAAGATTGGCTTGGGACGAATATTTTGCAGCACAAGCGCTCTTGATTGCAAATCGCTCAACCTGCAAACGAGCAAGCGTTGGTGCAGTTATTGTAAAGGATAATAAAGTTATTTCAACAGGATATAATGGATCTGTTTCAGGAACGGAACACTGCATCGATCATGAATGCCTGATAGTTGACGGGCATTGTGTGAGGACTTTACATGCAGAAGTAAATGCGATTTTGCAAGGTGCAGAGCGTGGAATCCCAAAAGGATTTACTGTTTATGTCACACATTTCCCTTGCCTTAATTGTACGAAACAGCTTTTACAAGTTGGTTGCAAGCGAGTGGTTTATATCAATCGATACCGTATGGATGATTATGCGCGATATTTATATAGCGAAAAGAAAGTTGAGCTAGTACATCTGCCAATCGAAAAAGTAAAAGAAGCGATCTCGGAGACTGATTTGATATAACTTTTAAAGTGTGACTTTTGTTTTCTATGAATAAAAGGAAAGAAATTATGACAGAAGAACAACTTCAAAAAGCCTGGCAAGCATTGTTTGACGGGCAATATCAGCTTGCCAAGCAATTCGTTTATCAAATAGACCAAGATAGTTATAGTACGCTGAATTTAAAAGCTTATATTGCTTTGGAAGAAAAGGATTTTCAGTTGGCTCGTCAGGTTTTAAAAGACTATTATGCTCAAGCTATGTCTGAAAAGAATCTGGAAGAACAGCATATAGGCTTACATCAATTAGCGATGGTCGAACGAGAAGAAGAGCATTTTCAAAAGGCTTATGACTTGATAATGGCAGAAGCTGCAATTATTACAGAGCATTTCCCCGATGATGTCCTAAAGGCATCGGTCAATTTGTACGAACAGGGGTATTTACAATTCAAACTTGGAAATATTCACCTTGCAGAAGAACTTTTGCAAGAAACACTAAATTTAGCGTTGCAGACAGATGACTTTGTCAATCATGCTTGTGCTTATCGGGGCTTGGCTGAGGTAATGTTAGCTAAGGGAGATATAAAAATGGCTAAATTTGATGCTCAAAAAGCACTGGCGTGTTTTGAAAAAGCAGGTGATACCGTTGGAGCAGCAGGGCTGAAGGACATAATGGCACAGATAAACTCACAAGGTAGAAGTTTGTAAATAATGTTTGTGAAATAAGATATTCTAATGTAAAAGTTAGAGTATTTTTCTTTTTAGAATAATTTTAGCGAACGATAAGATGAAGATTGCTCAATAAGGTTTTATTTTACCAGAAAATCTTGTATAATAGAATCAAAAAAGAATAAAAGAGGATTGATTATGAAAAAGGAAAAATTCATTATCCCCATTTTGTCAACATTGCTAATTGCTCCAGCAATTTTAGCACATCAGGTTTCTGCTGATGCTGTAGATCCAGCTGCTTCAACAGCACCTGTAGAGCAAGTAGAAGTTCCTAAAGAAAATCAGTCGGTAGCCCCTACGATCGCTCAAGGCGATTCAGCAGTTTCGCCTGCTACTGAAGCTTCCACGGAGAAAGTAACAGAAAAGAGCGAGAACAAACAAGTTGAAACTTCTGTAACTCCAGCAGATTCTATAACTCCAGCCGCTCAAGCGGTTGCTGCACCTACAACTCAATCTGAAAAAGATACGGTTATTCTTCATACAAATGATGTACACGGTCGTATTGTGGAAGAAAAAGGAGTCATTGGCGATGCTAAATTAGCAGCAGTCATTGAGCAAGAACGTGCAAAGACCAATCAAACAACACTTGTTGTGGATGCAGGCGATGCTTTTCAAGGACTTCCGATTTCCAATAGCTCAAAAGGAGAAGAACGCGCGAATATATTAAATAAGATTGGCTATGACGCAATGGCGGTCGGAAATCATGAATTTGACTTTGGTTTGGATGAGGTGAAAAAATACAAAGAAATTTTGAAATTCCCTCTTCTTAGTGCCAATACTTATGTCAATGGAGCACGTCTTTTTGAAGCTTCTACGATTGTTGATAAAGACAAGAATGTTGTGGGAGATGAATTTGTGGTTATTGGGGTGACAACGCCAGAAACTGCAACAAAAACACACCCACGCAATGTTCAAGGGGTTACGTTTACAGATCCAATTTCAGAAGTCAATAAAGTCATTGAAGAAGTGGAATCTCGTGCGAAAGCGGAAGGTAAAACTTACAAACATTATGTCGTTTTGGCGCATTTGGGTGTAGATACGACGACACCAGTTGAATGGCGCGGTTCTACCTTGGCAGAAGCATTATCAAAAAATCCTTTGCTAAAAGGAAAACGTGTGACAGTGATTGACGGGCATTCACATACTGTAGAATCAGTGACCTATGGCGACAATGTTACTTATAATCAAACAGGTAGTTACTTGCATAATATCGGAAAAGTAACGTATAAATCTGGTCAAATCTTAGGAAATCCTCAACAAATCTCAGCCAATTCAGTAAAAGGCGTTACTCCGGATCCAGCTATTCAGCAATTAGTAAACAAAATCAAAGAGAAATATGACCAAGAAAACGCAAAAGTGGTCGTTGCTAATAGCCCGGTTGAGTTAAATGGTAATCGAGAAAATGTCCGTGTGCGGGAAACCAATCTTGGAAATGTCGTAGCAGATGCGCTCTATGAGTACGGGCAAACAGGATTCAGTCATAAGACAGACCTTGCTGTAACTAACGGCGGCGGACTTCGTGAAACAATTGCGAAAGGAAAACCAATCACCAAAGGAGATATCATTGCTGTTCTACCATTTGGTAATACCATTACTCAAATAAAAGTAACTGGGCAAAACATCGCAGACATGTTTGCTAAGTCTTTAGGTTCTATTGTACAAGAAAAAGACGGCAAACCAGTCCTAGATGAAAATGGGCAACCGTTACTTGAACCAAGCGGCGGTTTCCTACAAGTTTCTGGAGCAAAAGTTTATTATGACACTACCTTGCCAGCCGATAAGCGTATTCTTGGCATTGAAATCAAAAATCCTGAAACAGGAAAATACGAAAAATTAAATCTCGCAAAAACTTACTATCTTACAACCAACGATTTCTTGGCTGCAGGTGGTGATGGTTATGGTATGTTGGGCGGGGCTCGCGAAGAAGGTCCTTCAATGGATGTGGCTTTTGCGGACTATTTAGCAAAAACAGACTTAACAGCTTATGCGGTTGTCAATCCTAATTCACGAACTATCTCAATCTCAACTGCACAATACAAGAAACTTCAGGATCAAGCTGCTAACCAAGTGAAGCCAAATGAAACTGGAGAAAAAGAACTTGTGCCAGCAGTTCAAACAAATACACATCAAAGAACGGCAACGATTCCAGTCAATGTACACAAACAATTTGTGACTTCAGGTCAAAAGAGCTTGCCAGAAACAGGTACAACAGATACCACCTTTATCAGTTTACTTGGCTTTGTCGTTGGACTTTTAGGATTATCCAGATTTAAAAAAGCTCACAAAGAATAAAATAAGAGGAAGCTAAGATTTTTTATCCTAGCTTCTTTTATTTCTGTTTAGGTTGTTGTTTTGTGATATTCAATCCGAAGGGAATGAGGTTTTCTTGTTTCATCCGAATTCGCTGGATATTATCTTTGTGTCGGACGATAATGATGAGCGCTAATGCGAGTACAATTACGGTAAAGAGTACATCATAACGTGGTAAAAGAAAGCCAAATAGTGGGAAAATTAAGACTCCCAGAATAGCGGAGACAGCAGCTGTCACACTTGAAAAGGAAATCATACTAGTCAGATACAAGCAGCTGAAAAAGATGACAGCTAAATAAGTGAAGAAAGTCGGTGAGAAGCCCAGAATGACACCTGCACTGGTTGCCACGGCTTTACCGCCTTTAAATTCAGCAAAAATGGGGAAGGTATGCCCAAGAACGGCTAAAAGTCCAAAAACGAGAGGAGAAATACCGTTGATATGAAGGAAAAATGGCAATAGTGTCGCAAATGTCCCTTTAAAAAAGTCAAAAATAAAGGTGATGATGCCTGCTTTTTTTCCAAGGACACGAAAGGTATTGGTCGTCCCTGTATTTCCGCTGCCGTATTCGCGGAGATTTTTCTTGTAAAATACTTGTCCAATCCAAAGCCCAGCAGGGATTGAACCAATCAAATAAGCCACTATCAATGTAAAAACTATCTTTATCATGTTTTTATTATACCATGAATTTTGATTTTGATAGTTGAACGACCAGAAATATTTTATAAAATTTGTCTAGGCTGAAAAAATAGCGGCGAGAAGCAGAAAGAATACACTATTTTCTAAAAATCTTTGCAAAATTTGCTAAAAACTTGTAAGATAGAAAGGATGAATGATTCAGGAGGTTCCTTGTGGCAAAAAAGGAAATCAATATTAACAATTACAATGATGATGCCATTCAAGTATTAGAAGGATTGGACGCGGTTCGTAAACGTCCTGGTATGTATATCGGATCAACGGATGCAACTGGGCTTCACCATTTGGTCTGGGAAATTGTTGACAATGCAGTCGATGAGGCTCTGTCTGGCTTTGGCGACAAGATTGACGTGACCATTCACAAAGACGGGAGTTTGACTGTAGCAGACCACGGTCGGGGAATGCCGGTCGGTATGCACGCTATGGGAATCCCGACAGTGGAAGTTATCTTTACGGTGCTCCACGCTGGGGGCAAGTTCGGTCAGGGCGGCTACAAGACCTCTGGGGGTCTCCACGGTGTTGGTTCTTCTGTTGTTAATGCGCTGTCTAGCTGGCTGGAAGTTGAAATCACACGTGACGGAACGGTTTATCGGCAACGATTTGAGAAGGGTGGGAAACCTGTTACCAGTCTGGAAAAGATTGGCAAAGCTCCTAAATCAAAAACAGGCACAAAAGTTACCTTTATGCCTGACGACACGATTTTTTCAACGATTGATTTTAAATATAATACAATCGCAGAGCGGCTTAATGAATCAGCCTTTTTGCTCAAAAACGTTCACCTTTCTCTGACAGATGAGCGAACGGGCGAGTCTGTTGATTTTCATTATGAAAATGGGGTGCAGGACTTTGTCAGCTATCTGAATGAAGACAAGGAAACTTTGACACCAGTTCTTTATTTTGAAGGAGAAGAGGGCGGTTTTCAAGTGGAAGTGGCCCTCCAGTACAATGACGGTTATTCAGATAATATCCTTTCTTTTGTCAATAACGTCCGCACCAAGGACGGTGGAACGCATGAGACGGGGCTTAAGTCAGCTATTACCAAGGTCATGAATGACTATGCGAGAAAGACTGGATTGCTGAAAGAAAAGGACAAAAATCTGGAAGGTTCTGACTACCGTGAGGGTTTGGCGGCTGTTCTTTCTATCTTAGTACCAGAAGAACATTTGCAATTTGAAGGACAGACCAAGGACAAGCTGGGCAGTCCGCTTGCTCGTCCTGCGGTGGATTCGATTGTGTCGGACAAGTTGACTTTCTTCCTCTTGGAAAATGGAGAATTGGCATCTAATCTCATCCGCAAGGCGATTAAGGCGAGAGATGCGCGCGAGGCAGCCCGCAAGGCGAGAGATGAAAGCCGAAGTGGCAAGAAAAACAAGAAAGACAAGGGGCTTTTATCTGGAAAGCTAACGCCAGCTCAATCCAAAAACCCAGCCAAAAACGAACTCTATCTGGTCGAAGGAGATTCAGCGGGTGGCTCTGCTAAGCAAGGACGCGACCGCAAGTTTCAGGCAATTCTGCCCCTGCGCGGTAAGGTTATCAATACCGCCAAGGCTAAAATGGCAGACATTCTCAAAAACGAAGAAATCAACACTATGATTTACACCATTGGTGCAGGTGTCGGTTCGGACTTCTCCCTCGAAGATGCCAACTACGACAAGATTATCATCATGACCGATGCAGATACGGACGGCGCCCATATCCAGACGCTCTTGCTGACTTTCTTTTACCGCTACATGCGTCCACTCGTAGAAGCAGGGCATGTCTATATCGCCCTCCCCCCGCTCTATAAAATGTCCAAAGGCAAAGGCAAGAACGAGGTTGTCGAGTACGCTTGGACGGACGGCGAACTAGAAGATTTGCGCAAGAAATTTGGCAAAGGTGCCATGCTGCAACGCTACAAAGGGCTTGGGGAAATGAACGCAGACCAGCTTTGGGAAACCACCATGAACCCTGAAAACCGCACCCTCATTCGCGTCACCATTGACGACTTGGCCCGTGCCGAGCGCCGCGTCAATGTCCTCATGGGCGACAAAGTCCCACCCCGCCGTAAATGGATTGAAGATAATGTTAAGTTTACGCTGGAAGAAACGACGGCGTTTTAAGATAGTATAGGAGATATTATGACACGACAAAATTATTTTGATATTTTGAACCAGATGGAGTTTAATCCACAGAGAGAACTGAAAAATTTAGTGGACTTACTTAAAATGGAGAATAATTTGGGCCGCGGCCATTATACAACGATAAATAGTGTCATTTCTGATAATTTCTTAGATTATCCTAATCGATCAACGTTCACCAGTTATTCACAAATGATAGAAGTTATTATTTCAAACATCTATGATACAACTGAACAACTATTTGTTTTCTCTGAGTTATTAGTCGATATATTTAATAATCTCGAGGGAAAATTTACAGAAAAAGAATGTCAGTTTATTCAAGTTATATTTGATAATATTACAAGATTCTTAGAATTATCAAATCATGAACTGATTACTTTAGAAAATGGTGACAAAATCATCGTTGAAAAGAATGTTTATGCTTCGGAAGTTTCTCAGATTTTATCTGAGACAAATATACAAGATGCAATAAAGGTTTTAGAATATAATCATTTTGCAAATAAGGGAAATATTCAGCGTAAGAAAGAAATACTTATTTCTTTAGCGAACTACCTTGAGCCATTAAGAAAAGAATTGAATAATTCTGAGGAATTAAAGGAGGTGTTCAAGGTTAATAATCAAAAGATTATTGCGTTTGAAAAGCTTTTTGAAATGTATAATAATTTTGGTTTAAGACATAACAATGCTAAACAATATCATCTTGATATGACTAATGATAAACTAGAACAATGGTACGATGATATCTACACTTCATCCTTGTTTGTTATTCTAAGTTTGGATGAAGCTAGAATTTTATCAGAATTAACGTTTTTAAGAGAAGGATAACTCAATCCCACATCTCAAATTACCTTCCCCACCCCTAAAACAAGAAATTTCACATGAAGAATTTCTTGTCTAGGAGTAAAAAACCAAATCACACATGTGTGATTTGAATTTTTAGAACAAAAGACGAACGTTTACATGTGTTCTGAGCGATTTTAAAGCAAAAAACGAAAAAAACACACGAAGAAAGAGGAGTTTATGACAAAAGAATACGGAGTCATTAGTTTAACGGTACGCAATTTGGAGAACAACGAATTTTCCCAGCTCATGACCGAGTCGAAAGAGGCGATTACTGCTTTTAACAAGGCGCACAAGGTTGAAAGTATTTATACGAGCAAGCTGGAAGAGATGAGCCAGCATTTGGCTAAGTTTCAGGAGGGGCTTCATCAGGCGAAAGCCAGTCGCTTGGTGACTAGTTTAGACCAAGCCGACCGCGAGCGAGACGATGCTTTGGGGACGCTGACTGCTTTGGTGCGGGCGTTTTCACGGGTCAAGGAGACTGCGACCAAAGAAGCCTACGACACCTTGGCGGGCCTGCTGAAAAATTACGCAGGTATTGCGACTGCCAACTATGAAAAAGAGACAGAGGGCATCAACCACCTGCTCCAAGAGTTGAAAAAATCAAGCTATCAAACGGCGCTGGCAAAACTGCACTTGGAAGCTCATGTGGAAAGTTTGATGACTGCGCAAAAGCGGTTTGAAGAAGCCTATAAGGAGCGCTTGACCGAGTTGAAAGGCAAAGTGCCTAGCCAAAGCAAGCAACTCCGCATTCAGTTACAAGAAATCTACGATTTCCTGTTGGATTTCACCGCTATCATGACCTATGCCTACCCAGAAAGAAGCCACTATGCAGATCTTCGCGACCACCTCAATACCATTCGCAGCCGTTACAAAAAACGCAAAGCGGTTAAGAGAGCGAAAGAAGTGATCTAACAAAAAGGTAGGGACTTCCATGAGAACTGAAAGTGAAATGTTGGATTTGATTTTGCAAATTGCAAAAGTCATACAAGCGGATGCAGTCGCTCTATCTGGCTCGCGGACAAATCCGAATGCTCCCAAGGATGAGTTTCAAGACTATGATGTGGTTTACATTGTGGATGATTTGGTTGCTATGGTAACCGACCTTGCTTGGTTAGAAGCGTTTGGCAAGCGCATCATCGAGCAACATAATATACTTGACCATCGCCGCCTCTATCTCATGCTCTTTGAAGATGGCAATCGGATAGATCTGACCCTTTGCCCCAAGGAGCATATCAAAGAATGGGTGGATAGCGAAGCAGATTTCACGGTGCTGGATGACCCCCAGGGACTCTTTCAGCCCTATACACCTAGTTCCAAACGTTATTGGACAAAACCAGCGAGTGCAGATGATTTTGCAAAATCGTGCAATGAATTCTGGTGGGTTTCAGCCTATGTTGTCAAGGGGATTCAGCGTCAGCAATTTGTGTATGCGGTGGATCATCTCTATGGTATCTGTCAGAAAGAATTGCTGAAGTTATTGGCTTGGCAAGTGGCAGAAGAAAAGGGAGTGATTGATGTCGGCAAAAACTACAAGTATCTGTTTCAGTATTTGCCCGCTGAGAATGAGGAAGAATTTGCCACTTTGCTTGATTTTTCTGATAAAGAAAGCCTCATCCAGTCTTTACTGTCTACGCAGCAATTTTTTCACAAAGAAGCTCAGGTTTTCTCTCTCAAGACTGGTTTTCCTTATGATAAAGAAGCTGCAGAAAAAATGATTCAGTACACTAAAGAAAAACTGAATCTAAGAAAGTGATAATCCATTTTGCTCATTCATAAGAGATGCCTCTTACATCAGGGAGCATTAAAAAAGAAAATTACAGAAAGGATAGTTTAGTTGTATAGCAACTGAACACGGGACTAAGACTTAGAAAAAAAGATAAATCGATTGGAGTTCATCGAACCCTGCATCGATTTCCTATTTTTCTACAGAAATTTTCGGCAAGCCGAAATGTCCCTTTGTATCTTATGAGTAACATTCAAAACATGTCCTTGGAGGACATCATGGGAGAGCGTTTTGGGCGCTACTCCAAATACATCATTCAAGAGCGGGCTTTGCCTGACATTCGTGACGGACTCAAGCCCGTGCAACGTCGGATTCTTTATTCGATGAATAAAGACGGCAACACCTTTGACAAGGGCTACCGCAAGTCGGCCAAGTCTGTCGGAAATATCATGGGGAATTTCCACCCGCATGGTGATAGCTCCATTTATGACGCCATGGTGCGTATGTCTCAGGACTGGAAGAACCGTGAGATTTTAGTGGAAATGCACGGAAATAACGGTTCTATGGACGGCGATCCGCCAGCCGCTATGCGATACACCGAGGCTCGTTTGTCTGAGATTGCGGGCTACTTGCTCCAAGACATCGAAAAGGACACCGTGCCTTTTGCTTGGAACTTTGATGATACGGAAAAAGAACCAACTGTATTGCCTGCTGCTTTTCCAAACCTTTTGGTGAATGGGGCAACGGGGATTTCTGCTGGGTATGCGACGGACATTCCGCCTCATAATCTGGCTGAAGTCATCGATGCGGTGGTGTATATGATTGATCACCCCAAAGCCAAGGTTGACAAACTCATGGAGTTTCTGCCGGGCCCTGACTTTCCAACGGGAGCTATTGTGCAAGGGCGAGATGAGATTAAGAAAGCCTATGAGACTGGAAAGGGGCGCGTTGTCGTGCGTTCTCGGACGGAGATTGAAAAGCTCAAAGGCTGCAAAGAGCAGATTGTTGTCACCGAGATTCCTTACGAGATTAACAAGGCTGTTCTGGTCAAGAAGATTGATGACGTTCGGGTCAATAATAAGGTAGCTGGCATTGCAGAAGTGCGAGATGAGTCTGACCGTTACGGGCTTCGTATTGCCATTGAGCTGAAAAAGGATGCCAATACCGAGCTGATTTTGAATTATCTCTTTAAATATACGGATTTGCAGGTCAATTACAATTTTAACATGGTGGCGATTGATCATTTTACACCGCGTTTGGTAGGAATTGTACCGATTCTGACTAGTTACATCGCCCACCGAAAAGAGATTATTCTGGCGCGTAGTCGTTTTGACAAAGCGAAAGCAGAGAAGCGCCTGCATATCGTGGAAGGCTTGATTCGAGTAATTTCTATCTTGGATGAAGTGATTGCGCTCATTCGTGCATCGGAAAATAAAGCTGACGCTAAGGAAAACCTCAAGGTCAGCTATGATTTCACCGAGGAGCAGGCAGAGGCTATCGTCACTCTCCAACTTTATCGTTTGACCAATACAGACGTGGCGATTCTAGAGGAAGAGCAGGCGGAATTACGCGAAAAAATTGCCATGTTTTCTGCCATTATCGGCGATGAGCGGACCATGTACAATCTCATGAAGCGTGAACTGCGTGAGGTCAAAAAGAAATTTGGCAATCCTCGTCTTAGTGAATTGCAAGATACGGCGAATGCCATTGAGATTGATACGGCTAGTCTGATTGTGGAAGAAGAAACCTTTGTCAGCGTCACTCGTGGCGGCTACCTCAAACGCACCAGTCCACGTTCTTTCAATTCATCAACGGTTGACGAGGTCGGCAAGCGCGAGGACGACCGTCTGATTTTTGTCAGCTCGGCGAAAACCACTCAGCACCTTTTGATTTTTACCAATCTTGGAAATGTCATCTATCGACCGGTACATGAACTGGCAGACATTCGCTGGAAAGAAATCGGGGAACACCTCAGCCAGACCATTACTAATTTTGAGACCAACGAAGAAGTCATCTACACTGAGTTAGTAGATAATTTTGACGAAGGCACTTATTTTGCGGTAACAAAACTAGGGCAAATCAAGCGTGTAGAGCGAAAAGAATTCAGTCCTTGGCGCACCTATAAGTCCAAGTCTGTCAAGTTTGCTAAATTAAAAAATGAAGACGACCAAATTATCACACTCTCTCCAATCAAGCTAGACGATGTTATGCTAGTGACCCAGAACGGCTATGCCTTGCGGTTCAATATTGAAGAAGTGCCAGTTGTGGGTGCTAAAGCAGCAGGTGTCAAAGCTATCAATCTCAAAAAAGATGATGTCTTAGCAGCGGCTTTTATTGCCAATACTGATTCACTTTATATCTTGACCCAGCGTGGAGCGCTCAAGCGCATGGCAGTTGCAGATATTCCCGTGACGAGTCGAGCTAATCGTGGTTTGCAAGTGTTGCGCGAGCTGAAGTCCAAGCCACATCGTATTTTCCAAGCAGGTCCTGTCTTTGGAGAGCAACCTGCAGAATTAGATCTCTTCAGTTCAGATCATCCAACAGCAGAAGAAGAGCAGATTCTCTCAATCATTTCTAACAAAGGAACGACTTACCAAGTGAATCTAGCAGACCTCAGTTTGTCTGAAAGAACCAGCAACGGTAGCTTTATCTCTGATACTATTTCTGATGAAGAAGTGTTCTCTGCGAATATTAAATAATTGAAAATCAGTCCAAGCGGCTGATTTTTTGTTCAGGTATAAACTGAAATTAAAAAATTTTCAGAATTTTGCAAAAAACTATTGAAAATATCTAAAAATAGTGTAAAATAAAAATCATAAAATTAAAAAGGAGAATGTTATGTCAGTAAATCTTGATTGGGAAAATCTTGGCTTTTCCTATATGAAATTGCCTTATCGTTATCTTGCTTATTATAAAAATGGTCAGTGGGAAAAAGGAGAATTGACCGAAGATGCTACTTTGCATATGTCCGAATCTTCTCCTTGCCTTCATTATGGGCAACAAGCCTTTGAGGGAATGAAAGCCTATCGCACGAAAGACGGCAGTGTACAACTATTTCGTCCAGATCAAAATGCAAAACGTCTGCAACGCACCTCAGACCGTCTCTTGATGCCGCAAGTTCCGACTGATATGTTTGTAGATGCTGTGAAGCAAGTGGTTCGTGCAAATGAAGAATACGTTCCGCCGTACGGAACGGGAGGAACCCTTTATATTCGTCCGCTATTGTTAGGTGTTGGTGACATCATCGGTGTTAAACCAGCAGATGAATACATTTTCACCGTATTTGCCATGCCGGTTGGAAATTACTTTAAAGGAGGCTTGACTCCGACAAACTTTATCGTTTCCGACAAGTACGACCGCGCTGCTCCTTATGGAACAGGCGCTGCTAAAGTCGGCGGTAACTACGCAGCAAGCTTACTTCCAGGGCAAATGGCTCATGAAAAGAAATTTTCTGATGTCATTTATCTAGATCCTGCCACTCATACGAAGATTGAAGAAGTGGGGTCTGCAAACTTTTTTGGAATTACCAAAGACAACGAATTTGTAACACCATATAGCCCATCTATCCTGCCTTCTATCACAAAATATTCTCTTCTATATTTAGCAGAACATCGTTTGGGCTTGAAAGCTATCGAAGGAGATGTACCAATTGATGATTTGGATCGTTTTGCTGAAGCAGGGGCTTGCGGTACAGCAGCGGTCATCTCTCCAATCGGTGGTATTCAGCATGGTGAAGATTTCCATGTCTTTTACAGTGAAACAGAAGTTGGACCTGTGACTCGAAAACTCTATAATGAATTAACCGGTATTCAATTTGGTGATGTTGAAGCACCAGAAGGCTGGATTGTCAAAGTTTAGAAATTTTTTAAAGCTATCTCACCGTTGAGGTAGCTTTAAATTTCGCATATTGCTTGCTAGTTTTTCTATTTTTTTGTAAAATAGAGACTTGAAAGAGGTATATGATGAGTAAAAAAGACAAAAAGATTGAAATCCAATTGGCAGATAGCCAAGTCAAAGTAGGAACTGACCAGTACGAAGGTTATGTTCTATCAATTGGAAAAAAAGTCATTGGTCAAATTGCTGAGTTTAACGGGCAATTTGCTATCATAAAAAATGAAAATGTTGATAGTTTTTATAAAAAACTTGAAAATGCTGTGGAAAAATTGATTGAAACCTATAATTTGAGTAAATAAATGCTTGTATTTTCTTTTCATCAATGGTATAATGAATACTGTTGATTATACAGGAGAGGTAGCGAAGAGGCTAAACGCGGCGGACTGTAAATCCGCTCCTTCGGGTTCGGGGGTTCGAATCCCTCCCTCTCCATGAGCGTACTTAATTTTTAATGGTATGACCACGTTCTTTTTTGGGGTATAGCCAAGCGGTAAGGCAAGGGACTTTGACTCCCTCATGCGTTGGTTCGAATCCAGCTACCCCAGTTCTTAGGTAATATATCAGATAAATGGTAAAATATCTTAGGGTATTTTATTTCTTTATAGGGTGGGAAACGTTAAAGATAGTTCATGTCATTGCGGTGCTTAGGAAAAATATTATAAGTATGTCAAGCAATAAATGCTTGATTGTTGGAGGATTTTTTTAGATGAATGAATTTGAAGATTTGCTAAATAGTGTTAGCCAAGTTGAGCCAGGCGATGTCGTTACTGCTGAAGTATTGACTGTTGATGCGAACCAAGCTAATGTTGCAATCGCTGGAACTGGTGTAGAAGGTGTGTTGACCCTTCGTGAATTGACAAATGATCGTGAAGCTGACATTAACGACCTTGTAAAACCAGGTGAAACACTTGAATTGCTTGTTCTTCGTCAAGTAGTTGGTAAAGATACTGATACAGTTACTTACCTTGTATCTAAAAAACGTTTAGAAGCTCGCAAGGCATGGGACAAGTTGGTTGGACGTGAAGAAGAAGTTGTTACTGTAAAAGGTACTCGTGCAGTTAAAGGCGGTCTTTCAGTAGAATTTGAAGGACTTCGTGGATTTATTCCTGCTTCAATGCTAGATACTCGTTTCGTTCGTAACACTGAACGTTTTGTTGGCCAAGAATTTGAAGCAAAAATTAAAGAAGTGGATCCAAAAGAAAATCGTTTCATTCTTTCACGCCGTGAAGTAGTAGAAGAAAAAGCTGCAGCAGCACGTGCTGAAGTATTTAGCAAATTAGCTGTTGGTGACATCGTGACTGGTAAAGTTGCACGTATCACAAGCTTTGGTGCTTTTATTGACCTTGGTGGTGTTGACGGACTTGTTCACTTAACTGAATTGTCACACGAACGCAACGTTTCACCAAAATCTGTTGTATCAGTTGGCGATGAAATTGAAGTAAAAGTTCTTGATTTGAACGAAGAAGAAGGACGCGTATCACTTTCTCTTAAAGCTACAACACCTGGACCATGGGACGGTGTTGAACAAAAATTAGCTGCTGGTGATGTGATTGAAGGTACAGTTAAACGTTTGACAGATTTCGGTGCTTTTGTTGAAGTATTGCCAGGTATTGACGGACTTGTCCATATTTCACAGATTTCACACAAGCGTGTTGAAAATCCAAAAGATGTGCTTAAAGTTGGTCAAGAAGTAACCGTAAAAGTTCTTGATGTAAATGCTGATGCAGAACGCGTATCACTTTCTATCAAAGCTCTTGAAGAACGTCCGGCTCAAGAAGACAGCCAAAAAGAAAAACGTCAATCACGTCCTCGTCGTCAAAAACGCCAAGAAAAACGTGACTTTGAACTTCCAGAAACTCAAACTGGATTCTCAATGGCTGACTTGTTTGGTGACATTGAATTATAAGCAAAATAAAGGGATTGGAATTATGTTTTCAGTCCTTTTTTACTTGTTATTTTTTCATTTTTTGTGTATACTATAATAGTTGCCACCCTTAGTGTAATGGATATCACGTAAGATTCCGGTTCTTGAGATGGGGGTTCGATTCCCTCAGGGTGGATAATTGTTATCTGCTTATAAATCTTGTTATATGCAAGATTTTTTATTTTTACAAGGGAGATTACCAATGCCTGTGAAATTGATTGCTCATACTCTAATTGAAAAAGATGGAAAATATTTGCTTATTAAACGAAGTAAAATAAAACGTGGTTCTCCAAACATGTATCCCGAATATTGGGATATTCCAGGAGGTAGCGTGGAAGAAGACGAATTGCCAAGAGAAGGAGCTGTGCGTGAAGCAATGGAAGAAGTTAACCAAAAGGTACAATTAAGTTCGATTCTTCATGAGGATAGCTGTTATGATGATACAAAGGGCGTCGTTTTTACGCGTCTAGTGTATAAGGTAAATTTGCTGGAATATAGAGAGATTAAACTTGATTTGGAAGAGCATACAGCGTTTCGCTGGATTCGGGCGCTGTCAGATATGAAGGGTGAGAAGACTGTTCCTTATTTAAAAGATATATTGAAATAAATTGATAAAGTGAGATTATATAAAATAAATGGGTACGATAAAACTGATTTGCACGGCATTATGACTTTATCGTATCCATTTTAGATATGAAAAAACTCCTTGATAAAACAAGGAGTAAGAAAGGAAATTCTTTAGTTTTTAGCTGCTGAAGCAAATTCTTCTTTGGAGAAGGCATCATTGATGATGTCTTTTAATTGTTTAGCAGAAGCTTGCATTTTTTGTTTTTCAGCGTCATTCAACGGGATATTTACTGGACGTACGATACCATGTGCGCCAACAATAGCTGGTTGTCCAATGTAGCAGTCTGTAACGCCAGGATATTGGCCTTCTTGGAATACTGAAAGTGGAAGAACTGAATTTTCGTCATCAAGGATAGCTTTTGTGATACGAGCTAAGGCAACTGCGATACCATAGAAAGTTGCACCTTTTTTATTGATGATTGAGTATGCAGCATCACGGACACCTTCAAACAGGTCAACTAATTCAGCAGCATTGAAGTTTTCTACGTCTTGAAGATAATTTTCAAGGTTGACACCTGCAACGTTGGCATGTGACCAAACAGCGAATTCTGAATCACCATGTTCTCCCATGATGTAAGCATGGACAGAGCGAGCATCTACATCTAATTTTTCAGCAAGTGCTTGACGGAAACGTGCTGAGTCAAGAGAAGTACCTGAACCAATGACACGTTCTTTAGGGAATCCAGAGAATTTCCAAGTTGAGTAAGTCAAAATGTCAACAGGGTTAGCAGCTACGAGGAAGATACCGTTGAATCCTGAAGCAACAATTTTAGTAACAACATCTTTGTTGATACGAAGGTTTTTTTCAACCAATTGAAGACGAGTTTCACCTGGTTTTTGTGGTGCACCAGCAGTCAAAACGACAAGATCTGCATCGTGTGCATCAGCATATTCTGCTGAATAAATTTTCTTAGGTGAAGTGAAAGCCAAGGCATGGCTAAGGTCTTCAGCATCCCCTTCTGTTTTTTCTTTGAAAATATCAACAATACCAAGTTCTTGGGCGATTCCTTGGTTGACAAGAGCAAATGCGTAAGAAGAACCTACAGCACCGTCACCAACAAGGATGACTTTTTTATGTTGTTTAGTAAGAGTCATTTTGCTAAACATCTCCTTTATTTTATTGGGGAACGTTTTCCCTTTACACATCTATTCTATCACTTTTGTAACATTTTGTCACGAATATAATACATATCATCTTATGTAAACGTTTTTACAATAGAAGGTGTTTACTGAAAAAAATCCCAATTTATGTTATAATGATATGGTCATATAAATTGAAGAGAGGCATTTTTTAATGCAGGATAATAATTTAGTAAATGTGAATTTAACGAGCGAAATGAAGACGAGTTTCATCGATTATGCCATGAGTGTCATTGTTGCTCGTGCTCTTCCGGATGTTCGAGACGGTTTAAAGCCTGTTCATCGTAGAATATTGTATGGGATGAATGAGCTGGGGGTTACTCCTGACAAACCACATAAGAAATCTGCTCGTATCACGGGTGATGTTATGGGTAAATATCACCCGCACGGAGATTCCTCTATCTATGAAGCTATGGTGCGGATGGCGCAATGGTGGTCTTACCGCCACATGTTAGTAGATGGTCACGGAAACTTTGGTTCTATGGACGGAGACGGTCCTGCGGCACAACGGTATACAGAAGCTCGGATGAGCAAAATATCGCTTGAAATGTTACGCGATATCAACAAAAATACAGTTGATTTTGCAGATAACTATGATAGCAGTGAGCGTGAGCCATTAGTTTTACCGTCACGTTTTCCTAATTTGCTGGTCAATGGGGCGACAGGTATTGCTGTGGGAATGGCAACAAACATTCCTCCTCACAATCTTAGTGAGACCATTGATGCTGTAAAATTAGTCATGGACAATCCAGATGTAACAACACATGACCTTATGGAAGTGTTGCCTGGTCCAGACTTCCCGACAGGCGCTTTGGTTATGGGGAAATCAGGCATTCATCGCGCTTATGAAACTGGGAAGGGTTCCATTGTTCTACGTGCTCGGACGGAAATCGAAGAAACTAAATCTGGTCGTGAACGAATTGTGGTTACTGAATTTCCGTATATGGTCAATAAAACCAAAGTTCACGAACATATTGTGCGGTTAGTCCAAGAAAAACGTATTGACGGAATTACAGCGGTTCGTGACGAATCTAACCGTGAAGGGGTTCGTTTTATCATTGAAGTGAAGCGGGATGCAAGTGCGCATGTTATCTTGAACAATTTATTCAAATTAACGCAAATGCAGACGAATTTTAGCTTCAATATGCTGGCGATTCAAAATGGAGTGCCAAAGATTCTGTCTTTACGCGAGATTTTGCTTGCTTATATTGAACACCAAAAAGAAGTGGTTACACGCCGGACAGTTTTTGATAAGGAAAAGGCGGAAGCTCGTGCACATATTTTAGCTGGTTTGCTGATTGCACTAGATCACATTGATGAAGTGATTCGCATCATCCGAAACAGCGAGACAGATGCAGAAGCGCAAGCAGAATTGATGGCACGCTATAAATTGTCCGAACGTCAAAGTCAGGCGATTCTGGATATGCGTTTGCGTCGTTTAACGGGATTGGAACGGGATAAGATTCAATCTGAATATGACGACTTGATGAAATTGATAGCTGATTTAGCAGATATTTTGGCAAAACCAGAACGAGTTGTTGCGATTATCAAGGAAGAATTAGAAGAGATTAAACGTAAGTTTTCTGATGAACGTCGTACAGAGCTAATAGTTGGTGAAGTACTGTCTCTGGAAGATGAGGATCTCATTGAGGAAGCAGATGTTTTGATTACACTTTCCAATAAAGGTTACATCAAACGGTTGAACCAAGATGAATTCACTGCGCAAAGACGTGGTGGTCGTGGTATTCAAGGAACAGGTGTAAAAGATGACGATTTTGTCCGTGAACTAGTTTCTACCAGCACACATGATCATTTGCTCTTCTTTACCAATAAAGGTCGCGTTTATCGCTTGAAAGGTTATGAAATTCCTGAATACGGTCGTACAGCGAAAGGTTTGCCGATTGTTAATTTGTTGAAATTGGACGAAGGTGAAACAATTCAAACGATTATCAACGTTCAAGCCGAGCATGACGATGATTCCTACCTTTTCTTTACAACGCGCTATGGTGTTGTGAAGCGGACAAGCGTAACAGAGTTTGCTAATATTCGTCAAAACGGTCTGAAAGCTCTGAATTTAAAAGATGAGGATGAACTCATCAATGTCTTTTTGACAAATGGTCAAGCAGATATCATTATTGGAACAAAAATGGGTTATGCTGTACGTTTTAACGAAAGCCAAGTCCGAAACATGGGACGGGCTGCGACCGGCGTGCGCGGAGTGAATTTGCGTGCGGGTGACCATGTTGTAGGAGCAAGTGTCATTTCAGATGATCAAGAGGTGTTAGTCATCACTGAAAAAGGCTATGGTAAGCGTACTTTAGCTAGTGAATACGCTACGAAAAGTCGTGGTGGAAAAGGAATGAAAACAGCTAATATTACTGAGAAAAATGGTCCATTAGCGGGGCTTATGGCTGTGAATGGTGATGAAGATTTGATGATTATCACAAATACAGGGGTTATTATTCGGACAAATGTTGCTAATATTTCTCAAACAGGACGTGCAACTTTGGGTGTTAAAGTAATGCGACTAGATAAGGGAGCGCAGATTGTTACTTTTACAAGCGTTGCAGCAGAGAATGAAAAAGAAGTGGATGAAGGATAAACTAAATAAAAGGAAATGTTATGTCATCAACAAGAACAAAACATAATAAAAGAAAAAATATTCTGATTAACATTATTGCGACATTGTTAATCATTGTTGCACTTGCACTTATTTTCAACTCTTCTATTCGGAATATGATCATGGTTTGGCATACCAATCGATATCAAGTGAGCAATGTTTCAAAAGATAAAATCACTCAAAATAAAAAAGCCAAAACTAGCTTTAATTTCGATAAAGTTAAATCGCTGTCTACCGAAGATGTGATTAACGCGCAATGGAAAGCACAGCAATTACCAGTTATTGGTGGAATTGCTATTCCTGAACTTTCGATGAATTTGCCGATTTTCAAGGGCTTAGACAATGTGGGTCTTTATTATGGCGCAGGTACGATGAAAGAAACGCAGCAAATGGGGAAAGGGAATTACGCATTGGCTAGCCACCATGTATTTGGGATTACAGGTGCAAGCAATATGCTCTTTTCTCCTTTAGATCGTGCTAAAACCGGAATGAAAATTTATCTGACAGATAAGGAAAAAATTTATACTTACTCCATTACTTCAGTTGAGAATGTAGCACCTGATAGAGTGGATGTGATTAATGACCGCGAAGGTGTCAATGAAGTGACTTTGGTGACTTGTGAAGATGCTGCAGCTACGTCACGAACGATTGTTAAAGGAACGCTAGAAGGAGAGACTTCTTATAAAGACGCACCAAAAGAAATTTTGAATGCATTTAGTAAAACGTATAATCAAATGCAGCTATAATAAAAACGAGGTGGGGACGATAATATCCCAGCCTCGTTTTTATGATGGAAATAAATAGTCACGCGATACTTGAGCAAGCTTTGCAAGAGTGAGAGAACGGGCTAAAAATTTTTAGTTTTCAGTCCTATCCCACTTTTATTTTTTGCTGAATGAAATTAAAATGGTTTATGACAATATTTTTGTCAAAGTGCAGAAGTCGTGATTAAATCGCAAATAAATCATTAAGATTTTCAGCCAAAGTTGGATGAGTAAAGATTTGTTTTGTGAAATAAGTATAAGGAATCTTATTGTCCATAGCTACAGTTAGAATGTTAATGATTTCTTGAGCACCTTGTGAAAAGATAGTGGCACCTAAAATTTCCTTGGTTTCGGTATTAACAACTGCTTTAAACGCTCCTCTAAGATCCGCATTGACATGTCCACGTGGCATGGCTGCAACTGGAATTTCTTTGGTTGCATAAGGCAGGCCTTGTTCTTTAGCTTGAGCTTCTGTCAAACCAATTTGTGCCAGTGGAGGAGTGATGAACATAGTAGTCGGTACATGTTTGCGATTTTCAAGTGTGTAGGAGCCATCACCAGCTAAGTAATTGAAAACGACACGAAAATCATCTAGCGAAACATAAGTAAATTGTAGTCCACCGTTGACATCACCAACAGCAAAAACGCCAGGAACAGTTGTTTGGCAATGCTTATCCACTTGGATAGCACCGCGGTCTGTAACTTGGATATCTGTATTTTCAAGTTTTAATGGTTCGATATTTGGTTTACGACCGGTAGCATAAAGCAAAGCGTCAAAGCGAAATGTTTCGTTTTTAGCAATGACAAGCACCTCTTCACCATCATTTTTCACTTCTTGAGTGTAAATATTTTGAAGAATTTCAATACCGTCTTCCGTCATATATTGTTTAGCCAAAGTGGCAATTGAGGGCTCTACACGTGGCAAAAAAGTATCAGCAGCGTCAAGGACAGTAACCTTACTTCCTAGCTTATTGAAAAGTCCTGCAAATTCAAGACCGATATTTCCACCACCAAGGATACCAAGACGTTTAGGTAATGTAGCAAGATTTTGAATGCCTGTTGAGTCATAAACATTTTTTGTTGTAGTAAGTCCTGGAATTGGTAAAACATTTGAGACAGCGCCCGTATTGATGACGATATTTTCAGCTGTTATCTCTTGCTTTTCGTCGCCTGCTACAATTTCAATTATTTTGTTAGACAGAAAATGAGCTTCTGCATCAATAATATCCACTCCAGCACTACTAATGGTTGCGTAATTTTTCCCATTAAGTCTGCTAGTAACCGCATTTTTCTCAGCCATTACTTCTTCAAATGATAGTTCTTTTTCTGCGGCGACTAATAAAGTTTTGGTTGGAATACAAGCAATATTGATACAAGTTCCACCGTACATAGCTTTGCTACGTTCAATTAAGGCAACCTTTTTGCCTTGGGTTGCTATTTTTGCTGCCAATGTTTTACCAGCTTTACCAAAACCAATAACAATTAAATCGTATGTTAACATGATTTTTCCTCCGTTTTTATAAGCATTGTAACATATTCATTTTGCAAATGCTTGCATTTTGCTCTGGAGGATTGGTAAAGGATTGGGGAAAAGGATTTCTTTGAAATTAGAGAAAATATTTTTAGAAATTCAATCATTTTACAAATAAATTTTTAGATTTTGCAAAAATTTTATTTGTAAAATCTTGTCTTTATCCTTTGAAAAGTCAGTAAAATCAATATGTATAATAGAAACTTATGGGACGATTAATTTTTCTTAAGTAGACACAAGATCATATCTGATATAAAATGTAAGCGTCAACAAATACTGAGCCCTGAAATGAAAGCGCTCTTATAACATTATTATAAAGGAGTCCATACTATGGCAACTAAAGAAGAAATTTTACGTGAATTATATCCTGAAGATCTTTTTCACTATGCAGACGGTTTGACACTAGGAGAAGCAGAAGTCTTACAAGAAACTCGTCGTTTGATTGAAAAACATCTTCGTCCTGTGATCAATGAACATTGGGAAAAACCTGATTTTCCATTTGAACAATTTTACGCAGTTGCCAAAGGCGCTCAAATTATGAACAATCCTAAATTGTTTGAGGGACGTGAAGGCAGCTACAAACCATCAGAACTTTATATCGCATTCCTTTACTTGGAATTGGCTCGCTTTGATACATCAATGGCTACATTCTATACTGTGCATGGTGGACTTTGCTATAACACAATTTTACTCGGTGGTGATGAACGCCAACAAAAGGAATTTCTTCCTAAATTAGCAGCATTTGATTGGCAAGGATGTTTTGCTTTGACAGAACCACTTTCTGGTTCAGACATTGCAGGTGGGCTTGCAACAACTGCTGAACGTGTAGGAGACAAGTGGATTATTAACGGTGAAAAACGTTGGATTGGTGGTTCAGATACAGCTGATGTTATTCCAGTATTTGCTCGTGACGTTGCAGATGGCAAAATTAAATGCTTTATCGTTCGCAAAGGAGCTCCTGGTTACGATGTAGAAGTTATTCAACATAAAATTGCACTTCGTTGTGTTCGAAATGGTCATATCACAATGACAAATGTTGAAGTTCCAGACTCAGACCGTTTGGTAAACATCAATGGTTTTGAAGATGTAGCTCGTATTCTTACATTTACTCGCGCAGATGTTGCTCATATTGCCATGGGTATAACTTGCGGTTCGTTTGTTGCAGCATTGAAATATACTACAAACCGTCAACAATTTAAACGTCCAGTTGCTAAATTCCAAATCATTCAAGAAAAATTGGCTAGAATGCAAGCGAACGCTGTGGCAGCTATTGCTTACTCAGTTCGTCTTGCTGAAATGCAAGAAGCTGGCAATGAATTAATGTTAAATTCTGCCCTTGCTAAAATGCATAATTCACTCGTTATGCGCGAAACTGTTGCCCTTGCTCGTGAAGTAGGCGGAGGGGATGGAATTACTCTTGAAACCGATGTTGCACGTTTCTTTGCAGACGCTGAGGCTGTTTACACTTATGAAGGTTCTCATGAAGTCAACGCTTTGATTGTTGGTCGTGAAATTACTGGCTTAGGTGCATTTGTATAATGACAAAGCAGGAACGGTTGAAGAGTATTCATCATTCAATCGTTCCTATTCTTTCATTTTAAACTTTATAATGTTAATATTAGATAGGAGAGAAAATTGAATATTTCAAAAGTGATGATCATTGGATCAGGTCAGATGGGAAGCGGTATTGCACAAGTCTTTGCCCAATCAGGCTTTACGGTGTATTTGAATGATATTAAAGACGAATTTGTTGAAAGAGGGATTGGAAATATCACCAAGCAATTAACACGTTCTGTAGAGAAAGGGCGTCTGTCAGAAGCTGATAAAAATAGTATTTTGAGTAAGTTGATTCCCTCAACCTCATACGAAGATGCAAAAAATGTTCAGTTAGTTATTGAAGCAGCTACTGAAAACCGAGACATTAAGTTGAGTATTTTTAAACAATTAGATGAATTAACAACACCAGAAACAATTTTAGCGTCCAATACATCATCTTTGTCAATTACTGACATTGCAGCAGCAACAGTGCATCAAGAACGAGTTATTGGTATGCATTTCTTTAATCCTGCTCCTGTCATGAAATTGGTCGAAGTGATCAAAGCACTTCAAACATCAGAAGAAGTAGTCAAAACTGTTCGTGAATTGACTGAAAAAATCGGTAAAACAGCAGTTGATGTTAGAGATTCTTATGGTTTTGTTGTAAATCGAGTGTTGATTCCGATGATAAATGAAGCTATTTTCATTCTTGGAGAAGGAGTAGCATCGGCTGAAGAAATTGATGAAGCGATGAAACTCGGAGCCAACCATCCGATTGGACCATTAGCATTAGCTGATTTGATTGGTTTGGATGTTTGCTTAGCTATTATGGGAGTGTTGAATAATGGATTTGGTGATCCGAAATATCGTCCTGCTCCATTGTTGAAAAAAATGGTTGAAGCTAATAAACTTGGACGTAAGACCAAGGAAGGTTTCTTTAAATACTAAGATGAGGAGCAAGAAATGAAAGAAGCAGTTATTGTATCAGCAGTTCGTACACCATTAGGTTCTTTTGGTGGAAGTTTGAAAAATATTTCAGCTGTTGATTTGGGAAGTTTGGTTATCAAAAGCGCGCTGGAACGAGCAAATTTGAAGGCTGAACAAGTTGATGAAGTGATTATGGGAAATGTTTTAGGGGCAGGACTTGGTCAGAATGTGGCACGTCAAATGAGTGTCAATGCAGGTATCCCTGTATCTTCTCCAGCATTCACAGTCAATAAAGTATGTGGTTCAGGGCTTAAAACTGTTCAGTTGGCTGCACAAGCTATCCTTTGTGGAGATGCTGATATCATCGTAGCGGGTGGTGCAGAAAATATGAGCCAAGCACCATATGTGCTGCAAAATCAACGTTGGGGCTCTCGTATGGGAGACTCTAAAGTTGTTGATACTATGTTGCGCGACGGTCTGACTGACGCCTTTAATGATTTCCACATGGGAATCACAGCTGAAAATGTTGCTGCACAGTATGGTATTTCTCGTGAAGTTCAAGATGCTTTTGCTGTGCAATCTCAACAACGTGCCGTGGCAGCTATTGAAGCTGGACGTTTCAAAGAAGAAATCGTTCCAGTGATTATTCCACAGAGAAAAGGTGAGCCAATTGTTTTTGATACGGATGAATTTCCAAGAAAAGATGCCTCGTTAGAAGGTTTGGCTAAATTGCGTCCTGTCTTTAAAGAAGGTGGAACTGTCACGGCTGGTAATGCTTCTGGTATCAATGACGGAGCAGCAGCAGTTGTTGTCATGAGTTCAGAAAAAGCAAAAGAGCTAGGCATTCCTGTTTTAGCAACCATAAAATCCTATGCAAGTGCAGGATTAGATCCGAAAATCATGGGTTGCGGACCAATTTATGCTTCTCGTAAGGCACTTGAAAAAGGTGGTTTTACAGTTGAAGACCTTGATTTGATTGAATCCAATGAAGCCTTTGCAGCTCAAGCGTGTGCTGTCGGAAAAGAGCTGAATTTTGACCCAGAAAAAGTAAACGTCAATGGCGGAGCCATTGCACTTGGTCATCCAATTGGAGCATCAGGCTGCCGTATTCTGGTTACTTTGTTGCATGAAATGGAAAAACGCGATGCTAAACGTGGTCTTGCAACTCTTTGTATCGGAGGAGGAATGGGCACAGCAGTCATTGTAGAACGTTAAAAATAATTACCTACTAAATTTAATTTACCATTTGATTTTTTTTACTCTGTCAAACAAATTCTATCTAAGACGTTTATCTTAAATGATTCTTAGTAGAATTTGTTTTTTTATTTTGAAAATCAAAAAGTCTTAGTATTTTTTATAACTCTATAAGTTAAACTTATAGAGTTATAAATTAAGATTAAGTAGACGAGAGTAGAAAAATGAGATATCATAGCATTGTAAGCTCTTACATTTTGGGTTCAAGTATTTGTTGACATTATACTTAATAATTCAAATTTTATAAGTAGGAGCATTAAAATGAGTAAAACTGTTTTACTAGAAGTAAAAAACAGCATCGGCTACATTACGATCAATCGTCCTGAAGCATTAAACGCTTTGAGTTCTCAGGTATTAACTGATTTTAATGATGTTCTTGATCAAGTTGAACAAAGTGAAGAAATTCGTGTTGTGATTGTAACAGGGGCAGGAGAAAAGGCATTTGTAGCTGGGGCTGATATTAAAGAAATGGACTTGATGTCGCCAATTCAAGCTTTTGAATATATGACATTTGCAAACAATACCTTTACTCGCCTTTCAGATTTACGTCAACCAACAATTGCAGTGCTCAATGGGTATGCACTTGGCGGAGGAATGGAATTAGCACTTTCGACAGATATCCGTATTGGATTTGAAAAGACAGTTGTTGGCTTTCCAGAAGTTGGCTTGGGCATTATTCCGGGATTCGCTGGTACTCAACGTATGTCTCGTTTGATTGGAACAAGCCGTACGAAAGAATTGATTTTCACTGCTCGTACAGTGAAAGGTCAAGAAGCCTACGAACTGGGAATTCTTAACAAGTTGGTTTCAGCTGAAGAACTGTTAACTTCAGCTGAAGAATTGGCTGCTGCAATTATGAAAAATGCACCGTTAGCAGTAGAGAAAGCTAAACATGTTATTCAGGTTGGTTCTGAACTTCCACTTAAAAATGCTATCAGGCTCGAAACTGAAGCAGAAGCATTATTATTCTCTACAGAGGACAAAGTAGAAGGGATGCGTGCTTTTGTAGAAAAGCGCAAGCCTGTTTTCAATCGTAAGTAAATAAGTGGAGATATTGGTATGCAAATTGTAACATTATCAGAAGCAATTTCTAACATTAAATCTGAAGATATTGTAGGTATCTCAGGTTTTCTTGGAGTGGGTGAGCCATTTGAACTCATTGAAGAATTGGTTCGACAGAATCAACAGAACTTAACAATAGTATCTGTTGTTACCTCACAACCGGGTAAAGAGATTGGCGTTGGTCGCTTGTGTGAAAATCACCAAGTTAAAAAATATATCGCAGCTCATGTGGGAACTTCCGCTGCCGTACAACATGAATATTTTAGTGGCGATATGGAAGTTGAATTCACACCAATGGGAACCGTGGTTGAACGACTTCATGCTGCGGGTGCTGGTTTGGGAGCTGTTTTGACTCCGACTGGCGTTGGGACTATTTTGGAAAAAGATTATGAAAAAGTAGCTCGCAACGGCAGAGAATATCTTGTTTATGACCCTTTGAAAATTGATGTTGCTTTGATTAAGGCTACCAAGTCAGATAAATATGGCAATTTATACATTGATGGGACAACTAAAAATATTTCATTGCAGCTGGCTCTTGCAGCTGATACAGTCATTGTTGAAGCCAATGAAATTGTTGAAGTTGGGGAAATTGATCCTAACGATGTATATATTCCCGGAATTCTTGTAGACTATGTTGTTAAAAGCTTGACTTCTAAAGAACATCATAAAATGATGGGCGACCTCTGGATAGAGACTAAAAAATTAGCAGGGGTAAATTAATATGAAATCAAAAGAAATTATAGCAAGACGTGTAGCTCTTGAATTTAAAGATGGAGATGTCATCAACCTTGGATTTGGTATTCCGAATGCCTCTGCTGATTATATTCCTGAAGGCGTGAATGTTATCCTTCAAGCAGAAAATGGTGCTCTTCGTTTTGGTGAGACACCAACAAAAGAAAACTACAATGCGAATCTGGCCAACTCTGGTGGAGCCCCCATTACTCTTTTACCGGGAGCATCTTTATTTGACCTTCAAACGTCGTTTGCCATTATTCGTGGAGGCCACGTTGATGCTACAGTTTTAGGAGCGTTAGAAGTTAGCCAAGATGGTAGTATTGCAAACTGGATTATCCCCGATAAGTTTGCTCCAGGAATGGGGGGAGCTATGGATCTTCTAGTTGGTGCCAAAAGGGTTATCGCGGCCATTCAACATACTACCGTTGACGGCAAATCAAAACTGCTGAAAGAATGCACACTGCCCTTATCAGCTAAAGGAGTTTTGGATTTGGTCATTACAGAATTAGCAGTATTTGGTTTTCAAGACGGGAAATTCCTTTTGAAAGAATTAGCTCCCGGTGTCTCTTTGGAAGAAGTTCTTGAAAAGACAGAAGGCGAAGTAATCGTATCAGATGACTTAAAAACAATGTCTATCTAGTTAAATTATCAAGCAAATATAGCTACTGTTTGTCATAAAGTGTGTTAGTATATGCTTATAACGAACTTTATCGATGATAAGTTTTTAATCAACCTATTAGCAACTGATCATCTATATTAAAAAGATCAGTTGCTATTTTATTCCTGACAAATTATATTACAAATATTGAAAGATAGGAGACGATGAACATGGATATTATTCAAATGACTTACTTTATCAATATCGTCGAATGTGGATGTAATCTTTCGATTGCTGCTAAAAAAATTCATATTAGTCAATCTGCTTTGAGTCAATTTGTCACAAATTTTGAAGCGACTGAAGGACTGCAGCTTTTTAATCGTAGAAATGGAAGATTAGAAAGTCTGACAGAAGCTGGTGGGAAAATTTATCGTTTTGCTACGGAAATTGTCAATCGTCATGAAGAAATGCAATCCATGATTCATATAGAAGCGCAAAAACAAAAAGGAACCATTAACTTAGGCATTCCTTCTCTGATTTTGCGTGTTTATTTTGCAAGTGCTCTCCCTAAATTTTTAAAGGATAATCCACACATTAATATTCAAGTTGTGGAGGGAGGAAGCAAGGATTTACGTCAAAAATTTCTTGAAGGTGATTTAAATTTTGTTTTATTGATTGAGCCGAC
Organism: Streptococcus sp. HMSC034B03; assembly: GCF_001838575.1. NCBI lineage: Bacteria > Bacillati > Bacillota > Bacilli > Lactobacillales > Streptococcaceae > Streptococcus > Streptococcus sp. HMSC034B03. The sequence continues at coordinate 254,964 of NZ_KV837632.1, forward strand.
TAATTTAGATGCTAAAAAGTACGAGCAATATATAATACAAGCCGATGAATATGCAGCTTATATGGATAAAAATCATCCTTTAGCAGATAAAGAACTTCTTGAATGGAAAGACATCGCCGCTTACGATTTAGCAACATTTAATAAATCATTTACCACTTATGAATTAGTAGCTGAAAAATTAAAAAATAAGAAGATAGAGACAAATTTTACATATTTATCATCAGCATGGGATTTTTTAACAGAGTCTACGTATAAGAATGATATGATTGCTATTTTACCTCGTCCAGTAGAATATTTTGTGGATAAAAATAAGTTTAAAGCTGTTCGTTTTAAAGATCCGGTTCCATTTAATATCTGGTTCTGCAGACCGTATAAAGCAAATTATAATGAAGTTGAAGCATACGTTTATGAAGAACTTTTGAAAGGTTACTATCAGCCTATTTCGAGCTTTGATACCTAATAAAGGAGCAAATTGATGTCAAAAATTAGCACTACAGCAGCTATGATTGATTCATATACGAATACAGCAATCAAAAACTATGTAAAATCACATGATGAATCAACTTATTTTCCAAAGGAAATGTGGGATGAATTGACGAACGAAATGGATATATTTTTGCCCATTTTATCTGAAGAGAATCACACGTTAAGTTCTGATTTCATCACATTTATCCGAAAAATTGCTAATGAATTTGCTGCTCTTTCAGCTATTTTATTAACACAAGGTTGCTATGGAATTTATTCTATTTTGAATTTTGGGACAGCAGAGCAAAAGGAATTATATCTTGAAAAGTTACTAAAAGGTCAGTACATAGGAGGATTAGGATTTTGCGAGTATAAACATCTAAAGGGGCTAGAAGATCTTGAAACGTATGCAACAAAGACTGAGCAGGGATGGTGTCTCTCAGGGAAAAAGGCGATGATTTCCAATAGTAGCGTTGCAGATATACTACTGGTTTTGGCAAAAGTAAAAGAACAAGGTAAGGTGGAGAAGTACGGACTCTTTATTGTTGATCCAAAAGATTCGGATGTGCTAATTGGTGAACAGATTGAAAAACCGGGCTTGATAGGTCTTCCTTTGAGTTCAGTCACGCTGAAAAATGTCTTGCTCCCGGAAAACGCCTTATTGGGAGACGAATTAGCTGGGGATGTCCAATTTGCTAACATCATTAAAAATATGCAACTTGGCTTAAGTGCTATTGCATTAGGTGTTGCTGAGGGGGCTTTCAATAAAGGTATTGAATTTGCAAAGGTGAAGAGAGGATTTGGAAAGCGTTTGATTGATGTGGAAATTCATCAAAATAAATTTGCTGATTTATACAATAAATTATGCTCTGCAGAAGCTTATTTTGATTCTTATCCTAGTCAAATTGAAGAAGATGCGAAATTTGTTTCTCGAATAAAACTGTACACGACGAAAGTTGCTATTGAGATATCCGATGAAATCCTTCGACTAATTGGTCCTTTACAAAAATTCGACAAGGTTAATATCAAACGTTATTTAAAGGATGCAGAAACTATTGAAAACTATGGAAGATCTGGAAATTCTATCAGAAGAGAAATTGCCGAAAGGTGGCTAAAGGAGTAAGAAATGACAGAACTCGCTCTACAAGAGTATCAATTTGGAGACATGAAATTAATTTGGTTACGTGGAGTTGACAAAATGACAGATGCAGGCACTTTATTTGGTCCTGTACCAAAAGTTGTTTGGTCACGCTATTATCCAACAACTGAAGAAAATATGATGGTTGAATTAACCGATCCAATATTGATTCAATACAAAAATAAAAATTATTTAATTGATGCAAGTTTTAACACTGCGAAACTATCTGATAAACAAAGACGAAATTTAGGGATTTTATCTGAAAGCAGAATTGAAGAGAGCTTGGAACTTTTAGGTTTGACTCCTGAAGATATTTCTTATGTGTTGATGACTCACATGCATCACGATCACTCTGGTGGATTGACAAAATTAAATGAAAATCATCAGTTGGTTTCAACTTTTCCTAATGCTAAGATTTTTGTAAATGATATTGAATGGTACGAGATGATGAACCCAAATAATCGGACTAAAGGGACTTATCTCAGAGAAAATTGGGAACCTATTCAACATCAAGTGGAGACATTTACGGAATACTTAAATGTTATACCGGAAATTCAAATGGTTCATACTGGTGGTCATAGCAATGGTCATAGTATCATTTTGTTGAAACAAGGAAATGAAACCATGATTCATATGGCGGACTTGCTTTTAACTCACGCGCATCGCAAGCCTGTATGGGTCGCTGCTGTAGATGATTACCCCATGCGTTCCATTATTGCAAAAGAAAAATGGCTCAAGGAAGCATTTGAAAATCATTATAAATTTTTCTTTTATCATGATCAATTTTTTGCTGTTGTAGAATTTGACAACGAAGGGAAAGAAATTGTTGACTATGTAAAACGGATTCGCGAACCAAGACTTCCGTTTACCGATAAACAGGATAGAAAGCCTGTTTTGTATCATTAAGATTCAAAAATCACCTTTTGTTTTTGAAAGGTGATTTTTTGTTGCATGATTTATCAATGCGAATTAGCTAAAATTTTGGTATAATTAAGATGTTAAACTAGTGTAAGAAAGAGGTTTTCATGGCTACTATTCAATGGTTTCCGGGACACATGTCCAAGGCTCGGAGACAAGTACAAGAAAATATCAAATTTGTGGATTTTGTGACAATTTTAGTAGATGCGCGTTTGCCATTATCTAGTCAAAATCCTATGCTAACTAAAATCGTGGGAGAGAAACCCAAGCTTCTTATTTTAAATAAGGGGGATTTAGCTGATTCTGATCTGACGAAAGAGTGGCGAAAATATTTTGAAAGTCAAGGTATCAAGACCTTGGCAATCAATTCTAAAGAACAATCAACTGTTAAAAAAGTCACAGAAGCAGCTAAGTCATTGATGAAAGAAAAAATTGCTCGGCAAAAAGAACGTGGGATCCAAATTGAAACATTGCGGACTATGATTATCGGTATCCCGAACGCTGGTAAATCAACCCTGATGAACCGTTTAGCTGGGAAAAAAATCGCTGTGACTGGAAATAAACCGGGTGTTACCAAGGGGCAGCAGTGGCTCAAATCTAATAGGAACTTGGAAATTTTAGATACTCCAGGAATTCTCTGGCCTAAGTTTGAAGATGAAAAAGTTGCTTTGAAACTCGCTTTAACAGGAGCGATTAAAGACGATTTGCTTCCAATGGATGAGGTTACTATTTTTGGAATCAATTATTTCAAAGAACATTATCCAAAGGAACTTCAAGAACGGTTCAAGCAAATGGACTTGGAAGAAGAAGCACCGGAAATCATTATGGATATGACACAAAAATTGGGTTTTCGAGATGATTATGATCGTTTTTATCGTCTTTTTATCAAAGACATTCGTGACGGTAAATTGGGACGTTATACTTTAGATACTTTAGGTGAGATACATGGCAACGATTAAAGAGATTCAAGAAATCTTATCTGAAATAACAGACATAGAGAGTCCTGTTTTTGAGCAATTTCGAGATGATAGTCGAGCTGGTGTCCACAAGCTCATTGTGAAACGTAAAAAACAAATTCAAGCTGAATTGGACGAATACCGTCGTTTGGAGCAAATGTTACGATATGAAAAGGAGCTTTATGCTACTGGTTGCCAATATATCGCTGGGATTGATGAGGTTGGGCGTGGCCCCTTAGCAGGTCCTGTTGTGGCAGCGGCAGTTATTTTACCTAAAAACTATAAAATCAAAGGTCTCAACGATAGCAAGAAAGTTCCCAAGAAAAAGCACAAAGAAATCTATCAAGAAGTGCTCAAACAAGCAATTTCAGTTGGTATTGGTATCAAGGATAATCAAGTTATTGATGAAGTGAATATCTATGAAGCGACGAAATTAGCTATGCTAGAGGCGGTGGGAAATCTTGAAGTTGCTCCGCAACATCTCTTGATTGATGCTATGCAGTTAGATGTTCAAGTTCCGCAAACGTCTATTATCAAAGGAGACGCCAATTCGCTGTCTATTGCGGCCGCTTCAATCGTAGCCAAGGTGACTAGAGATCGCATGATGACAAATTATGAGCTAACTTATCCAGGTTATGACTTTGCACACAATGTTGGTTATGGAACCCAGCATCATTTAGAAGGATTGAAACGAAAGGGAATCACTCCTATTCATCGGACAACCTTTGAACCAATTAAATCCATGCTTGAAGAAGTCGAGGACAAGAGATGATTGTTACTAAAGTTTTAAATAATAATGTGGTCATTTCTGAAGAAAACCACCAAGAAGTAGTGTTGATGGGACGTGGACTGGCTTTTGGATGTAAAGCAGGAGATGATATTCGGGATAATCTGATTGAGAAAAAGTATGTCTTGTCAGAAAACAAGCGTGAATTATTGTTGGAATTACCTGCTGACATCATAGAAATGGCTGATAAAATTATCACTTACGCACATGCAAAAATAAATAAAAAATTGCAAGATGGTGCTTTTTTAGCAATGGCTGACCATATGTATGGTGTTGTTCTGCGGACAAAAGATCAATTTTTCATGAAAAATTTTCTGATGTGGGACATTAAGCGATTTTTCCCTGACGAATTTGAAGTTGGCAAGTATGCCAATCAATTGTTGGGTGACTATTTAGGGCAAGATTTACCTTTGGATGAAGCAGGCTTTATGGCTTTGACAATTGTCAATGCTGAATTAGATAGCGGAAATGTAGCCGCTCAAGATTTAACGCAACTAATGGAAGAAATCATGACAATCGTCAAATACAGCTTAGAGATCTCGTTAGATGACGAGGATATTTATGTTCAACGCTTTATTACGCATCTGAAATTTTTTTGCGAACGCGTTTTAACGGACACCGGACATCAGGAGTTAGACGACAACGATATGTTTGATTTACTGAAAATTAAGTATCTATTAGCTTATGAAACGACAACAAAGATTACCCAATATCTCAAGCAGACGCGCAATTATCAGACGTCTGATGATGAACAAATGTATCTAACCATTCACTTATCAAGAATGAAAAGGAACGTCAATGAAAACTGAATATGAAAAAATGATTGCAGGAGAATTATACAATCCGCAAGATCCCGAATTACGAAAATTGGTAACACGTTCTCGTCAATTTCAATACGCATTTAATGCAGAACAGGACGGTAAAAAAAGAAGTAAACTCGTAAAAGAATGGTTCGGCTCAACTGGTGAGAACATTTCGATGAAACCAAACTTTGTCTGCGATTATGGTATCAACATTCATTTAGGAGAAAATTTCTATTCTAATTGGAATTTGACCATGCTTGATGTTTGTCCGATTATTATTGGAAAAAATGCATTGTTTGGACCAAATTGTCAACTTCTGACTCCTCTTCATCCTTTAGATGCACAAGAGCGCATATCAGGCGTAGAGTACGGTGCACCAATTACCATTGGCGATAATTTCTGGGCGGGTGGCGGCGTAACGATTTTGCCTGGAGTAACATTAGGAGACAATGTCGTCGTTGGAGCAGGCTCGGTTGTTACCAAATCTTATGGTGATAATGTTGTTTTGGCTGGAAACCCGGCTCGAATTATTAAAGAATTAGATAAAATGTGAAAAGCGAGAAATTCTCGTTTTTTTAATCCCTTTTACGAATAATATAAGTGAAGTGTAATTAAAAAAGTAAAAGGAATGATAAAATGGATAATTTTGATATTTATAAATTAAAAGAAGCTGGCTTGACTAATCAGCAGGTCATCAATGTTCTCTCGTATGCTGAGATACAAGAAAAAGAATTATCGGTAAAAGATATGGCAGTTGTTTCGGAATGCCGCAATCCTGCTCTTTTCATTGAAAAATATCTGCAGCTAGATGATGATTTATTACGTCAAGAATTTGAAAAGTTCTCATCCTTTTCTATCTTGGATGATGTGTATCCTTGGGATTTGAGCGAAATTTACAATCCGCCCGTTCTTCTTTTTTATAAAGGTAATTTGGATTTGCTAAAATTACCTAAAGTAGCTGTTGTAGGAAGTCGGAATAGTAGCCGAGTAGGCAGTCAATCCGTTCAAAAGATTATTAAAGAGCTAAACAATGAATTGGTTATCGTGAGTGGTTTAGCACGCGGAATTGATACCTCGGCTCACATGGCAGCATTGCAAAATGGTGGTCGAACAATTGCAGTTATCGGAACGGGTCTAGACGTTTTTTATCCAAGGGCGAATAAAAAACTCCAATCGTATTTGGGAGAACATCATCTAGTACTTAGTGAATATGGTTCTGAAGCAGAGCCATTAAAATTTCATTTTCCAGAGCGTAATCGGATTATAGCAGGATTGTGCAGAGGGGTTATTGTTGCTGAAGCCAAAATGCGCTCAGGCAGTTTAATTACTTGTGAGCGCGCGATGGAAGAAGGACGAGATGTGTTTGCTATTCCAGGGTCAATTTTAGACGGCAGAAGTGATGGCTGTCATCATTTGATTCAAGAGGGTGCAAAGTGTGTCACATCAGGCGCTGACGTACTTTCTGAATTCCAATTTTAAAACAAGTTCTCCTATAAGAGAATGCTGCTAGTTGACATCTTGAAAAAAATAGTTTAAACTCTATGAGGTTTATTACTTTTAGAAGGTGTTTAGATTGGCAACAAAAACAAAGAAAAAAACAGCAATGAAAAAAAATCTGGTGATTGTAGAGTCGCCAGCTAAAGCAAAAACAATTGAAAAATATTTAGGGCGGAACTACAAAGTTCTAGCCAGCGTTGGACATATTCGCGATTTGAAAAAGTCTACCATGTCCATCGATTTTGAAAACAACTATGAGCCAGAATATATCAATATTCGAGGGAAAGGGCCTCTTATCAATGATTTGAAAAAAGAAGCTAAAAAAGCGAAACAAGTCTATCTTGCAAGTGACCCGGACCGTGAAGGAGAAGCTATTTCTTGGCATTTGGCTCATATCTTAAATCTGGACGAGACAGATAAAAATCGTGTTGTTTTCAACGAAATCACGAAAGATGCAGTAAAAAATGCTTTTAAAGAACCGCGCCAGATTGACATGGATTTGGTAGATGCTCAACAAGCGCGTCGTGTCCTTGACCGTATTGTGGGGTACTCTATCTCTCCAATTCTCTGGAAAAAAGTCAAAAAGGGATTGTCAGCTGGACGTGTGCAATCTGTTGCCTTGAAACTCATCATTGACCGTGAAAATGAAATCAATGCTTTTAAACCAGAAGAGTATTGGACGATTGACGGAACTTTCAAAAAAGGGGCTCGTCAATTTCAAGCAAGCTTTTACGGCATGAATGGCAAGAAGATGAAGCTTGCTACCAACGATAATGTAAAAAACGTTCTTTCTCATATTGAAGGTGATGAATTTACTGTCGAAAGCGTTGAGAAAAAGGAACGCAAGCGCAATGCTCCGCTGCCTTATACCACATCATCTATGCAGCAGGACGCTGCCAATAAAATTAATTTCCGAACTCGTAAGACCATGATGGTTGCTCAGCAACTTTATGAAGGAATTAATATCGGATCTGGTGTGCAAGGTTTGATTACCTATATGCGTACAGACTCCACTCGTATTAGTCCAGTGGCTCAAAACGAAGCTGCAACCTTTATTACAGACCGTTTTGGTGAGAAATATTCTAAACACGGGAGTAGAGTCCGAAATGCTTCTGGCGCACAAGACGCCCATGAAGCGATTCGTCCGTCAAGCGTGTTCAACACACCTGAAAATATCGCGAAATATCTAGATAAAGATCAATTAAAGCTATACACGCTGATTTGGAATCGTTTTGTAGCTAGTCAAATGACAGCAGCAGTATTTGACACTATGAGTGTGAAGTTGGAGCAAAACGGTGTTCAATTTGCTGCAAATGGTAGTCAAGTTAAATTTGACGGTTATCTAGCTATTTACAATGATTCTGATAAGAATAAAATGTTGCCTGATATGGAAAAGGGTGATACAGTGAAACGGGTCAACACCAATCCTGAACAGCATTTCACACAACCACCTGCTCGTTATTCTGAAGCGACCTTGATTAAGACATTGGAAGAAAATGGTGTCGGTCGTCCGTCAACTTATGCACCAACAATCGAAACTGTTCAAAAGCGCTACTATGTCAAATTAGTTTCTAAGCGCTTTGAGCCAACTGAATTGGGAGAAATCGTGAATTCTCTGATTGTTGAATTTTTCCCCGATATTGTCAACGTGAAATTTACCGCTGATATGGAAGCTAAGCTAGATGATGTAGAAGTAGGAAAAGAGCAATGGCAAAAGGTCATTGATGAATTTTATAAGCCATTTGAAAAAGAAGTTGCAAAAGCAGAAACTGAAATGGAAAAAATTCAAATCAAAGATGAACCTGCTGGATTTGACTGTGAAGTCTGTGGAAGTCCTATGGTTATCAAATTGGGCCGCTATGGTAAATTCTATGCATGTAGCAATTTTCCTGACTGTCGTCATACTCAAGCGATTGTCAAAGAAATCGGTGTAGAGTGTCCTAAGTGTCACAAAGGGCAAATCATTGAGCGCAAAACCAAACGCAATCGCCTTTTCTATTGCTGCAATCGCTACCCAGATTGTGACTTTACTTCTTGGGATAAACCGATTGGTCGCTCTTGTCCGAAATGCGGTCAGTATCTTGTAGAAAAGAAAGTTCGTGGTGGGGGCAAGCAAGTTGTCTGCAGCAATGGGGATTACGAAGAAGAAAAAGTAAAATAAGTTAAAGATGTTTACGTAATTTATTTTATGTAAACTTTCTTTATATATAGCAAAGGAAACTGTATGAAAGAGAAATTTGATGAATTTTTAAAGATTGCAAAGGAATTGAACGGAATTGGAATCACTCCTTTGCTTATGGGTTCACTAGGGCTTGAACAGGTAACTGGCCACGACTGGCAAGCACGAGATATTGATATCCATGTTCCAGGAGATCCTAGGGGATGGGACGCACCTGATGAGGTACGAATTTATGATTTTAAAAAGATTGAAACGATTATGAACCGGCTTGGCTACCAATTAGTAGATTTGCACGAGCACGAATTTCAAAAAGGAAATCTATCGGTTGAGTTTGGTAGCATGAATACTTTGGAAAACTTTGCTGGGATTCCTTTAGATGAATTGGTAAAACATGAAACAGCAGGGGTAATTTATTTTCTTCCTGATGCTGAACAATATCTTAAGATTTACACAGCATCTTCGCAAGATTCCTATCGAAATGACCAAAATAATGATAAGGATTTTGTTAAAATTGCTTATCTGGAAAAAATGTTAAAGAAATAGATACATGACCAATCATTATATTCTTTACACCAATGTTTGAGGATGGATACTAATAAGTTAGTGTATTTGCATTCTAGAAAGTCTCACTCGTCAGTAGGGGCTTTTTCTGTTATAATGGTTAAGAATAATTAGAAAGATTTGTGGGAGTCTCCTCCCAAAGAGGTATTTGTTTCATGTCTCAATCTTACATCAATGTCATAGGAGCTGGTCTTGCAGGTAGCGAAGCAGCTTATCAAATTGCTAAACGCGGTATTCCTGTTAAGCTGTATGAAATGCGAGGAGTGAAATCTACTCCGCAACATAAGACTAGTGATTTTGCAGAGCTAGTCTGTTCTAACTCTCTACGGGGGGATTCGCTAACGAATGCGGTTGGTCTCTTAAAAGAAGAAATGCGACGTTTGGATTCTATCATTATGAGAGCAGCAGAAGCTACGCGTATTCCTGCTGGAGGAGCATTAGCAGTTGACCGTGACGGTTTTTCACAAATGGTGACTGATGAGGTGACAAACCATCCTTTAATCGAAGTTATTCGTGAGGAAATCACCAAAATTCCTGATGATACGATTACTGTTATTGCGACGGGACCTTTGACAAGTGATACACTTGCTGAAAAGATTCACGCGCTAAATGGTGGAGCTGGATTTTACTTTTATGATGCAGCAGCACCGATTGTAGATGTCAATACAATTGACATGGAGAAAGTTTACCTCAAATCTCGCTATGACAAGGGAGAGGCTGCTTATCTCAATGCTCCTATGACTAAGAATGAGTTTATGGCTTTTCATGACGCTTTGGTAAATGCCGAGGAAGCACCGTTAAATAGCTTTGAAAAAGAAAAATACTTTGAAGGCTGTATGCCGATTGAGGTGATGGCAAAAAGAGGAATAAAAACCATGCTCTACGGTCCTATGAAGCCAGTTGGTTTGGAATACCCGGATGACTATAAAGGACCCCGTGACGGTGAATTTAAGACACCCTATGCAGTTGTGCAGCTTCGTCAGGACAATGCAGCTGGAAGCCTTTATAATATTGTTGGTTTCCAAACACACCTAAAATGGGGAGAACAGAAGCGCGTTTTTCGGATGATTCCGGGATTGGAAAATGCAGAATTTGTCCGCTATGGCGTGATGCACCGCAATTCTTACATGGATTCACCAAATCTCCTGACACAGACGTTCCAGTCTAAAAAACAAGAGAATATCTTTTTTGCAGGTCAGATGACCGGTGTAGAAGGGTATGTAGAATCTGCCGCGTCCGGGCTGGTAGCCGGTATCAATGCAGCCAGACTTTTCAATGGAGAAGAAGCCCTGGTCTTTCCAGAAACAACTGCTATTGGAAGCTTACCTCATTATATCACGCATGCTGATAGCAAACATTTCCAGCCAATGAATGTCAATTTTGGAATTATCAAGGAGTTGGACGGTCCACGTATTCGAGACAAAAAAGAACGCTATGAAAAAATAGCAAAACGAGCGCTACAAGCTATCAAAAATTATCAAAATCTCTAGTTTTCTTTTGGAAAAGATAGAAATAATGATGATTTGTTATAAAAGTATTAAAAAGTTAGGAATTCCCTAACTTTTTTGTATATTTTATGATATAATAGATAAAAATTTTGAAAATAGAAAGTTTTCTGACAATGAATCAATCCTATTTTTACCTTGAAGTAAGGGAACATGCATTAGAAGTGCCTTATAGCAAACAAAAGCGTCGTGTTCGAGTGCTACTTCCTAGAAATTATGAGCAAGATACTCAGAAATCCTATCCTGTAGTTTATTTTCACGACGGTCAAAATGTCCTTTATAGTAAAGAGTCTTTTAGTGGACATTCTTGGAAAATCATTCCAACGATTAAGAGAAATCCCGACATTGAAAAAATGATTGTGGTGGCGATTGACAATGACGGTTTTAATCGAATGAATGAGTATTCTGCATGGAAATATCAAGAATCAACTATTCCAGGTATGCAATTTGGCGGTAAGGGGACAGAGTATGCGGAGTTTGTCATGGAAGTTGTTAAACCCTTTGTTGACGAGCATTATCGTACCAAGTCAGACCGAGCGCACACGGCTATGGTTGGTTCTTCTTTAGGCGGAAACATTACACAGTTTATGGGAATTGAATACCAAGAGCAAATTGGATGCTTGGGTATTTTCTCATCTGCAAACTGGCTGCATCAGGAAGCATTCAATCGTTATATAGAACGCCATAACTTATTAGCAGATCAGCGGATTTATATTTATGTTGGAACAGAAGAAGCAGATGACACCGATAAAACCTTAATGGCTAGTAATATCAAGCAAGCTTATATTGATTCGTCATTAACCTACTTTCGTCAGTTAATTGCGGGCGGTTTAGATTTGGAAAATCTATTGTTTTATATCCAAGCCGGTGCAGAACACAATGAAATGGCTTGGGCTGAGCATTTACCTGATTGTCTTCGCTTCTTTAGCGAAAAATGGTAAATAAATTAATTAAGAATATGAGGAGAGAATTTATATGCACGTTGAATTTTTAAGTCATTGGAGTGGTCATTTAAATCGTGAAATGTATGTGAATCGTTACGGGCACGCTGGAATGCCTGTAGTCGTTTTTGCTTCATCAGGAGGCAGTCACAATGAATATGCAGATTTTGGTATGATTGAGGCTTGTTCATGGTTTATCGAAACAGGAAAAATTCAATTCTTCACTTTGAGTAGTGTAGATAGTGAAAGCTGGCTGGCTGATTGGAAAGCTCCTCACGACCGCGCGGAAATGCACCGAGCTTATGAGCGCTATGTCATTGAGGAAGCCATTCCTTTTATCAAGCATAAAACAGGTTGGTTTGATCCAATGATGACGACAGGTTGTTCTATGGGAGCCTATCACGCTGTTAATTTCTTTCTCCAGCACCCCGATGTCTTTAACAAGGTCATCGCCCTCAGCGGAGTTTACGATGCCCGCTTCTTTGTCGGTGATTGTTTAGATGATGAAGCAATTTATCAAAATTCACCAGCAGATTACATTTGGAATCAAAACGATGGTTGGTTTATTGACCGCTATCGCAATGCTGATATCATTGTCTGTACAGGACTTGGTGCATGGGAACAGGACGGACTACCTTCTCTCTACACCTTAAAAGAAGCCTTTGAACATAAGAACATTCCGGCATGGTTTGCTGAATGGGGATATGATGTTTCGCATGACTGGATTTGGTGGCGTAAGCAAATGCCTTATTTTCTAAGTCAATTAAATCTATGATTAGAAAGGAAACAACATTATGAACTATATCGTTATTTCACCTTATTATCCACAAAATTTTCAACAATTTACCGTTGAACTTGCTAACAAAGGAATTACTGTTTTAGGAATTGGGCAAGAACCTTATGATCAACTAGATCAACCTTTGAAAAATGCTTTAACAGAATATTTTCGTGTGGAAAATTTAGAAAATCTTGATGAAGTGAAACGTGCTGTAGCCTTCCTTTTTTACAAGCACGGACCAATTGACCGCATTGAGTCACACAATGAATATTGGTTGGACCAAGACGCAAAATTGCGTGAACAATTTAATGTTGTAGGACCAAAGCCAAAAGACTTGAAAAAGACAAAATTTAAGTCTGAAATGAAGAAACTCTTTAAAAAGGCTGGAGTTCCTGTCGTTCCTGGTCAAATTGTAAAAACCTTGCAGGCAGTTGACATGGCTGTCAGTAAAATTAGACTTCCGATGATTGCGAAGCCAGACAATGGAGTTGGCGCAGCAGGAACTTATAAACTTGAAACTACTGAAGATGTTGAACAATTTAAACAAGAGTGGGATAAGCAAACCGTTTATTTCTTTGAAAAATTCGTTGACTCTGGACAAATTTGTACGTTTGACGGATTACTGGATTCAAAAGGAAATATTGTGTTTTCAACAACTTTTGATTATGCTTATACCCCTTTAGACTTAGTTTTGAATCATTATGAAAACTCATATTATATTATAAAAGACATGGATCCCAAGTTACGTCAATATGGGGAAGCTATCATTAAAGCGTTTGGCATGAAAGAACGCTTCTTTCATATTGAATTTTTCCGTGACGGAGATGATTATATTGCCATAGAATACAATAATCGTCCAGCAGGTGCTTTTACGATTGATTTGTATAACTTTGCTCACTCCATTGACCTTTATCGTGGATATGCAGATATTGTGAATGGCGAACCTTTCCCACAACCTCAAGTCGAAGCACAATATGGCTTGGTTACTTCACGCCGTTCAACCTCAAATTATGTGTATTCAGAAGAAGAATTGCGTGCAAAGTACGGCGATAAATTAAAAGCAGTCAAAATCATGCCAAAGGCATTTGCAGACTTACAAGGAGATGTTCATTATATTTTGACAACACCAAGTCGTTCGGAAATCGATCAAATGATAGAGGATTTTGGGAAAAAGTAGAAAAATCTATTTGTGAAATTTTTATTTAGTCAATTCAAATCAGCTTGCCAGCAAGGTTCGCTGATTTTTCTTTGTGAAATTGTTCAAGCATAAATTTTGACAGTATTTTTTAGTTTGGATAGAATGAAATTATAGAATTACACTCATAGAAAGGCTCGACTATGTCAACTTTAGATAAAAATCTTTTGCTAGAGATGTTTCGTAAGATGGAAGAGATCCGTCGGATGGACTTAAAAATTGCCCAACTCGTAAAAAAGGGGAAAGTTCCAGGAATGACTCACTTTTCTGTTGGAGAAGAAGCAGCTAGCGTTGGAGCTATGCTGGCCCTCAATCCTGATGATTTGATTACTTCTAACCACCGTGGTCATGGTCAGGCGATTGCCAAAGGAATTGATCTGAACGGCATGATGGCAGAAATCATGGGCAAATATAACGGAACCTGCAAAGGAAAAGGTGGCTCCATGCACATTGCTGATTTGGATGCCGGAAACTTAGGAGCAAATGGTATTGTTGGCGGAGGTATGGGAATTGCAGTCGGTGCCGCCCTCACTCAGCAAATGCACCAAACAGATAAAATCGTGGTTTGCTTCTTTGGTGACGGAGCAACGAACGAAGGTATTTTTCATGAAGCAGTCAACATGGCTTCTATCTGGAATCTACCAGTAATTTTCTATTGTATCAATAACGGCTATGGTATTTCTGCAGACATTAAGAAAATGACCAATATAGAGCACATTTATGAGCGGAGTGCTGCCTATGGCATTCCTGGCATGTTTATTCCAGACGGGAACAACGTCATTGAGGTCTATGAAGGTTTTCAAAAAGCTGTTAAATATGTTCGAAGTGGTAAAGGACCTGTCTTAATCGAGAGTGTGACCTATCGCTGGTTGGGGCATTCTTCATCTGACCCTGGTAAATATCGAACACGTGAAGAAGTTGAGGAGTGGAAAAAGAAGGACCCAATTGAAAATCTTCGTAAATACTTGCTAGAAAGTCAGATTGCAAGCAATGAAGAGTTAGAAGCTATCCAAGCAGAGGTTAAAGAAGCAGTAGAAGCATCTGTAAAATTTGCAGAAGAAAGTCCATTTCCACCGCTTGAATCAGCTTTTGAAGATATTTACGCAGACTAAGAGAGGAGATAAAATGGAAACAAAAACAATGTCTTTTCGTGACACCATTATTCTTGCTATGTCTGAGGAAATGCGTCACGATGAAAATGTGCTGTTAATGGGAGAAGATGTCGGTATTTTCGGAGGAGATTTCGGAACATCCGTCGGAATGTTAGAAGAATTCGGTCCAAAGCGAGTACGTGATTGTCCAATTTCTGAAGCAGCTATTTCAGGAGCTGCAGCAGGAGCAGCCATGACTGGGCTACGCTCAATTGTAGATATAACTTTTATGGATTTTTCTGTCATTGCCATGGATGCAATTGTCAACCAAGCCGCTAAGACTCGCTATATGTTTGGTGGTAAAGGTCAGGTTCCGATGACAATTCGCTGCGCAGCTGGAAATGGTGTCGGCTCAGCTGCTCAACACTCACAATCTTTGGAATCTTGGTTTACCCACATTCCGGGTTTAAAGGTCGTGGCACCTGGCACTCCTGCGGATATGAAAGGGTTGCTAAAATCTTCTATCCGCGACAACAATCCTGTTATTATTCTTGAGTACAAGTCAGAATTCAACCAAAAAGGCGAAGTTCCGCTTGATCCTGATTATACAATCCCTCTTGGTGTTGGTGACATCAAAAAAGAGGGAACAGACGTGACAGTTGTGACCTATGGAAAAATGCTCCGTAGGGTTATGCAAGCAGCTGAAGAATTGGCAGAAGAAGGCATTTCAGTAGAAGTGGTTGATCCTCGTACCTTGGTGCCTCTGGACAAGGATATCATTATCAACTCAGTCAAAAAAACAGGAAAAGTCGTTCTAGTCAATGATGCCCACAAAACTAGTGGTTATATCGGTGAAATTTCTGCTATCATTTCCGAATCAGAAGCATTTGACTATTTGGATGCACCAATTCGCCGCTGTGCTGGCGAAGATGTTCCCATGCCCTATGCTCAGAATCTTGAAAATGCTATGATTCCGACAGTTGAAAGTATCAAAGAGGCTATCCGTAAGACTTATCATAAAGAGTAAACTGGAAATAAACGGCAAATTTAGATTTGCATAACTTTAATTATGTAAAGTAATTTAAAGTTTATCCCCGATTTTTGCTAATATTAACAGTAGAAACTTTGTGAAAACAAAGAAATAGGGCAAATATTGCCTCAACCAATGAATTATTTAAGAATGAGAGAGAACATGGATGACAAAAAATTAAGAGCGACCCCTGCTGCTAGAAAATTAGCAGATGATTTGGGTATCAATCTCTATGACGTATCTGGTACTGGCGCAAAGGGACGCATTCACAAAGAAGATATTGAAAGTTATCGAGAATTCAATATTGTGAAAATTACGCCCCTTGCAAAACGTATTGCAGAAGAAAATAACATCGCTTGGCAGGAAATCCAAGGGACAGGCGTGCACGGCAGGATTATGAAAAAGGATATTCTGGCTTTGCTGCCTGAAAATGTTGACTCAGACAGTATCAAGTCTCCGGCTCAAATTGAGAAAGCGGAAGAAATACCTGACAACACCACTCCTTATGGAGAAATTAAGCGCCTTCCAATGACGCCAATGCGGAAGGTCATTGCTAAACGAATGGTGGATTCTTATCTGACAGCACCAACTTTCACTCTCAATTATGATGTAGATATGACAGAGTTGCTGGCGCTGCGCAAGAGGGTTTTAGAGACAATTATGGAAGCGACAGGAAAGAAAATGACGGTTACGGATTTACTTTCTATGGCAGTTGTCAAAACTTTGATGAAGCACCCTTATCTTAATTCGTCTCTGACAGAGGACGGGCAAACCATTATCATGCACAATTATGTCAATCTGGCTATGGCTGTTGGGATGGACAATGGGCTTATGACACCAGTGGTTTACAATGCCGAAAAAATGAGTCTGTCTGAGTTAGTCGTTGCCTTTAAGGATGTGATTGAACGGACTTTAAATGGAAAATTAGCACCAAGCGAATTGCAAAACTCAACTTTTACGATTAGTAATCTAGGAATGTTTGGTGTTCAATCGTTCGGCCCAATTATCAATCAACCCAATTCAGCGATTTTGGGAGTTAGCTCAACCGTTGAAAAACCAGTCGTAGTGAACGGAGAGATTGTTATTCGACCAATCATGAGTCTTGGATTAACTATTGACCACCGAGTTGTGGACGGTATGGCAGGTGCTAAATTCATGAAAGATCTAAAAGCACTGATTGAAGATCCGATTTCAATGTTGGTGTAAAAAAGTTAAAATGAGAGGAAAATAAAAACATGACCTTAGAAGTAATTATGCCAAAAGCCGGCGTTGATATGACAGAAGGACAGATTGTTCAATGGAATAAAAAAGTTGGCGAATTTGTAAAAGAAGGAGAAATCCTTCTGGAAATCATGACAGATAAAGTCAGCATGGAGTTAGAAGCAGAGGAAGATGGCTATCTGATTGCTATCTTGAAAGGAGACGGTGAGACTGTTCCTGTAACGGAAGTTATCGGTTATCTGGGCGAAGAAGGAGAAAATATTCCGACTACTGTGGCTGTTTCAGATGCTAGTTCAACACCAACTGCAACCACAACTTCTAACGACGATAATAAGAGTGATGACGCTTATGATATTGTGGTTATTGGTGGCGGACCAGCTGGCTATGTGGCAGCGATTAAAGCAGCTCAATTAGGAGGCAAGATTGCCCTTGTTGAAAAATCTGAACTAGGTGGAACCTGCCTCAACCGTGGCTGTATCCCGACTAAGACCTATCTTCACAATGCAGAAATTATTGAAAGCCTAGACCATGCAGCAAACCGCGGAATTATCATTGAAAATCCAAGCTTTACCGTCAATATGGATAAAGTTCTGGAAACCAAAAACAAGGTTGTCAACACACTTGTCGGAGGTGTTGCAGGTCTGCTTCGCAGCTATGATGTTGATGTTCACAAAGGAATTGGTACCATTACCAAAGATAAGAATGTCTTAGTGAACGGTTCTGAACTTCTTGAAACCAAGAAAATTATCTTAGCTGGTGGCTCAAAAGTCAGCAAGATTAACGTTCCAGGCATAGAATCACCACTTGTTATGACTAGCGATGATATTCTAGATATGAAGGAAGTTCCAGAAAGTTTAGTAATCATTGGTGGTGGCGTTGTTGGTATTGAGCTAGGACAGGCTTTCATGACCTTTGGCAGTAAGGTGACGGTTGTCGAAATGATGAATCGGATTGTTCCAGCTATGGATGCAGAAGTCTCTAAGAACCTACGGCTCATTCTTGAACGCAAGGGCATGACCATTTTGACAGAGACCAAGTTGGAAGAAATTATCGAAGAAAATGGCAAGCTCCGCATCAAAGTTGCAGGAAAAGAAGATATCATAGCTGATAAAGCTTTGCTTTCTATTGGACGCGTACCTGATTTGGAGGGAATTGGCGAGGTTGACTTTGAACTAGACCGTGGTCGCATCAAGGTCAATGAATATATGGAAACTTCTGTTTCAGGAATTTACGCACCCGGAGACATTAACGGTACCAAGATGTTGGCGCATGCAGCTTTTCGTATGGGAGAAGTAGCTGCAGAGAATGCTCTCAAAGGCAATCATGTAGTTGCTAAATTAAATCTAACTCCAGCAGCCATCTACACTTTACCAGAAGTTGCGGCAGTCGGTCTGACAGAAGAACAAGCTCGCGAAAAATACGATGTAGCTATCGGCAAATTCAACTTTGCAGCAAACGGACGAGCAATTGCATCTGATGCTGCTCAAGGATTTGTCAAAGTGATTGCTGATAAGAAATACGGAGAAGTTCTCGGTGTTCACATTATCGGCCCTGCAGCAGCTGAGTTAATCAATGAAGCTTCTACTATCATCGAAATGGAAATCACGGTGGAAGAAATGCTCAAAACCATTCACGGTCATCCGACATTCTCAGAAGTTATGTACGAAGCATTTGCAGACGTACTCGGCATGGCTATTCATGCTCCAAAGAAAAGATAAGAGGCACGATTGAGATGAAATACATTATTAACAACAGTAATGATACAGCTTTTAATATCGCTCTTGAGGAGTATGCCTTCAAGCATCTTCTTGACGAAGATATGATTTTCTTGCTTTGGATCAATAAACCTTCTATCATTGTCGGACGTCATCAGAATACTATTGAAGAAATCAATCGTGACTATGTCCGAGAGCATGGCATTGAGGTTGTTCGTCGTATCAGTGGAGGTGGAGCCGTCTATCACGACTATAACAATCTCAACTACACCATCATTTCCAAAGAATCTGAGAACAAAGCCTTTGATTTTAAGAGCTTCTCTATTCCGGTCATCAAGACCTTGGAAGCATTAGGTGTAAAAGCCGAATTTACAGGGCGCAACGATTTGGAAATTGACAGTAAAAAGTTCTGTGGCAATGCTCAGGCCTACATCAATGGCCGAATCATGCATCACGGTTGCTTGCTGTTTGACGTAGAATTATCCGTCTTAGCGAATGCCTTAAAAGTTTCCAAGGACAAGTTCGAGTCCAAAGGTGTTAAGTCTGTTCGAGCTCGTGTAACCAATATCATTGATGAATTGCCTGAAAAGATTACTGTCGAGCAATTTCGCGACCTCCTGCTAGACTATATGAAGAAAGAATATCCAGAAATGACAGAATATGTCTTCTCCGATGATGAACTAGCTGAAATCAACCATATCAAGGAAACTAAATTTGCTACTTGGGATTGGAACTATGGCAAATCGCCAGAGTACAATGTTCATCGTAGTACCAAATTTACTAGCGGTAAAGTGGAAATCTTTGCCAATGTTGTTCAGTCAAAAATCGAAAACATCAAAATTTACGGAGATTTCTTTGGAATCGAAGATGTAGCAGCAGTAGAAGAAGTCCTCAAGGGTGTTAAATATGAAAGAGAAGATGTTTTAAATGCTCTTGAAAACCTGGATATTTCTCGCTATTTCGCTGGAATTAGCCAAGAAGAAATTGCAGAAGCAGTGGTTGGCTAAATCACAAGACTATAACAAAATAAAAACATTCTTACATTTATTTAACTAAGGATGTTTTTTCTATTGTTTGAAGAAGCTGGTTATCAGGATGTTCAGATGCTTATGGGATACACCACAGCCAATAATCGTTTGGAGAATATCTGCTTTGGAGCAAGTTCCTTATTATCGAACCCTACAGAAATTATTGGATAGATTTTTTATAAAGAGGACGAAACATCATAGCAAATGCGAGGTTTTCCTTCATTATTATATTGACAAGCAACTAGAAAAGTACTAGACTAAAGTTATAAATACATCATAAAATGTCACAAAAATCTGTCAAACTTCTTCGTTTTAGAAAGGATGGTTACTATGGCTAAATTAGATGGAAAAGTTGCTTTGATTACTGGAGCTGCTGTCGGTCTGGGTCAGGGCATTGCCTCAGTCTATGCCAAATATGGCGCCAAGCTCTGCCTTTTCGATCGAGACCCTCAAGTAGAAGCAACTGCTCAAGAACTTCGTGACAGCTACCAAATAGATATTATCAGCTATATCGGTGATGTCAGTCGTCTAGAAGATTTGGAAGTGGCTGTCTCTCAGACTATCCAAGCCTTTGGGCATCTTGATATTGCCTGCTGTAATGCTGGTATCTGCAAGCTGGCGCCCTTTGAAGAAATGACAGACCAGATACGGGATCAACATATTAATGTCAATATCAAGGGAGTTTGGAACACTTGTCAGGCAACCATCAAGCCCATGTTGAAACAGAGAGCAGGCGCTATCGTCATCGCATCATCTGTAACAGGCGATTTGGTTGCTGATGCTGGAGAAACAGCTTACGCGATGACCAAGGCAGCTCTGGTCGGCTTAACCAAGGCCTTGGCAGTAGAATATGCCGATCGCAATATCCGAGTTAACTGCAGCCAGCTAGGCTATGCTCGGACACCGATGGTCGAAAAAATGGCCCTGGAATCCAACCCAGAACATCCAGAAGTTCCTATTCAAGATATTGCGGCCGCTGTTCCAATGAAAAGATTAGCTAAACCGCAAGAAGTAGGGGAACTCTTTGCCTTTTTAGGTAGTGATGAATCCTCCTATCTTACAGGATCTCAAATTGTCATTGACGGCGGTAGTACCCTACCAGAAACTATGAGCATGGGCACAAACTAGCAGCATTTAGCTCAATTCAAATAAAAAGTTTGCATACCTTAAATTATGCAAACTTTTTATTTTATAAATTATCCAATGCATTTTTTTGTTCGTCATTAACAATATGGGTGTAGAGATCTGTAACTTGAGTACTGGCATGTCCTAGCTGATGACTGACCAAAACTTGAGATTTAGTAGCATCATAAAGTCGAGTAGCCAGCGTATGGCGGAGTTTGTGAGGTGTCACTCGAACTTTGAAATCTTCAGAATACTTAGCAACCATCTTTTCTACACTAGAAGCATCAATCCGGTTAGGAACACCTCTATATTCTGTCAAAAAGAGGGCAGTGTCTGATTTTTCAGCTTTATAACGTTTAGAGCGAACCTCCAGGTACCTTTCCAAATAAGCTTTGGCAAAAGCTGCAACATTGACAGAATCTCTTTTCCCGCCCTTACGAGTAACTTCAATGACCATCATTTTGAGATTTAGGTCTTTCAAATCAAGATTTACTGCCTCGGATAGACGAACACCAGACGCAAGAAGCAGTGCTATGATTGCCAAATCTCGCTCTTTATTTTTTTCAAAAGAGGAGAGAGCCCGATTTGATAAATTTTTAGGGTATTCTTCATCAATATAATTCAAAAATTGTTCAGTTTCTTCGCCCAAAAAGAGTTTTTGTTTGATGTTTTCAGCGCGCGCAGCTAAAGTTTCTCTCTTTTTCTTAGTAGACACTTTTTTCATGACATTACGATAGAAATAAGGCTCCCCATTCTCATTTTCCACCTCTTCAGTTAAATATTTATAAAGGCTAGAGAGAGCAGAAAGAGTGCGATTAATGGTGGTTTGCGATACCCCGTTCTGTGTAGTATTGGCATTCAGCAATGGACGCTCCCGTAAGTAAAGAATAAACGCTTCCATATCTTTTTTAGTCATATTTTCCAATACTGACAGAGGAATTTCTGCAATCTGTGACCCATCAGCAATTCCAGAGTCTAAAATCCAATGAAAAAAGCGATCATATTCTTTGAGATATTCATATAAGGTTGTAAAACTGTATGGAACAGTCAATTTAGACTGATAGTATTCCAAAACATACCAAGGCATGATAGCTTTTAGTTTTTCAATTCTTTCTAACAGTATTTCACGTTTCATTAAGATATTCTCCATCATTTCTATATTAATAGAAGTATAGCACACTCCTGTGTTTTTTTCAAGAAAATTATAGTTTTTCGGAAAGATGTATGTAAGAGTCTATTGAAAGATTCGTTTCTTTACTTTGTAATAGATAATACACAATACAAAATAAGATCAGTTGGAATCTAGGTTCATCAGCAAATAAAAGTTCCGGTTGATTTATCATAGCACGACGCACGACAGATACCTGCGCGTTGTAATTGTCCTCCTGAAATTTCTCGAATACACGTTTATCATCAAATGTCAATAGTTTTTCAAAAAAAATAAAACAGCCCACCAAATTGAACTGCTTTATTCCAATCATCATTTACTACAAAATATGTTTATTTTCGTTTTTTCTTAGCTTTTTTCATTTTATTTGCCATACGTTTCATAGCTTGTTTGGTTGCAAATTCGCCGATTTTTCCTTTAAGTCCGCCACCAAACATCTGGCTCATATCAGGATTACCAGCTCCCCCTAAAGCGGACATATCCATGTTTTGAAGTGCTGACATATCCATCCCGTTCATATTTGGCATATTTTTTGGTAAATTGTTAGGGTTGAGCCCCATCTGCTTCATCATTTTATTCATATCACCAGACATGACACCTTGCATGACTTGCTTTGCTTGGTTAAAGTCTTTGATAAATTTGTTGACTTCGACAAAGCTATTACCAGAACCTGCAGCAATCCGACGGCGACGACTTGGATTAAGAAGGTCGGGATTTTCCCGTTCGGTAGGTGTCATAGATGACACAATGGCACGTTTGCGGGCGATTTCGTTTTCATCTACCTTAAAATTCTTCATAGCAGGATTGTTAGCCATGCCAGGAATCATCTTTAACAAATCTTCCATTGGCCCCATATTTTGTACTTGATCTAGCTGGTCAATGAAATCGTTGAAATCAAAGGTATTTTCTCTCATTTTTTCAGCCATCTCAAGTGATTTTTGCTCATCGTACTCCTGAGAGGCTTTTTCAATTAGGGTCAGCATGTCTCCCATGCCCAAAATCCGACTAGACATCCGATCTGGGTGGAAAGTTTCAATATCGGTAATCTTTTCTCCAGTACCAGTGAACTTAATTGGCTTGCCAGTGATTTGCCGGACAGATAAGGCTGCACCACCACGTGTATCGCCGTCAATCTTGGTCAGAATAACCCCAGTCACTTCCAACTGAGCGTTGAATTCGCGAGCTACATTGGCAGCTTCTTGACCAATCATAGCATCTACGACCAAGAGGATTTCATTTGGTTGAGCTAGTGCTTTGACATCGCGCAGCTCATTCATGAGCTTTTCATCAATTTGTAAACGACCTGCCGTATCAATCAAGACATAGTCATTGTGATTAGCCTTGGCTTGCTCTAGACCTTGACGAACAATCTCTACTGCTGGTACTTCTGTACCCAGTGAAAAGACTGGTACATCAATTTGCTGACCTAGAGTTTTAAGCTGGTCAATGGCTGCCGGACGGTAAATATCAGCAGCTATCATCAAAGGACGAGCGTTTTCTTCTTTCTTGAGTTTATTGGCCAACTTTCCGGCAAACGTAGTCTTACCAGCACCTTGAAGACCGACCATCATGATAATAGTCGGAATTTTTGGAGATTTGATAACTTCTGCCGTATCAGAACCCAGTACAGTAGTCAATTCCTCATCAACAATCTTGATGATTTGTTGAGCAGGATTTAACGTATCAATAACTTCGTATCCGACAGCACGTTCGCGAACTTTCTTGATGAAATCTTTGACAACGGGTAAAGCTACATCGGCCTCCAAGAGCGCCAGACGAATTTCTTTGGTTGCTTCCTGGACATCACTCTCGGAAATTTTGCCCTTGCGACGCAGATTTTTAAAGACGTTCTGCAAACGTTCGGTTAAACTTTCAAATGCCATAAATTTTATTTCTCCTAGTTAATTTCTATGTTATTGGTTATTGATTTTTGCGTTTTTTGAGCTGACAATTCACTATTCTCGATTGTCAATACTAGATAAAATTGCGATTTGCTCTTGTAAATAGGCATCATTAGCATATTTTTCCGTTATTTGATCGAAAATCTGACTTCTGACGATATAGTCTGAATACATGTGGAGCTTCTTTTCATAGTCTTCGAGAATCTTTTCTGTTCGTTTGATATTGTCATAAACAGCCTGACGACTAACTTGAAATTCTTCAGCAATCTCAGCTAAACTATAATCATCTGCATAATAAAGCTCGATATAATTCATTTGCTTATCTGTTAAAAGTGCTGCATAAAACTCAAAAAGAGCATTCATTCGATTGGTTTTTTCAATTTCCATAAAGATTATTATATCAAAAAATACAGATAAACTCTACTAGTGAAGAGCTTTACTCACTAAAAAACACTCTTAAATCACTAAGGGTGTTTACGTATATTAAATTATGTAATTTAAATCAGTTATTTTCCAGATAAAATTCAAATCGTTCGCCGACATACTGACTTTTAACATATTCAAAAGCGGTGCAGTCGTCAAAATAAGAAATCTGTGTCAAAGCAAGAATGGCATGTCCTTTAGGAATTTCTAGATGATGTGCAATCTTTTCTTTGGCAAGACGAGCATAAATGGTCTGTTGAGATTTTCCGATTTTATAGCCATGTTCTTGTAAGGTTTGAAAAAAATGTTTCGTAATTTCTTCTTTATTAAAATTTTTGATGAATTTCTCTGGAATGGAAGCGACTTCGTAAACTACGGGGATATTATCCGCATACCGCACCCGCTCCATTCGGACAACGTTTTCCGTCTTCTCAATTCCTAATTTTTCGACCTCTTCTTTACTTGGCAGTGTTCGACGGTAAGAAATCAATTGACTTGAAGGTGTCTTGCCTTGGGATTTGATGATTTCTGTAAAGCTGGTTGTGCCGCGCATCTTTTCCTGAACCCGTGTACTGGCTACAAATGTACCGCTACCCATACGGCGCTCTAGCACTCCTTCTTCGACTAAAAGAGTGATTGCCTGACGAAGTGTCATGCGGCTAACCTCAAATTGTTCAGCTAAATCGCGCTCACTTGGCAGACGTTGCCCGATTTTCCAGATTTCCTCGTCAATTTCTTTTTTTATTTGATCGTGAATTTTAATATAAGCTGGAAGCATAGTAACCCCTTTCAAGAATGGTTTCCTCTCTTCATTGTATTATCAATTGAAATAAAAGTCAATCGCTACTTAATGTTATTGGAAAAAGTCTTTATTTTGTGTTAGAATAAACAAAGAAAAGTCTTTTAAGAAAGGGAAGAAATGACAACTACAACTGAATTGCAAGATGTCGAAAGAATTATTGTACTGGATTATGGGAGCCAATACAATCAGCTTATTTCACGCAGAATCCGCGAGATTGGTGTTTTTTCTGAGCTGAAAAGCAATAAAATCACAGCTGCTGAGGTTCGTGAGATAAATCCAGTCGGAATCATTTTGTCAGGTGGACCAAAGTCTGTATATGAAGCAGGAGCATTTGACATTGATCCTGAAATTTTAGAATTGGGTATTCCAATTTTGGGAATTTGCTATGGAATGCAGCTTTTGACTCACAAATTAGGTGGGAAAGTTGTACCTGCTGGAAATGCCGGAAACCGTGAGTACGGTCAATCCGAGCTCACTCATACTGTCTCTAAACTGTTTGCAGGAACTCCTGAAAAACAAATCGTTCTCATGAGTCACGGAGATGCTGTCACCGAAATTCCTCAAGGATTTGTACGTACTGGTACTTCTGCCGACTGTCCATTTGCAGCTATTGAGCAACCTGAAAAGCAGATTTATGGCATTCAATTTCACCCTGAAGTACGCCACTCTGTTTATGGGTATGATATTCTACGCAATTTTGCTTTGAATATTTGTGGCGCCAAAGGCGACTGGTCAATGGATAACTTTATTGAAATGCAAATTAAGCGAATTCGAGAAACGGTTGGCGATAAACGTGTTCTTCTCGGGCTTTCAGGCGGTGTTGATTCATCCGTTGTTGGCGTTCTCCTTCAAAAAGCTATCGGAGACCAGCTTATCTGCATCTTTGTAGATCATGGATTGCTCCGTAAGGGCGAAGCAGATCAAGTCATGGATTCCCTTGGAGGAAAATTCGGTCTGAATATCATCAAAGCAGACGCTGCCAAACGTTTCCTTGATAAATTAGCTGGTGTTTCTGATCCAGAGCAAAAGCGTAAAATCATCGGCAATGAATTTGTCTACGTCTTTGATGATGAAGCAAGTAAGCTGAAAGATGTAAAATTCCTCGCACAAGGAACACTTTACACAGATGTCATTGAGTCTGGTACAGATACTGCCCAAACAATCAAATCACACCATAACGTTGGTGGACTTCCTGAAGACATGCAGTTCAAGCTGATTGAACCTCTGAACACCCTCTACAAAGATGAAGTTCGCGCGCTTGGTACAGAACTTGGTATGCCAGATGAAATTGTTTGGCGTCAGCCATTCCCGGGTCCAGGACTTGCTATACGTGTCATGGGGGAAATTACAGAAGAAAAACTAACCACTGTACGTGAATCCGACGCCATTCTCCGCGAAGAAATTGTGAAAGCTGGACTCGATCGTGATATCTGGCAATACTTCACTGTAAATACTGGTGTTCGTTCAGTAGGTGTTATGGGTGATGGTCGAACTTATGATTATACCATTGCTATTCGTGCTATTACTTCTATTGATGGAATGACAGCAGATTTTGCTAAAGTCCCTTGGGAAGTACTACAAAAAATCTCTGTTCGTATCGTCAATGAAGTAGATCACGTCAACCGTATTGTCTACGATATCACCAGCAAACCACCAGCAACGGTTGAATGGGAATAAAAACAGAAAAAGCTAAACTTCTTATTTCTTGAAGTTTGGCTTTTAAATTTGTCAGTTTATTTTCCCCACAAAAATTGAATCAGTAGTTTATCTACTTCTGGGTTTTCATGTAATTGGCTATGTTGTGCTAGTTTGCCGGTAATTTTCTTTTCTTGATAAGATTTGGCATTGTCTGCAACTAAGTATTTCAAACTGCGAGATGAAGAATTTAAAACAGAACCGTCTGATCCATTTTTATAATCACCATAGATATTCAAAACGTCAATTTGATTTTGTGGGAATACTTCACGTAATGGTAATAATCTTTGGAAAGTTTGCGTGACTTGGTTTGGTTGACCTGTTGTTTTGTCAACTTTCACATCAGATGATAAGCCCATAGCTTCTAAACCGGCAGCGAAATTTGCGATATTCACTTGTTTTTGCAGCTGTGGCAAGTTCTCATCTTGAGCATGTTCTAAAAGATAATACAAAATCGACATATTCCCTAAAGAATGACCTACCATATTCATTTTTGTAAAGCCATACTTTTCCTGTAGATTGCTGACGACAGCTTTTGCATACCGTCCAACATCAATGGGATTGCGATTGTCTTCGTAATTCACTTCTACGATTGGATTGATAGCATCTTTGGGAATGTCTCCCCTTAACGTAACTGCACCATTTCTATCAACATTTGCTCGAATAACTGTTTTTGTTACTCCTTCTTTTTTTGCTGCATTCGTCATGTGTCGCTCAGCATTGGCACTACTTCCATAACCATGAAAGAATAGGGTTGGAGTAGTTGATTGCACATACTTCTTTTTGTCTAATTTACCGTCTGCTTCAACGTTGTAAAATAAAAAAGCAGAAATAGCAATCAGAACTGTTAAAAGTCCTGTAGTTAGGACCGCTTTTTTCGTCATTTTTATCGCTTCTTTCTGTGAGATATATTTTTAAGTATAACATGTAACGATATAAATAACAATTGATTTGTTTGAAAACCCCTAGTAGAAATAAGCTACTAGGGGTGATGTTATTAAAACCAATTCATCACTTTCATGATGTGCATATTCATCTGAACTTGTCGGGAGTAATAATAATTCCCACCATTGATATAGAGCTTAGAGCCATGAAGGAGGGCGATGGGGTGGTAATAAGAATAGGTTTTGCCGGTCACGTTTCCTAAACTTGGTGCGACAACATTTTTAGAGTATTTTTTTGCCAAATCAAGGGTATTTTCGCCACCGTGTTTTGCAATATAATCGATGTAAGCTCGACCAAAGTTATAGGCTTGTACAGCGGTCCAAACATCTACTTTCTTTTCTTGAGCTACATTTAGATTCGCAGATAAGGTCTGAACACCTTGACGAATGCTTTTTTTATTATCTAAAATAGAGTTTTTCTGACCCGTCGCACTTTCACTAGATTGCATGACATCAGAAACTTTTCCTTTTGTTTCTGTGTAAATCATAGCAAGGACTAGTTCCTCATTGGCTGCAGTATCTTGTTCGTCTAGCACTTCTCTCACTAAGCTACGGTAGTTCATCACTTGCTTGACATCATGATGAACTTGAACAAGCTTGTAACCAACAAAGATTAAAAGAATGAGAAGGATCAATTTTCTAAGAATTTTAAACATTATTTACTTTGGATATCTTCTATGTTTTTGATGAGAATGGAATAGGTTCCATTCTCGTTTTGTATGAACTCTACGGATTCCGCATCTTGATAGATGTTATTGGGGACAATGAGTTCAATCCCATTTGAAAGAGAGAGCTTTTGATTTTCAAATTTTTTCTTCTGACGACTACTATCAATTTCATCAAATTTAACAGTTTCTGGAATTGTTTCCTTAACCTGATCAATAAAAGTCAAACGAGCTGTCAGATTGTTATCGAACAAGTCATCTGCTAATTTTTCTGGTGATAATTCATCATTTTCTTCTAAATTTTTGAAAATAGATGATTTAACCTTGGATTGAAATTGAAAATCATCCTGATTAAAACTTTCTGCAACTTTTTGAGCCGTTTTTTCTAAGGCTTTAATAGATTTCTTGGGAGAAATTTCAGGATGGACTTGTAATAGATTATCAGAAAAATAATTGAGAAAAGCACCATTGTATTTAATCCGCTTTTCAATCAAATGGTATTTACGTGATTGAAGATTGATGACCAAGGCTTCATCAGCGCCTGTACCAAATCCCGGCAAGTTGTTCTGGGTAATCTTGATAGGATTATCTACTTCTCCACCTAAGTGGGTGAGGGTTTCCCGCAGAGCAATGCGCAAAAAAGCAAGATGCTCTACTCCTTCCTTGTCAAATTGAACAAAAATCAAATCATTGGTTTTCTGATTTTCGCTCACCGAAAACTCCTCTTTCCAGAGATTGGCAATCGTTATAGAAGTTTCTAAAAGGTCTTTTGTCATATGTGATAAAAAGACATTATCTTCGGTAAAAATACCTGTTTTGGCCTCATCTGAATAGACACGTTCAATCTTCTTGCGAAGATATTCTTCAATTTTTGGAGTAATATTAAGATATTTATCTGCTAAAAGAAGGTCGGTGTCTGATGGACTAAATTGATGAATAATAGCTTTTTTTACGTAAATGTCCATTTCAGTCCTCATATAGTGGAAAGGCATCGGTCAATTCTTTAACTTCTGCACAAACCTGCTGTAAAACAGCTTCATTCTCTGCATTTTCTAAAGTTTTGATGATCAATTCTGCTACTTTAGTACTTTCAGCTACCCCAAAGCCACGAGCTGCAATAGCTGCAGTTCCGATCCGAATGCCACTTGTTTTAAATGGAGATAAGGTTTCATAAGGGATAGAGTTTTTGTTGAGAGTGATATGGACATCATCCAAAAGGTTCTGAGCGACTTTTCCATTTTCAACGACTTTGGTCACATCCACAAGGAAAAGATGATTCTCCGTACCGCCTGAAATGACACGGAAATTACCATGTTGTTGGAATACTTGAACCATTGCCTTAGCATTATCTAAAATCTGCTGAGCATAAACTTTGAAATCTGAATCCAATACTTCTTTGAAAGCAGCTGCTTTAGCTGCTACGACATGCTCTAGCGGTCCTCCTTGAATTCCTGGGAAGATTGCGGAATTAATCTTTTTCGCCAATTCTTCATCGTTGGTCAAAATTAAGCCGCCACGAGGTCCTCGAAGGGTTTTATGAGTGGTAGTTGTCGTAATATGTGCATACGGTACTGGACTTGGATGCAAACCAGCAGCAACTAAACCGGCAATATGAGCCATGTCTACCATGAGTTTGGCTCCGACAGTATCTGCAATTTCACGGAATTTAGCAAAATCAATAATATGTGAATAGGCAGAAGCACCTGCAACAATCAATTTAGGTTTGACTTCTTTAGCCTGCGCCAAAATAGCATCAAAATCTAAAAGTTCCGTTTCAGGATCGACATTATAAGGCACAAAGTTATAGGTTTTCCCAGAGAAGCTAACAGCTGCGCCATGTGTCAAATGTCCGCCTGCTGCAAGATCCATTCCCATTACTGTATCACCTGGCTCAATTAAGGCCATATAAGCCGCACAATTCGCCTGACTGCCTGAGTGGGGTTGAACATTGGCAAATTTTGCTCCAAAAATTTCTTTAGCACGTTCAATTGCTAATGTCTCAATCACATCCACAACGTCCGTACCACCATAATAGCGACGACCTGGATAACCTTCGGCATATTTATTGGTTAAAATAGAACCTTGTGCTGCCATAACAGCTTTTGAAACAACGTTTTCTGAAGCAATCAATTCAATATTGTTTTGCTGACGTTTTTCTTCTGCAGCAATGGCTTCCCAAAGCTCAGCGTCATATTCTTTATAGTTTTTATGGTCAAAAATCATAAGAGTCTCCCTTCTCTTAAAGCGGGGCTAAAACCTATTTAGTCAAGGTTTAGAAGTGAATTTCTGGAATTTTAGCGAGAATTTCTTCGCAAGTGACAGCACCTTGGCGTAGAATATATGCTGTTTCACCAGATAAATCCAAAATAGTTGAATCCTGTCCTGTTAGAAAAGCATCATCTTCTATACCAAGAACTTCGTGATTGAAATCGGTCATAATTTGCTGGAAGTTTACTCCGCTACTCTTTCCAGATAAATTTGCGGACGGACCAAT
Source organism: Streptococcus sp. HMSC034B03 (assembly GCF_001838575.1). Lineage (NCBI taxonomy): Bacteria > Bacillati > Bacillota > Bacilli > Lactobacillales > Streptococcaceae > Streptococcus > Streptococcus sp. HMSC034B03. The sequence continues at coordinate 285,989 of NZ_KV837632.1, forward strand.
GAGAGGTCCAAATTTTCTAATCAAGTCCAATGTTTTAGGATGACTAGGGACACGAAAACCAATTGTTTTCATACCTGAATTTACCCAAATCGGAACTTGTTCATTAGCTTGTAAAATAATGGTCAAAGGACCGGGTAGAAAGGCTTGATAGAGCTTTTTTAAATACTGAGGCTGATGTTTGGAAAATTGATAAATTTCTTCTAAGCTTGAAACATTTAAATTCAAGGCCTTTTCGCGAGGTCTGCCTTTTAAGTCATAGACATGACTGACGGCCTGCTCATCCAGTGCTTTACAAAATAAACCATATACAGTCTCTGTTGGCAGCACGACCGCTCCTCCGCTGCTCAGTATTTCCTCAATTTTATCCATTATCTACCATTACCATTCTATCTTTTCCGAATTGATCTTGCAAGACGCGAATTCTCATTTTTGGAAATGCAGACTCAAATAATTTTTTTACATGTTCCCCTTGCTTGTAGCCAATTTCGAGATAGATTTTTCCTTTTTCTGTCAAATGTTTTTGGGCGTTCTCAGCAATTTTTCGATAAACAGCATACCCGTCTTCTTCAGCAAAAAGAGCAAGATGAGGTTCTGAAGCAAGTACATTTAGTCCTACTTCTTCTCTGTCCGTCTCTGAAATATAGGGCGGATTGGATACAATAATATCATACTTTCCTGTAATTACCTGAAAACAATCAGACTGAACAAAATCAATTGCTACATCAATTGCTTCCGCATTTTCTTGCGCCAAATCCAGAGCATCTTGGGAAATGTCGGAAGCCGTGACCTGCCAATTCGCACGCTCAGCAGCCAAAGATAGAGCAATTGCTCCACTTCCAGTGCCAATATCCAAAACTTTCAGACTGCTATTTTGATTTTCAGACAAGATAAGGTTGACCAATTCCTCAGTTTCTGGTCGGGGAATTAGCACTCGTTCATCTACTTTGAACGAATGTCCATGAAATGCTGCGTTCCCAATAATGTATTGGGCAGGTTTATGAACCAATAATTGAGATTGAATCTTTTTCAGTAATTCTATATCATCTGCTGTTGCTTCTGCTTGCATTTTCAGCACAAATTGGGTGAAGGATAAGTTTCTCAAAGACCGAAAGGTAAAGGAGAGGCTTTCAGCTTCTTCGCCAACTGCTTCAAGCTGTTTTTCCATTTCAGCAAGAATTTGAGCTAATTTCATTATTTATTCAATTCTTCTAGTTTTTGTGTTTGGTCATACAATACCAAGGCGTCCACGATTTCATCTAATTTTCCAGCTAAAATCGTATCTAGCTTTTGCAGCGTTAAACCAATACGGTGATCTGTCACACGATTTTGTGGAAAATTATAGGTACGAATCCGCTCCGATCGGTCTCCAGTACCAATAGTTGATTTCCGCTCGGCATCTTGCTCGTCTTGCGCAATTTGCGCAAAATGATCCGCTACACGCGCACGGATGATCTTCATAGCTTTGTCGCGATTCTTTTGTTGGGTTCGTTCTTCCTGCATTTCAACCTTAATATTTGTAGGCAAATGAACGATCCGAACGGCTGTTGCAACTTTGTTGACATTCTGACCGCCAGCACCAGAAGCGTGATAAATGTCAATCCGAAGATCTTTTGGATCAATATCATATTCCACTTCTTCAACTTCAGGCATGACTAAGACTGTTGCTGTCGAAGTGTGAACTCGTCCTTGACTTTCTGTCACTGGGACACGCTGTACACGATGAGCACCTGATTCGTATTTTAGTTTGGAATAAACGGATTGACCAGAAACCATCGCTACTACTTCTTTGAAGCCACCGACTCCATTCATAGAGGCTTCCATAACCTCGAATTTCCAGCCTTGCGATTCGGCGTATTTTTGATACATTGTCAGAAGATCACCGGCAAAGAGCGAGGCTTCGTCACCTCCTGCTGCACCACGAATTTCTAAGATGATATTTTTATCGTCGTTTGGATCTTTTGGTAAAAGAAGAATTTTCAATTTTTCCTCGTATTCTTCTTTTTCAGCTTTTGCGTCTTTGAGCTCTTGCTTTGCCATTTCTTCCAAATCAGTATCACCAGAAGCGCCTTTGATCATTTCCTCAGCATCTGTGATGTTTTGGAGCACCCTTTTATATTCACGATAAGTTGCTACCGTATCGCGTGTACTCGCTTCTTCTTTGGACAATTCCATAAAACGCTTGGTGTCACTAACAACATCTGGGTCACTCAGAAGTTCTCCCAACTCTTCATAGCGATCTTCAACGGCTTGTAGTTGTTCATAAATATTCATCGTTTGCTACACCTCTCCTTAACTCTTCATTTCGTCAATTTCTGGCTTAAAATAATGCTTCCGACAGACAGGAATATATGTTTCATTCCCACCGATTTGAATTTGCTCACCTTCATAGACCGGCTTACCATTCGTTGTTCTTAATACCATGGTTGCTTTTTTGGAGCAAAATTGACAAATTGTTTTAATCTCATCAATTTTATCTGCTAGAAGCAAGAGATATTTCGAGCCTTCAAATAACTCATTGCGAAAATCATTTTTCAAACCAAAAGCCATAACTGGTACGTTTAATTCGTCAACTACCCTCGCTAAGTCATAGACATGACGACGAGATAGAAACTGCGCTTCATCAATCAATACACAATAAGGCTTTTCGGGCATTTCCTGAATAAAGTGGAAAATATCAGTATCTTCTGCTATTGCAATTGCTTTTCGCTTCATTCCGATACGACTAGAAACAACGCCAAAACCGTCACGTGTATCAAGTGCGCTCGTCATAATGACAACACCTTTGCCTTGTTCTTCATAGTTGTGTGCTACTTTTAAAATTTCGATTGTTTTGCCCGAATTCATCGTGCCATATTTATAATACAACTGAGCCATTTTCTTTAATTCGTTCCAAATTCTCCAATTTTTAATACTTCTTATTTTACCACATTCTGACACGCTTTAAAACCTAATTTGTGATAAAATAAAAATATCAAAAATAAAAAGGAGAAACCATATGCCATTTGTCAGAATTGATTTATTTGAAGGACGCACGTTAGAACAAAAGAAAGCTCTTGCAAAAGAAGTTACTGCTGCTATCGTGAAAAATACTGGCGCGCCACAATCTGCTGTTCATGTCATCATCAACGACATGCCAGAAGGGACTTATTTCCCACAAGGTGAAATGCGTACAAAATAACAAAAAAAAGAATCTTGGATAAAAATCTGAGATTCTTTTTTAATTCAGAATGATAAATGATGTAGATGCAACATTTAAGCTAATTTCGTTTTTGAATATGATTAAGACGAAGTTGGTATAAAATGCCACTAACGACCAGACTAGAGATTAAACCAATCCAATAAGCAAAGGGACCTAAATTTGTCGTGTGATCCAATAGTAACCCAACTGGTAGCGACACCCCCCAATAGCCAATCAATCCCAAATAAAATGGCACTTTTGTATCCTTATAACCACGTAAAATTCCTTGAAGAGGCGCTGCGAAAGTATCTGCTAATTGAAAAAACAAACTATAAGTTAAGAAAACCGATGTCAGACGAATGAATTCTTTGTTGGTTCCATATAATGAAGCGACTTGATAACGGAAAAGATATAAAAATGTCAGCGTGAAAACAGCGAACCCAAGCGCAGTCAATCTTCCCAAAACACAATATTTTCTGACATAGTCTAGACGCTTTGCGCCAATTTCGTAAGAAACGATAATCGCCATAGCATTAGAAATGCTCATAGGAAAAGCATACATAAGATTGGAAAAACTAATAGCAGATTGGTGGCTGGCAATGATTAACGAAGAAAACTTAGCCATAAGCAAACCTACGACTGAAAATATCACAACTTCTGCAAAGACAGTTCCGCCAATAGGAAAACCGAGACGAATCCCTTCCAGCAACTCTTTTTTGTCTAAAGGACGAATTTTCCATAATTGATATTTTTTTATTCTAGGATGTCTTTTGGCAACTACCACCGAAAGGACTAACAGCACCCAGTAAGCCAACGAAGTCCCTAGCCCCGCTCCTGATCCACCCATTTCTGGGAAGCCAAATGCTCCATAAATTAAAATGTAGTTAAAACTGGCATTCAACGGTAGCAAGAGCAACATAAGATACATGGATAATCTTGTCAATCCTAATGCATCTAATAAAGAGCGTACAACACTAAATAAAAGCAAAGGGATAATACCAAATGCCAAATACCAGAGGTAGTGTATAGAGACTTCTGCTACTAATGGTTCTAATCCAATATTGGACAAAACAAGCGGTGCACCTAGAAAAACGAGCCCAAACAAGAGAAGAGACAAGCCGAGAGATAAATAAATAAACTGATAAAAATCAGAAGCGATTTTTTCTTCCTGTTTTTGTCCTAGATGATGTCCAATAATCGGAACCAAGGCTGAGACAATACCAGTCAAAAAAGTAAAAAACGGACTCCATAAGCTAGTCGCCATTGAAACTCCCGCCAAATGCAACGTATGGTATTGCCCTGTCATGGTTGTATCCACAAACGAGGCTGAAAAATTGGCCAGTTGATAAATCAAAATTGGCAAAAAAATCGAGATAAATAAGGTCATTCTTTCTTTTAAATTGCGAGCTTGGTACATACAATCTCCTCAAACAATACTTTCTCTCTTAACTATACTATAAGCACTTAGAATAGTCAAAAAAGCTAGGAGGAAATCCTCCCAGCCTCTTGCCGAGCTTTATCTCTTCTCACGATTTAAAATAAGATTCAATACAATCGCAATGACGCTCGCCATAACAATTCCATTTGAGAAAAACATTTGCAAGCCAGTTGGCAAACTGTTAAAAAGATTGCTTCCATTTAGGCCGACTCCTGCGGAAATAGATACAGCGGCAATCAAGAAATGGTGTTCATTGTGTTCAAAATCAACTCGCGCTAGCATTTGCATTCCCTGAACAGAAACAAAACCAAACATGACAAGCATAGCACCACCGAGTACAGGACTTGGGATGATTTGTGCCAAAGCTCCGAATTTCGGTACCAATCCTAACAAGACTAAGAATCCTGCTGCATAATAGATTGGGAGCCGTGTTTTAATTCCAGAAAGTTTGACCAAACCAACATTTTGTGAAAATCCTGTATAAGGGAAAGTGTTAAAAATACCGCCAAGAAGCACTGCAAGTCCTTCTGCACGATAACCATTTCGCAGACGAATGCTATCTAACTTTTCGTTTGTAATATCTGAAAGTGCAAAATAAACACCTGTTGATTCTACCAAAGAAACTGTTGCGATAATACACATCATGACGATGGATGAAAGTTCAAACTTAGGTATTCCAAAATAAAACGGTGTCGGAACATGTACAAGAGGAGCTTGAGTTACTGGCGCAAAATCTACTAAGCCCATAAAGCTGGCAATAATCGTTCCAATAATTAAGCCAATCAGAATGGAAATGGATTTTAGAAAGCCTTTCGCAAAGATATTTACTAACAGTATAATTAAAATCGTGACAACAGCCAACAGCAAACTTTGTGCAGTTGGTTTTTCACTATTATTCCCCATATTGCCAATCGCAACAGGAATAAGTGTCAAACCAATAGTTGTAATCACTGAGCCCGTCACAATTGGTGGAAAGAAATTAGCAATTTTAGAAAAAATGCCTGCAATCAAAAGAACGTAGATACCGGAAACGATGAGCGCTCCAAACATAGCTCCGCTTCCATGTTTTTGACCAATCATAATCAGAGGTGCAACCGATTGAAAAGCAACTCCAAGTACGACTGGCAGGCCAATTCCGAAATATTTATTGAGTTGCAATTGCAAAAACGTTGCCACACCACACATAAAAATATCTGTGGAGATGAGATAGGTCAACTGTTGGCTCGAATAACCTAGCGCACCAGCAATCATAATGGGTACAAGGATTGACCCAGAGTACATTGCTAATAAGTGCTGCAAACCTAAGACAGCTGCCTGTGAATGTTTTTCTTCTTTCAGTTCCATTATGCATCAGCCTCCATAAATACAACTTTTCCATTTTCAAATTTTTGAATACGAGCCAACGAAACGACTTTTCGCTTATCTTCTTCTAGCAACTTTCTTCCTTCTTGGAATGATTTTTCAATCACAATACCAATCGCTTCCACATGGGCACCTGATTGTTCAATGATATTAACAAGCCCTTTAGCTGCTTGCCCATTTGCTAGAAAATCATCGACAATAAGCACTTTATCATGATGATTTAAAAATTTCCCTGCAATTGAGACCGTACTTGTCACTTGTTTGGTAAAAGAATAGACCTCTGTCGTCAAAATATCTTCCGTCATAGTAATGTTTTTTGACTTTTTCGCAAAAATCATCGGAACGCCCAATGCTTCTGCTGTATAAATAGCAGGTGCGATGCCAGATGCTTCAATTGTCACAACTTTTGTAATACCAGCCGAGCGAAAATAGGTTGCAAACACTTTACCAATTTCTTTCATCAAGTTGAAATCGACTTGGTGAGTCAGAAATGAATCCACTTTTAAAATATTTTCTCCTAAAACATTTCCATCTTTTAGGATACGTTCTTCTAATAATTTCATAAAATCTCCTTTTAGAAAAAACAAAAGGCTTGCCAAAAGCAAGCCTAAAACAATTGGTTACCCAACTGAATACAAAATTCCTTGCTAAAAACATAGCAGGAAAGTTGAAGACTTACTTATTGTTAGACATTAGGTGCCTTGTAGAAACATTACGCCAAATTCGTAATATAAATAAGTAATTATTTTATTATTAATGCGCATCACCGTTCCAAATAGAATTTTTCACAATGACGTAATCTACGTGCTTAAGACCAGCTAAGTCTCTTCCGCCAGCATAGGAAATAGCACTTTGCAAATCCTGCTCCATTTCAACCAAAGTGTCAGCTAAATGTCCTTTAACCGGTAAAAGAATTTTCTTTCCTTCCACATTCTTATACGTACCCTTTTGGTACTCTGAAGCCGAACCATAATACTCCTTGAATTGTTCACCGTCTACTTCGACCGTTTGACCTGGGCTTTCGATATGACCTGCGAATAGGGAACCAATCATCACCATGGTAGCACCAAAGCGAATAGATTTGGCAATGTCGCCATGCGTACGAATACCACCGTCCGCAATAATCGGTTTGCGAGCAGCTTTTGCACACCAACGAAGAGCCGCTAATTGCCAGCCACCTGTACCAAAACCAGTTTTTACTTTTGTGATACAAACTTTCCCTGGCCCAATACCAACTTTGGTTGCATCTGCTCCAGCATTTTCCAGCTCACGAACAGCTTCTGGTGTCCCGACATTTCCTGCAATCACGAAAGTATCAGGGAGTTCTTTTTTGATGTGCTGAATCATATCAATCACACTATCTGAATGCCCATGCGCAATATCAATCGTGATGTATTCTGGAGCATCTTCTTTCAACTGGCTAACAAAATCATATTCATAATCTTTCACACCAACCGAAATAGACGCAATCAGTCCTTGCTCATGCATACGCTTGACGAAAGGAATGCGGCCAGCTTCGTCAAAACGGTGCATGATGTAGAAATAGCCACTTTTCGCCAATTTTTCTGCTACATCTTCATCCAGAATTGTTTGCATGTTAGCTGGAACAACAGGAAGTTTAAAAGTATGATTCCCAAAAGTAACTGTCGTATCTGCTTCTGAGCGGCTTTTGATGATACATTTATTCGGAATCAATTGGATATCTTCATAGTCAAAAATAGGAAATTCGTTCAGCATATCATTCTCCTTTAATTTTATGCTAAAAATGACCTACCTATGCTTTCGCATCGCTACGTCTTTCCTGACGTTTCCTTTAGTATTATAACACAAGGTACAGAAATTACAATATAATGACGTATAATATTTTTTATCATTCGGAAATTGCGAGTTGTTCTTTCAGATTCTAAAAAAAAGAGGTCTCCCTCTTTTACAAGAGTAAATCTTTAATGCGTCCAATATCTGATTTTTTCAATACCACATAAATCATATCTCCTAGATACAGGCGCGTGCTGCCATTCACTGTTTGGTTCTTTCCGTTGTGGTGTTGCATGGTAATTAGAATATCTCTTGGCAACTCCAACTCATGAACTTGCTTGCCGGCTATTTTTTCAGAGACAGGAATTTCGATAAGGGTTGTCTCTCCGTCATCTGCCACACTATCTGGAAGCATTCGCTCTAGCATAGCTTCATACACAGGTGCTCCGCCTAATAAATCCATTACAACATATGCCACTAAAGTCACTAAACCAAGAGGCATGAGGTTTCGTATATCTCCAACCATCTCAGTCACCAAGATAATTGCTATCAATGGAGCTTTAGAAATTGCACCAAAGTAGCCGCTCATACCTAAAATAATAAAAATAGGAAATTGCTCTTGTGTTGCAAAGCCTAATTGCACACAAACGACACCAACAATTGCTCCCAAAAGAGAGCCAAGAGCTAAAATGGGGAGAAAAATACCACCAGGAAGCCCACTACCATAACTAATCATACTCCAGATAAAGCGAATAACGAAAAACATCACTAATGTTAATAGCAGATAGTGTTGACTGGTTAAAGAGAGAACCAGTTGATTGCCACCGCCTAAAAGCTGTAGAAGGAAATATCCTACTGGCAAAATGAAAATAAAAGCTATAATAGGATAATATTGCGGAGAAAGGTGCAAAACTTCTCCAATCATATCATAAATGCGAGGCATAGCTAAAACAACTTTTTCATATAAAAATCCTGAAAAACCAAGAAAAATTCCTAACAACAAATAAAGCCAGTATTGCCCTAGTCCCATCAGAGGAATATTATCTGGCATATTTAATACAGGGGTCATTCCAAAAATCATAAGTGAAACAAAATTCGCCGTTAAACTTGCCGCCAAAGACGAGACCCAAAAGAAACGCGAAAAATGATGATAGACTTCCTCAATAACAAACAGTAATCCCGCAATCGGAGCATTAAAAGCTGCTGCCAGCCCTGCTGCCGCTCCACTAGCAATCAAAGAACGCTCTTCCACAGGGCTTAAATGAAGATGTTTGGCAATTCCTTTTCCACCCATTGCTCCCAGCTGGATACTTGGACCTTCACGTCCTAACATTAAGCCACTTGCAATGGCTAAAACACCCAGAATATATTTTTTCCAGAGAACGCTCCACCATGATAAGCTCATCAGACCTTTCAGCTCTGCTTCTACTTGCGGAATTCCAGAACCTTTAATATCCTTTTCCGAGAGCGTTAACTTTGCACTTATCCAAATCACGCAAGCATAAAATAACAGAATAAAAGCAAACCAAATCATACTATCATGCCCTTGCTGATAGAAATGTTGAACAATATGAAATCCCTTTTCAATCAAAAAACGAAAAGAACCGACAATTGCACCTACAATAATCCCGACTAAAATTCCTCTTGAAACTTGCAGAATAACCGAACTAGATGTAAACGCAAATTCTTTCTTGGTATTTGATGTTCCCTTTTCTGTCTGAACAGACATCATTACCTCCCAATATGTTCTCCTTCTATTTTAGCATAATTTTTCTTATTGCTTATAGAAATTATTTTAGAAAATGAAGTCTAGAGAAAAAATCAAACCAGCTTCATGCGAAACTGGTTTATGATAATATCCTTATTAAATCTCTACACTGTTTATTTGCTGATCATTAATTGTATAACAATTACGATAAATCTTCGCTTTCTTCTTGTTTTTTACTATAAATGAGATTAAATAAATCTCTTTTTAAGCTGTCTAACTGCTAAGGTATAGAAGACAAAAATATAAGCACCATTGACAACTAAGAAAAGGATAAATTCAGATAAGGTAAAAGGGACTAAAGAACGAGCTCGATCACCAACAGCAATCTGAGCATAAGGGAAAATGCTAAAAAGACCTTGTCCAATAAATAGGGTCATAAGCCCTGCTATAGCCAAAATGGCTGATATAAGAATAGGCACTGCGAAATTTTTTAAGCGAATACTAAGAAAAATTTGAATGGTGACAATAGTAATGGTTGCTATCCAACCTGTGATAGACCAAAGCAAAAAGTCCAGTAGATAATTTGCAAAAGGTACCTTCAAAACCAAAGCGCTGATAATATAAAAGAGAAGAACTATCAGTTGACTAATAGCCATGACTAGTGATAAGCTGGTGATTTTTGATAAAATGATACGATTGGCTTTAACCGGAATACTTAATAAGCGCTGCCAGTTTTTATTACTTTCCTCGAATTGACAACTGATGGAACAGATAATCCCGATCAGAATAGGAGTAAATATCTGCGAGGAATAGAAAACTGTTTGTCCCCAAAGGACGCGAGCTTGTGTACCATCTAGGAGCACCTTTCGATTGAGAGCGTAAATCATTGCTCCCAATAAGGACCCAACAAGGTTAAAGAAGATTAGCGTTATCGGAATAGCACTTTTTTTGATTTTTTTAAATTCAAAAATAATCATAATAGATCCGCCTTTCCAATGAGTTTTTTACTGACAAAGATGCTTAAAAAAATGATAAGCAATAATGTGACTAATTTAAAGGGATAAGCATTATCATATTGAAAAAGATAAGTGTTAGTTCCAGCCACCCGTTTAGCGATTCCCATCATAGAGAAATATTGCCAAGGAATGAAAATACGAATAGGAAATGGTAACGCACCGATACCTACAAATGACAGGAAGGAACCAATTAAGCCTGTTACCACTGTCACACTTGGCTTTGGATAGATAAAAGCTAAGCAAAGATGTAAACAAGACAGAAAGAGACAAACCAAAAAAGTTGTGAACAAAAAGAGACTCAATGAAACAGGTGTCACACTGACCTGCATGCCTTGAATAATAAATTTCAGAAAAAGCGTTTGAATCAAACTGACAACAAAGGCAAAAATAGCCATCACAGTCAATTTAGCCTTAAAAAGTTGCCAAGGACTTTCGTTACTGGTTTGCAAGAGTTTAAAAGTTTTGCCTAGATGTTCCAATTCCAGTAGTCTAGACGCTAAAACTGCAATGAAAAGTGGCAAAATACAATCATTCAAGTAAGTCATGGTATAAATGGCATTATAGGCCTCATGCGTTTTAGGTAATTCATATTTGATAACAACGCCACTCCAAATCAAGCCCACTGCTACAATAGCAATCAAAGATAGCAAGAAAGAACGTCTTTTTAATTTGATAAATTCTAATTGTAAATTTAGCATTACAAAACACTTCCTTCCCGTCCTGTCATATCAAGGAAAACATCTTCCAGCGATCGACGAATCATACGAACTTGATAAATATCAACATCATTTTCAACTAAGAGTCGAATAGCAGTGGCTATATTAACTTTATCGTTATCGTTGACAATCAATTTTTTGTCATCATCCAAATTAAAACCATTGAACATTAGTATTCTTTTAGCAGTTACATCATCACTGGTCTCAAACAGATATTTTTCATCTTCTTCAAGGTCAGATAGATGACCTTCAAAAAGTAATTGACCATGATTAATAATACCGACAGTCGTAGCCATCTGTTCAATTTCTGAAAGAATATGGCTAGAAACGATGATAGTCATATCGTATTTTTGTGGTAATGACTTGATGAGCTCACGAATTTCTTGAATACCAGCAGGATCTAAACCATTAGTTGGCTCATCCAGAATCAGTAATTTAGGAAATTTAACAATGGCTAGCGCAATTCCTAGACGTTGTTTCATGCCTAGTGAATAGTTTTTAACTAGCTTGTCTTTTTGATCGAAAAGTTTGACAATCTTTAAGACTTCATCAATATTTCTTTTTGGTAATTTAAGTAATTTTTGGATAATTTCAAGATTTTCATAGCCGGTCAAATTAGCATAGTAAGAGGGCTCCTCAATAAGGGAACCTACATTTGAGAGGAGTGATATTTGATTGCTATTAAAGGTTTTGCCAAAGAGCTTAATGGAACCATAGGTTGGTTGCAACAATCCCAAAAGCATTTTCATAGCAGTGCTCTTACCAGCACCATTTGGTCCTAAAAAACCATAAATTTCATTTTTTCTAATATGAATAGAGAGCTGATTAACGGCTACTTCACCTGAAAAATCCTTACTTAATTGGTTGGTTTCAACGATATAATTGTTCATTTGTTTTCTCCTTTAAAAATCTTAGAGTGATGTTATATCCTTTCGCTATTTTTATTATAATGAAACTCCTTTATTTTAACCTATTCATTACCTTAATTCTTCCTTAATTTTTACTTTAAAGTCCTTGACCAAGGAAGCAATGTGTTATACTAGTCTTATTGAGGTAATAGTATGAATTATAAAGAAAAGAAGATCTTAATTTTAGACGATAACCCAGAAATTTTAGAAATGGTGCAAGAATCATTGAACATTGCTGGTTTTAGCAATCTAACAAGTGTACAATCACAAAAAGAAGCTTTGGAGCAATTTGAAGAAAAATCTTTTGATTTAGTTATTTTAGACATTATGCTGCCTGAAGGATCAGGATTTGAAGTTTTAAAAGGTATCCGTAAGACTTCAACGGTTCCTGTTTTGTTTTTGTCGGCAATCTCCGATATAGAAAAACAATATCAGGGCTTTGAGCTAGGGGCAGATGACTATATTATCAAGCCTTTCCGCCCAAGAGATTTGGAGTTGCGTATTCTTTCCATCTTAAAAAGAGCCTATCCCGAAAAGGAAGATACCCTTGTTTTGCCTGCTTGCCAGGTGCATTTTAGCCAAGCCTTGATTACCAAAGGAAAACTAGAGATTCAGCTGACAGCTAAGGAATACAGTATTCTTAAGGTCTTATATGATAATAAGAATCGCATTGTTACTTTTGACCAACTCTTAGAAAAAGTCTGGGGCTTACAATACCAAGGCTATGATAATACCCTAATGGCTCATATTCGTAAGATTCGACAAAAGATCGAAGCCAATCCATCTAAACCAGAAAGCTTAATAACGGTTAAAGGTTTGGGTTACAAACTAAAGGTGAATTAAATGGATACCGTTAAATTTTTTACTAAGTTATTAACCAGGTATGTTCTATTACTCTTGGCTTTAATCATAGGACTTATTTTTGTTTATGGTTTGGTTTTCTCATCCTATTTTAGTTTCTATGGAAAGGAAAAACCGGAACTACTTTACACTAAAATCGCTCAATCGAGTCAACAGAATAATTTTAATTTTGATAAAAGCAGCAAAATTGAAATGGATAAACAAAATACTTGGGCTATGGTACTGAATCAAGATGGCAATATTGTCCAATCTTATCATTTACCTAAAGGACTCAAAAGGCATTATACGAATACTGATATGGTTAAATTTTCACGCTGGTATTTAGAAGATTACCCTGTTTTCTCCTATGTACGAGGTCAGCAAATTTTAGTTTTGGGCTATCCTAAAAAGCATTCCTTAGCAAAATTTAATTTCTATGCTAATACGCAATTTATTAGGAATTTTCTCAGTTTGGGACTTGTTTTCTTGGGTATTATTCTTTTACTTATTTTTATTCTTTTGAGCCGATCAAAGTTGCGCATTAAAAAGGAGATGGAGCCGATTATTACTGCTGTCACTTCTTTGTCTCAAGGTCAAAATATCGCTCTTAATGAAAAGGGAAATTTCTCTGAAATTAAGACAGCTCTCAATGAAACCTCTCATATTTTGGAAGAAAGCAACACGATGAAAGAGCAATGGATTAGAGGGGTCAGTCATGATTTACGCAATCCTCTTATGCTCATATCAGGTTATAACAGTCAGCTAGAGCAGCAATATGGTAAAGGAAAGCAGACGGAGGAAATTGAAAATCAGATTCAAACTATGAAAGAAATGATTTCTAATCTCAATATGAGCTACTTATTGGATAATCAAAAGCATCACTCCGAATTTTCGAGTCTTGATTTGGTTGCAGTCCTACGAACAGTAATTGCCGATATATTGAATAATTATGAAACAATTACACTTCATTTTGATTTGCCTACCGAGGCAGTGTTGGTAAAAGGAGAGGTAACTTTACTAGAAAGAGCTTTTAGAAATCTCTTGCTTAATAGTATCATACACAGCGGTTCTAACCAGATTGATCTGACTTATCAATTATCTGATAATAAAGTGCTCATCATCATTGCGGATCAAGGAGATATTACAGCTCAAAAAATTACTGAGCTAAATCAAAAATCGACTAATTATGAATCACATGGTATGGGAACGGTTATCACTAAACAAATTATTAAATTACATCAAGGTGAAATTGTTTTTTTAGACAATCAGCCAGGCTTAAAAGTCATCATTTCTTTACCTTTAGTAAAGGACTGATGACCTACCTAAGAACAAGCTTACACTCAGAAAACTAACCATTTGGAGCATCGCAACACATTATTTATCTTCTAAATATTTCTAAATGCTATTTTTGGGGCAAAGTATTCTTTCGTCTAATCATCGTAAATTTTTGATAAATAAGTAGCAATACTATTCTATTTATCAAAAATTTTTCTGTTATACGCAAAAAAAGAGTGCACAAATAAAGTTGCACTCTTTTAATGTTGAAATGCTTTGTCAACAACTATATACGAATTGTATTAAAAACGCTTTATAAACTCAATATTTTATCTTTATTTTTCAGCTGTTAATGCTGCCATCGTGATGTAATTATAAGGTTTGTTGAAGTGTGGCAGGAAGAAAATATCTGTCAATGCCAATTTATCAATGGTCACTTTTTCTTGGATTGCGAGTGAGAAGAGATGAATACCCATTGAGATATCTTCGTGCGAAGCCATTTGTGCTCCAAGGATGACACGTGTATCTTTATCAAATACGATACGAATAGCTACTTCATGGTTATCGTGTTTGATAAATTCTGGCTTTTGAAGGTCGTTGAAGCCTGTTTCAACTGCGTCATAACCCGCAGCTTTTGCTTTTTCCAATGTCAAACCAGTTGAAACCATTTTAAGGTCGTAGATGTTGATACCGTTTGAGCCTTGCACACCAATGCCTTCTAACTCATGACCAGTAGCATTGTAAGCTCCGACAATACCTGAACGAACAGCGTTTGAAGCAAGTGCAATGTAGCTCATTTTACCAAGGGAATTGTCATAAATCGTTGCACAGTCACCAACTGCATAAACACCTGGAATGCTTGTTTCTTGTTTTTTATCAACAAGGAAGGCGCCATTACGGAAAAGTTCAATCTTGCCAGCGCCGAGAGCTGTGTTTGGTCGGAAGCCAACAGCCATAATGACCATATCTACGTCAAATGTTTCTTTATCTGTTACAATGCGTTCAACTTTGCCTTCACCTTCAACTGCTTGCACAGTTTGACCATAGGCAAGTTTAATACCATGATCTGCCAAGTTTTGACTCATCAAATCAGACAATTCACGATCGTAGTAACCAGCAAGACAAGTGTCCGCCACATCAATCAAGGTTACTTCTTTTCCGAGACGTTCAAAGGCTTCTGCCAGTTCAACACCAATGTAGCCGGCTCCAACAACAGCGACCCGATTGATGCCTTCGTTGTTTTTCAGCTTTTCAATCACTTCAGCAGAGTTTTGATACAATTTTACAAACTGAACGTTTTCTAGGGTCGCTTTAAATTCACGATTTCCTTCTACAAGTTCAACACCTTTGATTGGCGGGATAATTGGTTGTGAACCAGTCGCAAAAATCAATTTGTCATAAGATTCAAGATGTTCCTGACCATTTACAAGTGCGATCACTTCTTTTTTGTCATAATCAACTGACAAAACAGGACTTTCCATATAAACTTTTGCACCTTTTGCTTCAAGTTTTTCTTTATCTGAATAGAACAATCCTTCTGGGCCGTCAATTTGCTTACCAATCCAAAGCGCCATTCCGCATCCTAAGAAGGAAATGTTTGAATTTTGGTCAAACACCACAACTTCGTTTTCATTTCCGAAGTTGTCTAATATCGTATTGATACAAGCTGTACCAGCATGGTTGGCACCAATAACAACAATTTTACTCATAGAGCAATTCCTACCTTAATTTTTAATTTACTAAAACATTATAACATTACGTGTTAGCGTTTACAATATATTTGCTCATAAAACTGAAAAATATTACATTTTCTATCAATTTAAAAGAACTTTTCATGAATGATTTCATTTCTAATCTCAATGCATTCAAATTTTAAGTTTCTAGTTAAGACCATTCTATATGAAATTGTCGGAAAATTTTCTACAAAAAAGTTTGTGAAAACGTTATCTATCTGTTATAATAGATGTGTGTATTTAATCTATAGAAAGGAGGTAATGTGGTGGACTTCAGCTCTCGTTCTATTCAATTAATGGGAACGACGATTACAATTTTGATTCTTCATCATCAGGCAGACTTGTTACTTGACGAGGTCGTTCAGCTCCTTTTTCTTTATGAAAAACGCTTTAGTGCAAATGATGATGCTTCGGAGTTGATGAAAATCAACCATCAAGCTGGAAAACAATGGGTTCAGGTGCATCCTGATTTGTTTGAGCTAATTGAGCTAGGAAAACAGCATAGTTTAGCTCAAAATAGTCACTTGAATATTACTATCGGTCCACTTGTACAAACGTGGCGAATTGGTTTTCCAGACGCCAAAGTGCCTCAGCTGGAAGAAATCAAATATTGCCTTTCTTTAATAGAACCTACTTTTATTAAACTCGATTCTGCTTCTTCTAGTGTTTTTTTGGCAAAAGAAGGAATGAAAATTGACCTTGGAGCACTTGCAAAAGGCTATATTGCTGATAAAGTGATGGAGTTCTTAAAAAATAAAGGCGTGACTTCTGCTCTCATCAATCTAGGCGGGAATGTATTAACCCTAGGAATTAACCAAGTTTCTAAGCGTCCTTGGCGGATTGGAATCCAGCATCCCAAATTAACCCGCGGGAATAATCTGGCTCTTCTTCCTATCGTAAATCAATCCGTTGTGACTTCGGGAATTTATGAGCGAACCTTTGAAAAACAAGGGCAAACCTATCACCATATTCTTGATGGTAAGACAGGTTATCCTGTGGAGACAGATGTCGCTAGTTTAACGATTGTGTCTAATCGCTCTGTAGACGGTGAAATTTGGACAACCCGATTATTTGGCGAAAGCCCATCGTCCATTCTAGAACAAGTCGAAAAAGAAGAACAGATTGAAGCGTTAGGGATTACAAAAGAAGATCAATTATTCTATTCTTCTGGTTTAAAACCAGAATTGCTATTTTAATATCGGAAAGGAAATAATTATGTTAAAACTCATCGGTTTAGTTGGCACAAATTCAAAACGTTCCACCAATCGCCAACTATTACAATATATGCAAAAACATTTTGCGGATAAAGCAGAAATTGAACTAGTGGAAATCAAAGATATTCCCATTTTCAATAAACCCGCAGACAAAAAACTTCCAGCTATTGTAACGGAAATTGCTGAAAAGATCGAAGCGGCTGACGGGGTCATTATCGGAACGCCTGAATACGACCACTCTACCCCAGCTTCGCTCATGAGTGCTCTGGCTTGGTTGTCTTACGGCATTTACCCATTGCTCAATAAACCCGTGATGATTACAGGTGCTTCCTTTGGAACCTTGGGTTCGTCTCGTGCACAGTTACAGCTTCGCCAGATTTTGGATGCCCCTGAGTTGAAAGCTTCCGTCATGCCTGGCTCTGAATTTTTGCTGTCGCACTCTCTGCAGGCATTTGATAAAGAAGGCAATCTCATCGACCTTGAAACTATTCAGAAATTAGATGCACTCTTTGATGATTTCCGCCTTTTTGTGAAAATTACCGAGAAACTATCCAGCGCACAGGAATTATTGCACAAAGAAGCTGAAAACTTTGACTGGGAAAACTTGTAAGCAAAGGAGAATGACATAATGAAATTTGTAGGAATTGTAGGCTCAAATGCAGAGCAATCGTATAATCGTAAATTACTGGAATTTATCAGAAGGCATTTTAAACTAAAATTTGAATTGGAAGTCTTGGAAATTGATGAAGTTCCGATGTTTAATCAAGACGAAAAATGGGACGAATCTTTCCAGCTTCGCCTCCTATACAACAAAATTACCCGTGCAGACGGAGTCATTATCGCAACACCTGAGCACAACCATACCATTACCGCCGCTCTGAAAAGCGTGCTTGAGTGGCTGTCATTTGAAGTTCATCCATTTGAAAACAAGCCTGTCATGATTGTGGGCGCTTCTTACTACGATCAAGGAACTTCGCGCGCACAGGTCCATTTACGCAAAATTCTTGACGCACCAGGTGTCAATGCTTATACTCTTCCCGGAAATGAATTTCTGCTTGGAAAAGCCAAAGAAGCCTTTGACGATGAGGGAAATATTACCAACGAAGGAACCGTCAAATTCCTTGAAACCTGCTTGGATAATTTCATGAAATATGTAGAGGTCGTTTCAAAATTGAAAAAACCAAAACCAATTGAACCAGAAGATTTAGATGTTACCAAACCTATCGCAACAACGATTCAAGGCATTGACCCAGATGATCCTGAATGGGTTGAAAAAGCCGCTGCCATGGTGGGCGCTGTCTCAGGAGATACCTATGTAAAACTAGACCACGGTATTTTAACGGTGGATCAGATCAATATGTTCTTGAAATCCATGCCTTTTGAACTGACTTACGCCGATGACAACAACCAATTCCTCTACTACAACAATGCACATCAAGACCCTGATACCATGCTGGCAAAACGTGTACCATCTCAGTCAGGAAACCGCCTATCAACGGTTCACAATTCACTTCCGGCTGGCAGAATGAAAAATGTAGAGTGGGTGGTCGGAACCTTGCGTAACGGCAATCAAGAATATGTCCGCACCCTGATTCCAAATCCGCATTCACCAGTTTTAAATACACACAATTATCAGGCCATGTACTATCCAGACGGCTCTTACGCTGGGATCAATGAAATTGTCTTTAATTTCAGACCATGGCTGGAATGGTACTTGGAAACAACAGGTCAGCAGCTAGTTGGCGGAAGCGGCCCATTCGCTCCTGCAGGAGGACAGGCTAAAGCTGATGCAACTTCCGGTGCTTCGGATACAGGTAGTCACAGCGAGAGTACGGGTGAGGCAGATGCTACTTCTGCTGCTTCCAGTCATTGATTTGAAGAAATCAAAGAAAAGGTTGAGCAATTTTGTCTCATCCTTTTTTCTGTGTAAAAGATCATTCCATAAGATTCACTTGCACAGATTTCGTGAACTTGTTATAATAATGAATATACGCAAACGTTTTCTGCCACAAGGAGATAATGATGATTGAAGCAAATCAATTATATAAGACATATAGTATTGTCGAGAAAGAATTAGGCCTTAAAGGTTCTATCAAAGCCTTTTTTCACCCTAAGAAAAAACAAATTCACGCTGTACAGAATATTTCATTAACGGTTCAAAAAGGTGAAATTGTTGGTTATATTGGTTCGAATGGAAGCGGAAAGTCCACGACTATAAAAATGCTGACAGGTGTTCTTTATCCAGATCGAGGCAGTGTTAAAATTAATGGACTTACCCCACAGAAACATCGCACAGCAGTCAATAAGCAGATTGGCGTTTTATTCGGACAAAAATCACATTTACGTTGGGATATCCCTGTGCTGGAATCTTTTATTTTGCATGCGAAAATCTATGACGTTCCTGATAAAGTTTTTGAGGAACGCTTGGAGCAATTAATTGAGCTGTTGCAGCTAGGAGATTTTATTCACCAGCCTGTTCGTAATCTTTCGCTCGGGCAACGAGTTCGCTGCGAATTTGCTGCTATATTCATTCATCAACCTGCCGTTGTTTTCTTGGATGAACCTACAATCGGTCTTGATGCCAGTGTAAAAGAAACCATCCGCTCTTTCATTCGCTTTATGAATAAAGAGTATCAGACAACTTTCCTCATTACGTCTCATGATATGCAGGATATTGAGTCGCTCTGCAAACGAATTTTCATTATTGATAAGGGCAAAAAGGTTTATGACGGAAGTCTGACGCAATTAAGAGAAAAGTTTTCAACAATTAAAACCATTTCTTTCAAAACGCAAACGCCAATAGAAGAGCTGTTCCAAATCAATGGTTTTCGTTTTGAGAAAATTGACTCTTATCATTTCAATATTCATTATCAGACGGATATTTATACTAATGCCCAAGTTATCAATCAGATTTTTGAGCATTATTCAATCGAAGACCTAGCTATCAAAGAATTGACAATTGAAAATATCGTCAAACAAATTTATGAGGAGGGGCTTGATGAGTAAATATATTCATATCACACGATTAGCTCTTATTACGCAACTTCAATATAAATCTTTCTTTGTCGCGACCCTGATTCGTACTTTCATACAAGTGCTGGTCTCTATTTTCGTTTGGAAAACCATTTTTTTCACTCAATCTCACGTTAATGGTTATACTTTAGAAACGTTCACTACCTATATTATATTTGCAAATCTACTAGGAAATCTAAATAGTTTCAGCATTGGACGGGATTTGTCTATAATGATTGTTGATGGGAATATTACTGGCGAGCTACTCTATCCTTATTCCCTCATTACTTCTCTCTTTTTCCAAGACTTTGCTGTCAAAATCGTTGAAATTGTCAAATTCGTTCCAATTTTATTAGTTATCCCTTTGCTTCAAGGACAGCTTTATCTTCCAAATTGGCAGACAGGATTGCTTTTCCTATTTTCTAGTTTATTAGGAATGTTTATCATCCTCCTGTTAGATTTAGGATTTAGCTTAACAGCCTTCTTCACGGCAAATACTTGGGGAATTTTGATTCTCAGAAACGGGCTTTTTTCACTCGCTTCAGGAGCGCTTTTGCCACTAAGTTTTTATCCAGAAAATATTGCAAACATTTTGAAACTATTACCTTATAGCTTTGCTGTTAATTTTCCGGTCAATATCCTTTTGAAAAGACAGGTTAATTTTGAACTCTTCTGGATTCAATTGGCTTGGATTCCGATACTTTCAGCTTTCATTACTTTTCTTTGGTATCAAGCTAAACGTCGTTTAGTTATTTTAGGAGGTTGAAGATGAAATACATCAGCATTTATTTTTATAACCTCAAAGCTTACTTGATTGCTAGTATGTCTTATAGGATGGACTTCTTTATTGGACTTATTTCTTCTTTGATTGAACAGATTGTTTATTTAATCTTTTTAAATGTATTATTTGCAAATATCAAGGAAATTGCTGGATTCAACTATGGACAAATGCTATTTATTTATGGAATGGCAACTATCGGACGTTCAGTTCACCTGATTTTCTTTGACAATCTTTGGATGTTTGGAAGCCGCTATATTCGCAAAGGTGAGTTTGAACGCCTGCTTATCATGCCTATCAATCCTCTTTTTCAGCTAATTTATGAACGCGTGCAGCTACAAGGATTTGGCACAACACTAATGGGAGCTATTGCAACTTATCAAGCCTATCATTTACTCGGACTGCATTGGAACATTTTTCATCTACTTCTCTTTGTCTTTATCTGTATTTGTATTGGTTTACTCTATGCCGCTATTCAATTAGGACCTACTGCTCTTGCTTTTTGGATTGTCGAATCTTTCCCTATCACAATGGGGATTTTCTCCCTCAATCAAATGGCACAATACCCTATCAAAATTTACCCAACCTTTATCCAATTGATACTAATTTTTGTATTTCCTTATGCTTTTACTTCTTTTTTTCCAGCTCTTTATTTTTTAAATCTAAGCTGGATTGGTTTGCTACTTCCTTTAGTCCTACTTGTTATTTTTACTATCAACTACGCTCTATTCAAATACGGCATGAAAAAATTCTCCAGTGTTGGGAATTAAATATTAAAAAACAACTGAAATCTTTCATCAGTTGGTTTTATTTGCCCTTGGAAAATAGAGACGAATCTCCGTATAAGTATTTTCTTCAGATTTAATTTCCATGTGATAGGATTTACCAAATTGTAATTGCAAACGCTGATTAACATTCTTCAAACCGACACCACCCAAGCGAACGAGTGTAGCATTTGTAGTTTCGCTGGCGACAAAGCCACGACCATTGTCATAAATTGAAACGATGAGCTGCGTGTCATTTTCAGAAACGCTAACTCGAATCCTCCCTTGACGATTCATTTCTTTGATACCATGGTAAATGGCGTTCTCAACCAAAGGCTGCAAAATTAATTTTGGAATTTTGTAGTCATCATATTGCTTCAACTCTTTAATCTCATATTGCAATTTCTCACCATAGCGCTGTTTTTGAATAAAGAGATACTGACGCACGTGGTCAATTTCATCTTTAAGAGAAATTTGTTCATGTCCTTGGTTCAAAGCTAAACGGAAATACTTAGCCAGTGATTTTGTGACTTCTACCACACGCTTGCTGTCATTAAATTCTGCCATCCATACAATTGTATCTAACGTATTGTAAAGAAAATGCGGGTTGATTTGGCTGGAAAGCGCCTGCAATTCATATCTTCTGACATTTTGTTCCTCTTCTTTGACTGCAATCATCAATTGATCAATCCGGTCTAACATAATATTAAATTGTCTTGCCAAATCAACTAATTCAGGAGAGCCGGTTTCATTAGCCCTCAAATCTGAATGCCCGCTTCCAACCTTTAAAATGGTTGCTTGTAAATCTCGCAAAGGCTTAATCCAAAGCCGAAGCACAAACCAAATCCCTATTAGACAAACACCCAAAGCAAACAACCCTGTTCCAATAAAAGACCACAAAATCTGTGTTTGAACTGCATGCAATTGTTCCATTGAAGAAACCCCAATCAAGGTCCAGTCACTATGTGGAATTTGGTACTGAGATACGTAGGCCTGCTTTGATTTTACATAACCATTTTTTGCAGCAATATAGGGCGCCATCGCACGCATTTCAGTAGCGGATGAATAAACTGTTTTCTTTGGATGATAGACAAAGTCATGATTGGAATCGACGATAAAGGTAAATCCCTCTTTTCCTAACTGTAGTTGATCTAAATAAGCTTCCAACGTCTTGTATCCAATATCTAAGCGAACAACCCCTAGATTTTTACCATCTTTATCTACAACTTCCTGCATGATTGAAATCACCCATTTTTCACCAGTTGTATGACTGATGGTTCTTCGTGCTGGTGTCAAAATCGGCATAGCACCTTTATGGATAGCATCCTGATACCATTTTTCTTTCATCATATCAGCGGATGTCTTCATGGTTAATTCAGGATCTGTTGATATGAGATTTCCGTCTTTTGTTACCAAAATAGCAGATACCAAATCCGAATCTGTTTTTAAAATCGTTGCGAATAATTGCCGAAGTTGTTCAGCGTTTTCTTGGCTTGGTGTTTGTGCATATGTCTTTATTTTCTCATTTTCAGCCAAACTACTCGTTGTCTGTTTAACTTTTTGTAAATAAGAAGTGATAAACTGACCACTTTGCTGAATGGTCTTGCGTGTATTTTGCTCAGTTGTCTGGCGAATAGCAACCGAACTAGTCTGATAATAAATCCCACCGACAATTCCCAAAAGAGCTAAAATCATAATAAAAACATAAATCACTAACTGAATCAGAAGCGAATATCGTTTCATCGCCCTTCTCCTCGTTTAAACTGCCGCGGTGTTACTCCAACAATTTGCTTGAAGCGTTGAGAAAAATAGTTCATATCTTCAAAGCCGACTTGATCTGCAATTTCATAAACCTTCAAGTCAGTTGTCAAAAGCAGTAATTTTGCTTTCTTCATCCGTTCTTGAATTAAGTAATCCTGAAATGGCAAGCCTAGCTCTTTTTTGATGAGAACACTCAAATAAGACGGACTAAACCCTAGTTGAAAAGCGAGTGATTTAAGAGACAATTCTGTATCGGTCAAACGATCATGAATTGCTTGTTCTAAATCAGAAAATTCTGCTTGCTCAACCAGTTCATGAACTTGCTGCTGCTTTCGCTCCTTGTCCAATTTCTCTTTGACTTTAAACAACATCGTTTCCACATCTTCCCGCGAAAACGGCTTTAGTAAATAATCGTCAGCACCTAATTTTACTGCTGATAAAGCGTAATCGAAGTCATCATAGCCCGTTAAAAAGATAATATGAACAGAAGGATATTGTTCTTTGACTAATTGAGCTAGTTTAATCCCGTTTATATGTGGCATATTGATGTCTGTCAAGACAATATCAGGCTGTGCAAGCTGTATCTTTTCCCAAGCATCCAAGCCGTTTTCAGCCTCATCCATAACTTCCATATCAAATGTTTCAAAATCTACTAAAGACGAAATACCTTGCCGAACAAGGTATTCATCTTCTACAATCATAATTGAATACACTAGCGCACCCCTATTATTTATTAAACTCATTATAGCAAATTTCTGTGAAAATTGCTGTTACACATAGTTTAATAAATAACCGTAGCCTTTACTTTCCATTTGGTCTTTCGAAATGAAATGAATGGCTAAACTGTTGATACAGTAGCGAAGTCCGCCCTTATCTTTTGGTCCGTCCGTAAAGACATGCCCTAGATGAGAATTTCCAACACGACTTCGCACCTCTGTTCGAGTCATATTAAAACTCTTATCTTCTTTATAAGTCGCTACATCTGGACTGATTGGACGTGTGAAGCTAGGCCAACCACAACCAGACTCAAATTTATCTTTGGAAGAGAAAAGTGGCTCACCTGTTACAACATCGACATAGATTCCTGCATCAAACTTATCCCAATAGCGATTAGAAAAAGCACGCTCAGTATCATTTTTTTGTGTTACAGCATATTCTTCATCAGATAGTTTCTTTTTAATCTCTGCATCACTAGGTTTTTTATATTTGGAAGCATCAATGACTGGATAAGAAGCTTGCTTAACATTGATATGGCAATAGCCATTTGGATTTTTCTTTAAATAATCTTGGTGGTACTCTTCAGCCTTAATAAAATGTTTTAATGGTTGTTTTTCGACCGCCAATGGCTCTTTAAATTTTTCTTTCTGCTCGTCAAAGACTTTGTCAATCGTTTCTACATCAGCCTGATCTTTATAATACACGCCTGTACGATATTGCACTCCACGATCATTGCCTTGCTTATTTTTGCTGAGCGGATCAATGATTCTAAAATAATGTAGCAAGACTTCTCTTAAAGAGATTTTATTGGCATCATAGGTTACATGAACCGTTTCTGCATGTTTTGTCTGCGAGATTAGTTCGTATTTTGTGGTTTCGCTAGTGCCATTAGCATAACCAGAGACTGCATCAACCACCCCATCTACTCGTGAGAAATATTCTTCCACCCCCCAGAAGCAACCTCCTGCCAAATAGATATGCTTTAAATTTGCATTTTTCAAGTCCGCTTTCTTTTGCTTGACCGGTTCAGCCTGGCTAACAGCTGCTTCTTTAATCTGATTAATAGCAGATTGATTTTTAAGGGTTGGCATCATGCGACTTCCTAGCACAAATAAACCTAAAACCAGCAGGACTGCTCCACCAAATAATAACCATTTCATTTTATGATCCATCATCCTCCCCTCCTATTTAATGCTTTTAAGAGTTGATTCAATTTCTGCTTTTTTAATAAGTCCAGGACGAGTTTTTACCAATTTTCCATCGCTTCCAATAAATGCAGCTGTCGGATAGGAACGAACACCATATTGTTCCAATAGTTTACCACTAGGATCTAGTAAAACAGGTAAATGTTTATAATTTAATTTCTCATACCAGTTTTTAAAATCTGCTTCAGATTTTTCACCAACATGCCCCGGTGAAACAACCGTCAAAACTACATAGTCTTTCCCAGCATTTTTAGCTAACTCATCAGTATCCTTTAATGTAGATAAGCAGATAGAACACCAAGATGCCCAAAATTTGAGATAAACTTTCTTTCCTTTGAAATCTGACAATTTATAAGTTTTCCCGTCAACTCCTTTTAGTTCAAAATCAGGAGCTGCTTCGCCTTGATTCAACTTTGTAGCTGTCGTTTTATTTGTAAATTGTCCGTGTCCAGACTTAGTTCCACTAGCTGATTTTTGATTTCCACAGGCACCCAACAGAGCAACACAAACAAGACCTGTGATGACTAACATTGTTTTTTTCATGAGATTCCTCCTTTTATCCACCAAATATTGAAGCTAGAACATTAAGATTTCCCAGCATAAGTAAAATTCCCATCAAGATGATAAGTAACCCGCCAATTTTCTTTAGTAGTCCCATATAAGGTTTTATTTTCCCAAAATGGCGTAAAACAATAGAAGAGGCAAGCGCCAAAATGAGAAATGGGATAGCAAGACCAAGGGTATAAACTAACATGAGGAAGCCACCTTGTACTGCTCCATTACCACCAGAAGCTGCAATTGCGAGAACAGAACTCAAAACAGGACCTACACAAGGTGTCCAACCAAAGCTAAAGGTCACACCTAGCAAGAAAGCATTGTAAAAATCATTTCTATTTTTATCTTTTTTTAATTGAACACTTTTCTGTCGTTGTAGTAGCTTAAAATTGATCAGTTCCATTTGATGAACACCGAGCAAAATAACAATTGCTCCTAATACATAGCGGAACCACTCTGTATAGAGAACTTTTCCCAAAAAGCCAGCGCCATATCCAAGAATTAAAAAGACTACGGACAATCCTGCAATGAAAAATAGTGTTTTTATAATTCCGTACCAAGCAATCTTCTTTCCAAAAATAGTGATTGTTCTTGGTTCATCTGTATCCAATAAAATACCAACATATACAGGCAGCAATGGCAATATACAAGGCGAGAAAAATGATAAAATTCCCGCTAGAAATACAGAAATCAAAAACACAATAGATATCATTATCTTTTCCTCCTCATTTTCTTTCTAAGAAAAGTATACACTGGCTCACTATTTAAAAATATAGGATACGATTTGTAAAAACTTGAATTTGATATGGTCATAAAAAAACTATCACTTTTCGTGATAGATGTTTTTAATTATTCCATTTCAAATGTGTCACTTTTTTGTTTATTTGGCAAAAACAAAGATAACACAATCCCAACAATCGTCGGTACCAGCCAAGGAATTGAAGCTTGTGCAAATGGCAAAGCATTGATTAAATTACTCACACTAGTCAATTTAAATTGCGAGCCAATAATATTCGCAAAGGCAATAATTGTTACAACTGCTACCGTTAGCTGCATTCCAATCTTAGATAAGGCAAGAAACTTATTGACAATCACAATCATTACAATCGCAATGGTAATCGGGTACAAAATTTGCAAGACAGGAACTGAATACTGAATAATCGCTCCCAAACCAAGATTTGCAATTGCAAATCCAATCAAGGTAAAGACTGTTGCAAAAGTTTTGTAGCTGATTTTAGGAAAGGTTTTATTGAAAAATTCTGATGTTGAAACAATCAAACCAACCGTAGTCGTAAAGCAGGTCACTGTTACCATGGCTGCAAGGAAAATCTGTGCTGTCGGACCAAAAATAGCTTGTGTAGCTTGAGATAAGACATAAACTCCTTTATTGGCATCAGAAGCCATTACATCAGTCGGAATTGGGAAATGATTTCCAAGAAATCCTAATCCAATATAAAGCGCACTAAATCCCAATGCAACAACAATTCCAACAATCCAAATCGTTGAGATATATTCTTTTTTATTAGCAAAGCCGAGTTGGTTCAATGTTTGCACAGCGATAACGCTAAAAGCAACAGAGGCAAGTGCATCAAGCGTATTATACCCTTCAAGAAAGCCAGTTCCAAAAGCTGCTTTTGCGTATTCCGTGCTAGCATCTTGCGGTGCAGCTGCTCCATATTTTATCGCTCCTAAAATGACTAGAATGACAATCAAAATGGCAAACACAGGAGTCAAAATCCGACCAATCCGATCCAAAATTTTGGAAGGATTTAATGAAATCAAGTAAGCAGCCACAAAATACAAGATTGTAAAAATAATAAGTCCTAATCCAGTCATATTACTCGAAAGCAATGGTGCAATCCCAACTTCATAAGAAGTCGTTGCCGTCCGAGGAATGGCAAAAAATGGACCAATCGCTAGATACAGAACTACCAAGTAACTGGTCGCAAACCAAGGAGAAACCTTTTTAGAAATTTCGTAAACATAGCCTTTGGGATTTAAAGTACCGATAATCAATGTTAAAATAGCAATTCCAACTCCTGAAAGCACAAATCCTGCAATCGCTGACCAGAAGTGTTCGCCAGACAAAGCTCCTAAAGTTGGCGGAAAGATTAAATTCCCTGCGCCGAAAAATATTCCAAACAAGAGTAATCCTGTCAGTGCTCCTTTTTTAACCATCTTCTCTCCCTTTTCTAAAATTCAGTATGTTCAACTATTATAACAGATTCTTACAATACTTCAAGTGATATAAAGTTAAAATATTGCACAAATTCTGAATGTTTGAGCAAAACAAAAGCAGCATAATCAAGTCATGCTGCCATATTCTTATTTAATCCCTAGGGCGATGCGTGCGTAGCGACTCATTTTATCCACAGTCCATGCTGGATACCACACCAGTCTCACTTCTACTTTGCTCACTTCAGGTACATCTGACATCGCATCATGAATCTGATCAGTTAATAAGTCAGCCAGCGGGCATCCCATTGTTGTTAAGGTCATATCAATCTGCGTCTCACCATTTTCACCATTGAACCGAATTTCATAAATCAAACCAAGATTTACAATATCAATTCCTAATTCAGGGTCAATAACTTGTTCCAAACTTTCCAAGATACGATTTTTAATATCATCAATTTGTTCGTTTGTGTATGCCATGGTGCCTCCTTTTGTCTACTAATCTTCAATAAAGTCACGAAGTGGCTTGCTACGACTTGGATGACGCAATTTGCGTAGGGCTTTGGCCTCAATTTGTCGAATCCGTTCACGAGTCACGTTAAAGACTTTTCCAACATCTTCCAGCGTACGCATTTTACCATCATCTAGACCGAAACGCAAACGTAGTACATTTTCTTCACGGTCTGTTAATGTATCAAGAACCTCGTCTAATTGCTCACGTAGGACAATACGTGTTGTGTAATCAACTGGATTTTCAATCACTTCATCCTCAATGAAATCGCCAAGATGACTATCATCTTCTTCTCCAATTGGAGTTTCAAGAGAGACCGGCTCCTGGGCAATCTTCAAAATTTCACGAACTTTATCTGGTGTCATATCCATGCGCTCAGCAATTTGTTCTGGCGTTGGATCTTGTCCCAATTCTTGCAAAAGATTTCGTTGCTCCCGCACTAATTTATTGATTGTCTCAACCATGTGAACCGGAATCCGAATCGTACGCGCTTGGTCAGCAATCGCACGAGTAATCGCTTGACGAATCCACCAAGTGGCATAGGTCGAAAATTTGAAACCTTTGGTATAGTCAAACTTGTCAACGGCTTTCATCA
This sequence comes from Streptococcus sp. HMSC034B03, assembly GCF_001838575.1. Taxonomy (NCBI): domain Bacteria; kingdom Bacillati; phylum Bacillota; class Bacilli; order Lactobacillales; family Streptococcaceae; genus Streptococcus; species Streptococcus sp. HMSC034B03. Next base: position 315,205 of record NZ_KV837632.1, read on the forward strand.
ATCCCATATTGCCTTCTTGAATCAAGTCAAGAAACTGCATGCCGCGTCCAACATAGCGCTTAGCAATAGAGACAACCAACCGCAAATTAGCTTCTGCCAAACGTTGTTTCGCTTCTAAGTCGCCTTGCTCCACAAGAACAGCTAATTCTTGCTCTTCTTCATTGGTCAATAACGGAACAACACCAATTTCCTTTAAATACATACGGACAGGGTCGTTCACTTTAGCAGAATTGCTACCAAGCAACTCCTCATCTGTTAATTCAGCTTCTTCTTCCTCTGTATTTAAAACCCGTTCACTTGGGTTGCCCTCTTTATCCGTAATAGCAATCCCTGCGTCCTGAATCCGTTGAAGAAGATCTTCAATGCCATCAGCTTCCAAAGTAAATGGAATGACTAGCCGATCATTGATTTCATCATCGGTTGCTGTACCAGTTTTTTTATGGTTGCGAATAAATTCTGCAACTTGAACATCAAAAGTTGTTACTTCTTTTTGTTTTGTAGCCATTCCTACTCCATTCTCCTTTTTTGAGCAATAAATCGCTCTAGCTCTTCTAATGCCGTATCTGCATCCCCACTATGAGATGCTTCACGGACTTTTTTACCAATCAATTGATTTTCTTTGCGAAGCAATTCCTTATCTCGCGTTTGCTCCACTTCAATCAGTTCCTGCTCAGAAACTTCCTCTGGTAGATTTTCTTCTAAGACCCGATACCAAGCTTGCTGTACCGAATCATTTTGCTCAGACAAATCTTGTGGCGTTACCTCGCCATTTGTTTTTAAAATATCGTACAAAGTCTGCAATTCTACTGTTGCGAAATGAAAATCTTTCCTCAAACGATAATCATTTAAAATTACAGGATTATCAATCATCCGCTGCAGAAGATGACTCTCTGCCTTAATTAGCCGTGATACTTGCCGTGTTATCGGAATGTCAAGTCTTGACACTTGTTGATGCGATTGCTGTTGTTGCTCTCTTCTATTTACTAAACGATGATTATTAACAGCTTGCTCCACCTGCTGGTAGTCAAAATCAGGTAACAATTCAGCTAACATATAAATATAGGAATTTTGTGCAGTGATTGATTGAACCTGTGAAATCAGCTGAGACATTTGTTCAACAAATTCAATTTGAGCTTGCAAGTTTTCGATATTATCTGGCTTCAGATAGTTCAAAAGAAACTCTATATCACTAATTCGTGTTTTAGTCAGTAAATTTTGTAAATCATCAGCAGAATTTTTTTTGATAAATTCATCCGGATCCATATTATCAGGAATCCTGACAATTTCAACTGATAAATTATGCAATTCATTCAGAGCTTTTGCTGTCGCTGCTTGTCCTGCTTTGTCACCATCGTACGTTAAAATAATTTTCTTTGCGAACTTACGAAGATGCTCCACATGCTCATGCGTCAATGCTGTCCCCATAGATGCTACAGCATTTTCAATTCCAGCACGATAAGCGGCTATAACATCCATAAAGCCTTCCATTAAGTAAATTTCGTGACTTTTCTTGATAGTCGCTTTGGCCTTGTCCAGATGATACAACTCATAGCTTTTATTGAAAATCGGTGTACTGCGACTATTTTTATACTTCGCGACTTTCTGCTCTATATCGCTTGGTTGCCAAATACGACCTGAAAAAGCAATGACTTGTCCTTTATCATTTGTCAATGGAAACATAATCCGATTTTGAAAGGCGTCATAAACCAAATTGTTATCAGCTAAGTTGAACAAACCAGAATTCATAATGACTTGCTCATCAAACTTTCCACTAACACTTTTATAAAGATAGTTATTTTCATTGGGCGCTAAACCAATTTGAAAATGCTTGATAACCTCATCTGTTAAGCCACGTTCATAAAGATAAGAACGTGCTTCTTCTCCTATCTTTGTTGTCATCAATACTGCATGGTAAAACCTTGCAGCTTCTGCATGAATATCATAAAGTGCTTGATGAGGATGTGTATGTGTTGACAGCTCTTTTCTACTATGCTCTATTTCTAATGGAAACCCTGCACGATCGGCAACAATTTGTACAGCGTCCATAAAAGAAACACCACGATAATCTTCAATAAATTTAAAGACATCACCTGACTTTCCACAGCCAAAACAGTGATAAAATTGTTTTTCTTCTACTACATTGAATGATGGAGTTTTTTCCCCATGAAAAGGACAAAGCCCCAAATAATTCCTTCCGGCCTTTGTTAGAGCAACGACTTCTCCTATGATTTCGACGATATTGACGCTATTTTTAATATCAGAAATGATTTCTTTATCAATCAATAGACAACACCCCCAATTTATCATAGAATAACAATTTACATTTTATAATAAATTTATCAAAAAGTAAAATATTCACTATATTTTTTAGACATTTTATTGACTTTCCCCTTTTTTTGGATATAATATAGTTTAGTATTTTGAAAGGAAAAAGAAAATGTTAAAGGACCTTAAAGAGTTTTTGCTTCGCGGCAATGTAATTGATTTGGCGGTCGGTGTTATTATTGCCAATGCTTTTGGAGCTATTGTGACTTCGCTTATTGGAGATGTTATTACTCCACTCTTTCTCAATCCAGCTTTAAAAGCTGCTGGTGTAGAACAAATTGCTGGTTTAAAATGGAATGGGATTGCATACGGTAGTTTCTTAAGCGCTGTTATCAATTTCCTCGTCATCGGAACAGTTCTCTTCTTCATCGTCAAGTCTGTTGAAAAAGCGCAAAGTCTTACTAAAAAAGAAGAAGACACTGCTGAAGAAGCTGCAGGACCAACTGAATTAGAAGTTCTTCAAGAAATCAAAGCCTTGCTCGAAAAGAAATAGAGGTTAGGGAAAAATTAAAAGATTGTAAGAGTTTGAGAAGTGTTTTATCTCAGACTCTTTTCTTTTGAAATAGCCACAAAAAAACAGGACTTCAATCCTGCTTTTTCTTTTATTAGAATTTTTTACGTTTACGAGCTGCTTCTGATTTACGTTTACGTTTTACAGAAGGTTTTTCATAGAATTCACGTTTGCGTGTTTCTTGAAGAGTACCAGCTTTAGTAACCGCACGTTTGAAACGACGAAGAGCATCGTCAAGGGATTCATTCTTGCGTACTACGGTTTTTGACATTTTTTTCACTCCCTTCAAGCTTAAAATCTTTTAAATTTTATCATATTAAAATACACTTGTCAAGTCTTAGAAATTAGGAGAATGTGGTAAACTTTTGTAGAACAAGCAATATGTATTAACTTAAAAGAGAGTTGATTTTTAGCAAATTTTTCAAAAAATCTGCCAACTACTTCATTCTGTAATCTAGGCTGCAAATTTATCGAATTTGTTCAAAATGCAAATGAACTGCGATATGATCGCCATAGCCGTTCCGGTCTAAATCACGTTGCAAGCGGTAGGAAATATAATGCTCGGCAATGGTGATATAACCAGCACCTAACAGGCGATTTTCTACCATAGATTGGATCATACTGATAGTAGCTCGTTCAACACCAGCCTCCTCTAAATCTAACACTACTTTTTTAGTTACAAGCGCTAAATTTTGACGGAGATCGTCTGTCAAGACATAAACCGTTTGTGCTGCTTTCAAAATAGCTTGATAAATTTTATCTGGATTAAAATCAGTAACTTCTCCATTACGTTTGATGACTTGCATAGAAAACTCCTTTAGTTTTATTCGTTTCATTAAGAGAATACAGTTTATTATACTATTTTTGTGCTGATTCTCAAAATGATAGATACTTTAAATATCTATCAGACAAAAGTTACATTTTATTTAAATTCTATTTTATTATCATTTCTTCACTGTTGATTTTAATCATCTCAATCAAAAAGACAAACACTCGAAAACAGAGTTGTTTGCCTGTGGGAAGAAAGATTAGATTTTTTCTAAAATCTTCAATTATTTAATCTTCGTTATTTCTTTTACGACGGCGAGCACTAGCTAGAGTTCCTAAACCAAGTAGCAAACCTAATGCAGCAACCTGATCTGCTTTAGTACCTGTAGCAGGCAGAACTTTTTGACCAGTATTTTGTTGTCTAACTAACAATGGTTTTGGTTGGTAAGTTCTGGATAAGTGTAATTTTTGTACTTCTCCATCTGTTTCTTTTTGAGCCTTCGGAGGAAGTTGACTTTTCAATTGCTCATAGTTTTCTTGTAACTTGGTATAAATTGAACGAGAAATCTCTAGTTTTGCTTCTTCATCTTTTAACGTTTTAACCTTAGAGGCATAGTCAGCTTGTGCAGCTTGAAGAGCCTTTTGAGCTGCTTCAAGTACTTGTGGTGCATTTTGTAATTTTTCCAAGTTATCTTGTGCTTCTTTTAGCTTGGCTTGACTAGCTTGCAAAGCGTCTTTTGCCTTGGCAACATTTAATTCTGCTGTAATTAAGACTTTCTTGAGTTCTGCTAATTTATTTTTAGCAGTTTCTAGTAATCCTTGTTCTTTTGCTAATGCTGCTTGTTTTGGTGCCAACTTGGATGCAATAGTTGCAGTTGCGCGCTTCAAAGCAGCTTCTTTTGTTACAACATTTTGCTTCGCTTTTGTCAAGGCCGCTTCAGCTGTAATCACTCCAGCATTCGCAGTAGCAAGGGCAGCTGAACGATTCGCAGCCAACTTTTGAAGATCTGCTAATTTTGCTTTTTGAATATTTAAAGTAGATACATAACCCGTTCTTTGAGCTCGTAACATGCCTAATTGTTTTTTCGCTGCTGTTGCTTGTGCATTTGCAGCATTTGCAGCATCAGCAAAATTACGGATTGCTTGTTCATACGCGTCTGCAGTAAGAAGAGTACCGTTATTAACACGCGCATTAAAATTATGTTCGCTATAGAATCCAACTTCAGACGTTCCATATACATTGCTGTATTGATTTGGAACTTTATCATATGCAGCTGAAATGGTATTAAAGTTTTTATCCATCATTTGAAGATAGTGACCAACTCTATAGAAGAAAGCAAGTTGACCACGATTACGTAAGGTGGTATAAATTTGATTGGAATCAATGTTTCGCTCATTAGTTGTTAAGCCATACTTAGCTGCCTCAGCCATATAGATAGATTTTTCCTTATGCCAGAAGTCAACGGCTCCTTTCGGAGTAAAACTAATCGCTACATTTTCATTTCTCAAATATTTGCCCATATGCCAATCTGCTCTTTCAAAATAAAGAGTTTGGACTTGGCTGGCTGGATTCTTGTAAGGATCAATCAATAATTCTTTTAATCCAGCTTGTCTACGATAAGCATTGATAGCTCTAACCAATTCAATCGCTTTTAAGTTATTTGCTAAAGTTGCTGGACTTGTTGCGTCAGAACCAACTGTAATACCGTCTTCACGTTTAGCTCTTTCATAAGTTGCTAGTGCTTCAGCAGCTGCATTACGAATCGCTTGGTTGGCTCCATTTGTTTTAGCGTGTTGTAAAAATTCACCATAGGTTGCCTTGTTTAAATCAACGTTTCTTCTATTGGTAGCTGACTGTTCAGCACGGGCTACTTCAGCGGCTTTTTGATCAATAGCCGCTTGATTTTCTGCAACTTTTTGCTCACTTTGCTTGACTTGCTCAGTCGCTGAATTGATTTCTTTAGGAAGATTAGCAACTTCTTCCTTCATTTTAGCAAGATTATTTTGCTTTTCTGCTAAATCTTTTTCTGCTTGTTTTTCTGCATCTTGTGCTTGATTGAGCTCTTGCTGCTCATTTGCAACCGGAGCTTTTGCTGTATCTAATTCACGTTGTGCTACATCAACAAGTGATTGTTGCCCTGCAACAACATTTTCTTGATTTTTAACAGCTTCTTTTGCCTTTGTTTCAGACTGCTCTGCTGCTTGAACTTTATTTTCCTCTGTTGTAACCGTCTTCTCTGATGTCGCCACTTCTTCTTTTGCGGTTTCAATAACTTCTGGAGTTGCTTCTTTCTTTTCTGCCTCAGCATTTGCAACAGCTTTTTCGCTATCTGCCACCGCGTCCTTTGAAGTATTTACATCTCCTTTGACTTGCTCTACAACTTTTTGCTGAGCATCTGTTTGAACCTTTGCAGCATCGGCTTGTATCTTTGCTGATTGAACATCTGTTTCTGTAACTGGTTTGGTGATTTTTTCAGATGTCTTTGGCTCAGTAGATTGTGTTTTTACTTCTTCAGCATTTACTTGATGTGATAAACTGCCCGAAATAATAGTGGTTGCTGCTAAACCGGTCGCAACTACTGATTTTTTAATTTTTCTCTCCATTAGACGACCTCCTAATATACTTGTTACTTTTCATTATAAACCATTTCAACCTAAATTACAATTCCGCTAATGTATTACTCAGATAACTATTTCATTAAATTTCTTTTACATTAAACAATGCCCAATAATGAGTTCTGTAATTTTGATACTAAGTTTTTCTTGAGAGTACAAAAACATCACCGCGATTTGTTATAGAAATGTAAAAGTTTTACAGTTACTTAAATCTTGAGAGTACAAAAACTTCTTTCAAACTTCCAAATTGAGTTACTAAGTTTTACAGTTACTTAAATCTTGAGAGTACAAAAACCTGTATCCACACCCATTATCCCAACACCTCGTTTTACAGTTACTTAAATCTTGAGAGTACAA